>NZ_QJUG01000131.1 GCF_003426775.1 Allorhizocola rhizosphaerae | reverse complement strand
CGCCCGGAGGCCAGCGTGCGCAGCGCGGCGGTCGCGGCGGCCTGCCCGTTGGGTGACCCGCTCGCCGCCGCGCCGAGTGCGAGCAGCCCGGACAGCGCTGCCGCGTCGCGGGTGGGCTCGGCCGTGCCGATGTGCAGCTTCGAGTTTGTGGTGACCTGCTGGAGCAGCGCCTGCCAGGTCAGTTTGGTGTTGGGCCAGCCCAGCGTGGCCGCGACCGGCTCGGGCATCGCCACGACGACCGGGCTGCGCGCGATCGACGCCGCCTCGGGAAGGGCGGTACCCGAGGCGGCCTGCTGGACTCGGGCGAGCCAGGTGGCCGAGTCCGGTACCCAAACGTCAGGAACCTGAATATCGCCGCTCGGCTGGCCGACCCCGGCCAGTGCCTTGCCCTGCTGCGCGGCGACCGCGGCGGCGATGTCGGCCGAGTCGGCGGCGGTCACGTCGAACGCGAAGCACGTGCCCTCGGATTTGGCGCGCCGCTCGGTGACGGCCTGCGCCGTCTGTTTGACCGCCGGTGCGAGTTCCGGCGTCACGGCGACCTTGAGCTGTGTCTGCCCGGTGCATCCCGGCTGGCTGGCGAGGCGGTATATCGCAAATATGCCGATACTTACGCCCAGAAACACCACTACCGCCAGCGTGATGGCTGGCAGCGGGCTTCTTCTGCGTCTGCTTGTGCGGTGGCGGCCGGACATAAGCCCCCAGTCTGCGTCGCGTGGCCGCTCTCGACCACAGCCGTTCGGCCGGAATGTTACTGGAGAGAAACATCTAGCTACCTGCATCTGTGTCACTTCGCGGAACAGTGGTCGTTTGTTGAGATTTCAACTATGATGGCTTCATGCCTGCTGTGACAGTCGACAACCCGCTGGTCCTTCCGCGTGTCGAGGCGCCTGGTGAGGCCGCGGCCGACCGCCCGGTCGTCTCGGTGACCACCGCGCCTTCCGGGTTCGAGGGAGAGGGCTTTCCCGTGCGACGCGCGTTCGCGGGCGTTGACCTGCGCACGCTCGACCCGTTCATCCACATGGATCAGATGGGCGAGGTCGATTACGGAGCAGGCGAGCCCAAAGGGACGCCGTGGCACCCGCATCGCGGGTTCGAGACCGTGACCTACATGATCGACGGAACCTTCCAGCACCGGGATTCGCACGGCGGTGGCGGGCTCATCACCAACGGCGACACGCAGTGGATGACGGCCGGCAGCGGCCTGCTCCATATCGAGACACCGCCGGAGGAACTGGTCATCTCGGGTGGTCTCTTCCATGGCTTCCAGCTGTGGGTCAATCTCCCCGCCAAGATGAAAATGACCTCTCCTCGGTACCAGGACATCCGCGCCGGCCAGGTGGCCCTCCTGAGCTCGGCCGACGGCGGGGCCCTGCTGCGCGTGATCGCCGGAGACATCGCGGGGCATCCGGGCCCCGGCATCACGCACACGCCCATCTCGCTGGTGCACGCCACGCTCACCGCCGGTGCGCAGCTGCGCGTGCCGTGGCGGCCGGATTTCAACGCGCTCGTCTACACGCTTGCCGGAAACGGCTCGGTTGGCGCGGACCAGCGTCCGGTCAAGCTGGGCCAGCTCGCCGTGTTCGGCTCGGGTGAGGCCATCACCGTGCAGGCGGACCCGAAGCACGACATGGACGTGCTCATCCTGGGCGGGCAGCCGATCCGCGAGCCGGTCGCGGCGTACGGCCCGTTCGTGATGAACACGCGTGAGGAGCTCGTGCAGGCATACGAGGACTTCCGCGCGGGCCGGCTGGGCACCATCCCGGCCGACCCACACCCGGGCCACGACGTTCTCTAAAGGGCCCGGGTGACACCCTCGGCGGCGACTCGGGCGGCGAGGGTGCCGGGATCGAGGTTGATCGGTCCGTTCACCGGTCGCGTCGTGGCACTACGTCAACAGCGGCTGGTCCCGAGCGGCCAGGTCGTCAGCTGCGTGCAGGAAGCCGTGCCAGGTGGGCTCGGCGGCGATCGGCGGGGTCCCCGGTGGGTACCCGCTGACCGGGTCGGTGATGAACGCGCCCGCGCCGATCAGCCCGACGCCCCAGACAGCGACGAGCAGTGGGCCCAGCCACAGGCCCGATGCGCGGCGCAGCCCGACCGCGAACGCCAGCGTGAGTAAACCCGAGACGATGAAGTTCGCCACCTGGACCCAGCCCCACGGGCCGAACGCGAGCGAGCTGACCGGGTGGCGCAGCGGGTCGTATCCCTCCCGGAACGCGCCATGGAGCGCGAACGCCGCCACGAAGAGCGGGCCAGCCACCAGGCCGCACGCCAGCAGGAGCCGATGCCGGGAGCGGCCGGGCCGCGGTGGCGGCGGGGGAGCGACAGCGATCAGTGTCGTGGTCATGCGTCAACCGTAGTTGACAGCCGCGGTCATCGTCAACCTAAGTTGACGTGAACACCGCCACCGTCCTTCCCGGTACCGTCACCATGCCGTCCCGGTAGGACGCCCCAGCCATAGCCGGGTCAACCGACGGGACCAAACGCAGATCCGCACGAGGCACGGATTGCGTGATCTGCGAGGGCGTGGCGTTGAACACCACCACGATCGTCTCCTGCCTGTCGCTGAGCACCATCGTGATGACCCCTGGCGTGTTGCCCACAAACGAAACGCTGCGCTGCACCTCCTCCAGACTGTCCAAACTGAACAGACGAGACGAGTTGCGCACGCGCAGCAACTCCTGGAACCGCGCCGAGGCGAGCGTGATCGCCTCGCACGACGGGACAAGCGCGGGATCGGCCAGCAGCGGGCGGGCATAGGGCCAGCGCGCCTCGTTGTCCCACGCGGGCGGCAGCCCACGCCCGAAACCGTTGCCCGCCCGGCAATCCCACTGGATCGCGTTGAACCAGTCACCGGAGTCGTACGAGTTCTTGTCCAGCGACTTGGAGCGCATGATGTCCGAGCCTCCCGTCACAAAGCCCGTGCCCTGGCTCAGCACGGCGGTCGCGAGCGCCAGCACCTGCATCCGCGCACGATCTATATCGGATGTTCCCGGTGGCAGCTTGTAGGCCAGCGCGTCGAACAGGATCTCGTTGTCGTGGGCGTCCACATAGGTCACCGCTTCCGACGGTGTTTTCGTGTATCCCGCAGGCGCGCCGTTGTAGTCGACATCGGCTCCGGTCACACGCCGCCCTGAACTGTCCACAAACGAGTATCCGGCGAGGTTGCCCACCAGCCCCACCTTGATCTGGTCCTGATGGTGCAGGAGCCGGGCCAGCTGTTCGGCCGCGCTCCCGTTCACCGGGTCGCCGTTCGGGTCGGTGAACAGGCCCGAGGCGAACCCCTGCCGCCGTGGGTTGGTGTCAAACGGGCCCCCGCCCTTGACCGCGTCGCGCAACCGGTCGTTGAACGTGCCGATCCCCGTGCCGGCCATGCTGAGCTGTGTGGCCTGCACGAAGCGGGCGTTGTCGGCGACCTCGCCGAAGTTCCAGCCCTCGCCGTAGAGCAGGATGTCCTTCCCGCCCGGCAGCTTGTCCAGCGCGGCGCGCACGGCCAGCATGTTGGACTTCGGATGGTGGCCCATCAGATCGAACCGGAACCCGTCGATGCCGTAAGCGTGGGCCCACGTCACCACCGAATCCACCACGAGCTTGCCCATCATCGCGTGCTCGGGTGCGGTGTTGAGGCAGCACGTCGACGTCTCGATGGCCCCGTCGAGCGAGAGCCGGTGATAGTAGCCGGGCACAATCGGGTCCAATGGGGACGGTGAGGACGTGTGGTTGTAGACGACGTCGAGCACGACGCGCAATCCATTGGCGTGCAATGCGTCCACCATCGCCTTGAACGAAGCGTTGCGTGCCGTCCCGTTCGGGTCGAGCGCATATCCACCCTCGGGCACGGTGTAGTGCAACGGATCGTAGCCCCAGTTGTACCCGTCGCGGTCCCTGACGGCTCCCACACACTCCTGCTGGCGCGGCGAATCGGGTGGGAACGAAGCCATATCGCACGCGGGCACGGCCTGATCCGCGCGCACTTCCGGGATGGTCGCGAAATCGAACACCGGCAACAGGTGCACATGCGTGACTCCAGCGGACGCCAGCTTTCGCAGGTGCGCCACGCCGGCGCCATCCACGAACGCGTCATACGTACCCCGCCCCTGCGCGATGGAAAAGTCGCGCACGGACAGCTCGTAGATTTGCGGGCGCCCGCTGAACGCCAATGGCCTGGAAGCAACGAGTTTGGCAGCGACACTGTGGGTCGAGTTCGGGGTGAGCGCCACCGAATACGGGTCGGTCACGATGGACGTGCGCTGGTAGTGCGCCACCACGAACCGGTACCGCTTGCCCTCCCATGTGGACGGTCCGTTCGCGCTCCACACACCCGTGTTGTCGTCGCGCCGCATGGTCACCAGCGAGCCGTCCAGTTCCAGCTGGACTGATTTCGCTGTCGGCGCCCATACCGACAGGGACACCCGCCCACGGTCGAACACCGGCCCGAGTTGTGCCCGCGTGGCGGGGGAGTAGACATCGTCGAGCACGCCCGGGATCTGCACGCCGGTCGCCGAAAGCAGGGTGCCGTCATGCCTTCGCTCGGTCACCACAAGCTGCCCACGCAGCGCCTGTTTCACGTCGCTCGACGCGACCTCGAATGCCTTGTATGCCCAAAGATGCGGGAACTTCTGCCGGTGGGCCTCGGATAGGACCGACGCGTTGAGCCCGATCGTGCGATAGTTTCCGACCAGCTCACCGTCTGCTATGGACAGGCCGCCATCCGGCGCGACCACGAGCTCATAGACCTTGCCGTCGGTCTGTGCCTTGTCCCAGAGCAAAGTGGAGCGTGAAACCCAGTGCGCCCGCGGCTTGGTGATGTCGATGTCGCGTTGGGCCTGTGGCACCTCGGGTCTGAGGAAGGCCTGCCTTCCAGACAGGATCCATGCCTCGCGCCCAAATGTGGCGAAGTCCAGCCTTTGGTCGCTTGGCAGGTCCTTCTCGTCGCCGCGATGCACGATGTAGCTCACTCCAGACGCGCCGGGCACCAGCGGCACGTGCCAATAGGCGCCATACGAGTCGATTCCCGTGGGCAGCATGGGATTGTTCCACTCCACCGGGTTGGCGTTGCCGTCCCACAGGTGCAGGCCCCAGCCCGTGTAGTTTCCGTCCGCCCGCCGATAGTGCAGGATGGCCACGTTGGATGGTGGTTGTTGGACGGTCGGCGGTGGCACCGGTTCGGCGACGCCCTGCCGGTGCCACACCTCAAAGGTCGCGCCCGGATTGACAAAACGGTCCAGTGGAACGTCTTTGACACCATTTTGATCCACGATGAGGTACCCGACAGAGCCCGCGCCCGGCTTGACGCGCACCCAGGCGAAGGCGCCGAACGCGTCAACGCCCGCGAACGGTTGTCCCTGCGGCCACGGCAGGTTCATCGACGGATCGGTGTCGCCCCACGTGTACAGCCGCCAGTTGGCGTAGTCGCCGTCGGGCCGGTGATAGTGCACCAACACGTGCTCGCGCTGCGCCTGCTCCGGCGGCGACTCCACCGCGATCCGCGCGGTATCGGTCGCCGTGCGCCCTTCGGTATCGCGCACGGTCGCGCGGTAGCGCACCGGCGTGCGTCCAGCAAGCCCGACCAGGTCATGTCTCACCTCATAGGGAGCATGCGTGGCCGTGCCGAGCACGCGCCACGGCCCGTCGCCCACCTGAGCCTCGAAGCGCACCGTCGCGGTCGGGTCGCCCCCGCCCACGGTTGCCATCACCTTGCCCTGCTGCGCATCGAGCGCGATGGTCGGCGCGCCGCCGGTCGGGAGTGGACGGTCGGCCCGGAACACCACGGCCGACTGCGGCGGGACGGCGTCGAGCGTGCCCGAGCCGTAGATCCGGTGATAGGCCCCGCTCACGGGCACGGCCTTCGCCGTGGTCGACGCGTTGACGGCCACCACATATTCGACTCGGTCCGGCCCGATGCGGGAGAACGCGAACACGCCGTCGCCCACGTGCTTGGTGACCTGGATGCCGTCGCGCAGGGCCGCATGCTCCTTGCGTAGCCTGCCCAGCTCGGCGATGGCTCGATACAGCGGATGGCCGGGGTCGAAGTTGTCTTGCGCGTGCGTCCGCTCGGTACCAAGAAGATCATCGTCTAGATAGGACGGCACTTGGCTGGCGAATAGGGATTGGCGTGCGTCCCTGTCGCCGCCATCGCCGGTGAACCCTTGTTCGTCGCCCGCGTAGATCACGGGCTGGCCACGGGTCAGGAACATCAGCTCATGCGCGAGCCGCGACTTCTCCAGGCTGCGGGTGAACGTGCCGATCCGCCCCATGTCGTGGTTGCCCAGGAACGTGGGCAGCCCGTTGGAGTTCACGTCACGTGCCGTGTACATCGGATCGGCCGCATACAGGTCCGCCAATGCCTGCGCCGAGCCGCCGTTCACGAAACTCGTTGCCGCCGCTTGAAAACCGAAGTCGAGCGTCGCGGGCAGCTGCCCCTGGCGCACATATGCCGAAGCGACCGCCGGGTCGGACGAGAACACCTCCCCGAACATCGGGAAGCCGCGCCCGATCCCGTCCACGAACTGGGGCCAGAATTCCATGTTCACGTGTTTGGCCGTGTCCAGGCGGAACCCGTCCACGCCGGTCTCGACGATCCAGTCCTTGTAGATCTTCGTCATGCCACGGACCACCTCGGGACGCTCGGTCCACAGGTCGTCGAGCCCCGCGAAGTCGCCGTGCGTGCTGCTCTCGCCGGAAAACGTGGACTCGCCCCGGTTGTGGTACATGCTCGGGTCGTTCAGCCACTCGGGCACCTTTGCCCCGGAGGGGACCACGGGCGTGTACGGCCCCGCGTTGCCGTCAACCTCCGGAAACCTTTGCGCCCCATCGGCATGGTTCGCGTCGTCGAACTTGCGGCCCTGCGTGTCGGTGTATGGGCTCGTCTTCGTGTCCGCATACGGCCGGCTGCCGCCCTCGGCGTAGGAGATCACGTCGGCGGTGTGGTTCACGATCGCGTCGAGGTAGATCTTCATGCCCCGCCGGTGTGCCTCACGCACCAGGCGCTTGAGGTCGTCCTTGGTCCCGAAGTGCGGGTCGACCTGCGTGAAGTCGGTGATCCAGTACCCGTGGTAGCCCGCCGAATCCCCCTGCACGGGACGGTTCTTGAACACCGGCGCGAGCCAGATCGCGGTCGTGCCCAGGCCCTGGATGTAGTCGAGCCGGTCGATCACACCGCGCAGGTCTCCGCCGTGGTAGAACCCCTTGTCCGCGGGATCGTGCCCGTGGCTGTCCCGGCCGCCCGGATAGCCGCCGCGATCATTGGCCGGGTCCCCGTTGGCGAAGCGATCGGGCAGCAGGAAGTAGAACTGCTCGACCGTCCGGGGCGCGGGCCGGCCCGCCGCACTCGGCTGCTCTGCGACCGCCGTCGGGATAGCGATCAACACCAATGAGAGGAGTCCGTTGAGGAGCATGCCCGCAACATACGATTGCTGAAATGTTTCCGCAAGAGCTTGCAAGCGATGACGTGTTAGCGGCATCCTCCTGCAAGGTTTAGTCGGTATCGAGGGCGGGCAGTCTACGGACTAATCACTACTCCAGATTGGAGGGCCAACCGTGACCGCAACCGGCGTGATCTCGGCAATCCTCATTGGAGCCATCATCGGCGTGCTCGGCCGCCTGGTCCTGCCCGGACGGCAGAGCATCCCCATCTGGCTGACCGTCGTGATCGGCATCGCGGCGGCACTGATCGGGACGTTCTTCGCCCGCCAGCTCGGCCTGGCCGACACCGAGGGCGTGGACTGGACCGAAATCCTCATCCAGATCGTGCTCGCGGCCGCCGGCGTGGGGGTGACGGCAGCCATCATGAGCGGCCGATCATCCACCCGCGTATGAATTATGCCCGCCCGGTGCGGGGGCGGGCCCCGACTCCGGCGGCCAGGTTTTGATCGCCAAGCCGCCCGAAACAGCCAGAGCCCGCTCCGTGAAGGAGCGGGCTCAAGCCCAAGCTGGACTCAGCCGGGTAGGCGGGGGCCGGCTTCGCGTTGCTCGGCGAGCCAGCGCTCGACGTCGTCGGGGTGGCGGGGGAGGCCGTCGGAGAGGTTCTTGCAGCCGGTGGCCGTGACCAGGACGTCGTCTTCGATTCTCACGCCGATGCCGCGAAGCTCCTCCGGTACCAAATCGTCCTCGGGCTGGAAGTAAAGCCCCGGCTCGTTGGTCAGGACGTATCCCTCGGCGAGCTCGCCATCCTTGTATTTCTCCTGCCGCGCGTTGGCGCAGTCGTGCACGTCGATGCCCAGCATGTGGCCGAACCCGTGCAGCGTCCACCGCCGGTAGAGCATCGAGTCCTTCTCCATCGCCTCGTCCACGCTGACCGGCAGGATGCCCATGTCGTGCAGGCCCTCGGCGAGCACGCGCATGCACACCAGGTGCACGTCGGAGAACTTCGCGCCCGGCTTGATCGCCTCCATGCCGGCCTCCTGCGACCGGTACACGATGTCGTAGACCTGGCGTTGCAGCGGCGTGAAGGTTCCCGACACGGGCAAGGTGCGGGTCACGTCGGCCGTGTAGAGGTGGTGACCCTCGACGCCCATGTCGGCCAGGAGCAGCTCGCCCGGTGTCGTGCGCCCGTCGTTGCGGATCCAGTGCAGGATCGTGGCGTGCGAGCCGGCGCCGACGATGGAGCTGTAGCCGAGGCCGTTGCCGTCGTGCCGCGCCCGCAGCCCGAACACGCCCTCGATGAGCCGCTCGGACACCGGCCGGTCGGCGGGCAGGACGCGGGCCACGTCTTCGAACCCGCGCACGGTGGCGTCGATGGCGTCCTGCAGCTGCGCGATCTCCCACTCGTCCTTGACGAGCTTCATTTCGGAGATGAACCAAGCCAGCTCGGCGTCGCGGCCCGGGTCGGTCTGGCGCACCCGCCTGTCGACGTGCGGGTCGAGGCCGCGCAGCACGCGCGTGCGCGCCGGGGCCAGCTCGTCGAGCGGGAGGTCGGCCAGGTTGGCGGTCTCGACACCCAGCTCGGCGGTCTTTTCGGCGAGGGTGTGCCGGCGGCCGATCCAGAGCTCGCCATACATCCGGTCCTTGAAGAACTCGTCGGTGTCGCGGGGCGAGCGCGGCCGCACGTAGAGCACGGCCGAGCCGTCGGAGCGCAGGATCAGCACACTCTCCGGGTCGTGCTCGCCGGTCAGGTAGAAGAAGTCGCTGCCGGGCCGGAAGGGGAATCCGGTGTCGTTGGCCCGGACCATCTCGCGCCCGCTGGGGATGACGAGCGTCTCGCCGGGGAACGCTGCCGCGAGGGTGGCGCGGCGCTTGGCGAAGTTGGGCGCACCGGTCACCTGCGCCGTCACGAGCTCGGTGTCGCGCCAGCCGGTGCGCATGAACTCGAGAAACTTTTCCGGATACATCGGGTCGTGCGACTCCGTACCGTCTTTTTCTTTACCGTCTGCAACCACGATGACTCCTCCGCCGTTTTACGTACGAGCTTATCGTGAGGCGAATTATGGGAGGATGCCACGTGTGCGGTATTTTGGCCTACTTCAGCGGGCATGGCGCCGTGGATTCCTTCCGCGCGCCCATGGCGGACGCACTTGAGCTGCTGCATCATCGGGGGCCTGACGACACCGGCCTGCAAATAGTGGACAATGATGTGATTTTTGCTCATAAAAGGCTCTCGATCATCGATGTGGAGCTGTCCAAGGAGCCGCTGCCGTACCTGGACGACCGATACCTGCTCACGTTCAACGGCGAGATCTACAACTACCTGGAGCTGCGCGAGGAGCTGCGCCGCAAGCACAACGCGATCTTCGTCACCAATGGCGACGCCGAGGTCGTGGTCGCGGGCTACCACCACTGGGGCGAGCAGGTGCTCGACCGGCTGCGCGGCATGTTCGCGTTTGTGATCTGGGACCGGCAGGAGCGCCGGGCGTTCGGGGCACGCGACCCGTTCGGCATCAAACCCATGCACTATCTGCAGACGGCCGACGGGCTGTTCCTGGCCAGCGAGAAGAAGGCCCTGCTGCCGTTCGCGTCCGGGGAGGTGGACCCGGTGCAGCTTTCCCATCTGCTGACTTTTCAGTACGTGCCCGAGCCGCACACGCTGCACCGCGGGATCAAGCGGATCGGGGCCGGGGAGTGCCTGACGTGGGCACCTTCAAACGAGCTGGAGATCAGGCGCTACTTCCGGCCGGTGTTCCACCCCATGCCCATGGACGACCATCAACGCATCTTCCATGAGATCAAGGAGACCCTGCGCGAGAGCGTGCGCCTGCACATGCGCTCGGACGTGCCGGTGGGCGCGTTCTTATCGAGCGGCATCGACTCGACCTCCGTCGTCGCGCTGGCCCGCGAGTTCAACCCCGAGATCCTCACGTTCACCGTGGGCTTCGACAACGCGGGGTACTCCGAAGTGGACATCGCGCAGGAGTCGGCCCGCCACCTGGACGTGACCACGATACCCACCAAAGTCAATGCCTACGACATGATGGAGGCGCTGCCGCGCATTGTCTGGCACCTCGACGACCCGGTCGCGGATCCCTCGCTGGTGCCGCTTTACTTCGTGGCTCAGAAAGCTGCCGAGCATGTCACCGTCGTGCTGTCCGGCGAGGGGGCGGACGAATTCTTCGGCGGGTACCTGATCTATCGCGAGCCGCTTTCGCTGCGTCACCTGACCAGGCTGCCCGATCCGATGCAGCGCGGGCTGCGGGCCATGTCGCGCGTGATCCCCAACGGCGTCAAGGGAAAGAGCTTCCTGGAGCGCGGCACGACCCCCATCGAGGAACGCTTCAGCGGCAACGCGCGCATCTTCGCCAACGACGACGAGCTGCGCCGGTTGCTCAAGCGCAACGCGGGGGCCGCTCGATACACCGACATCACGCGCCCGCTGTATGCCGAGGCGACCGCGGACGGGCTCGACGACGTGACCAAGATGCAGTACGTCGACATGAGCACGTGGCTGCGCGGCGACATCCTGGTCAAGGCCGACCGCATGTCGATGGCCCACTCGCTGGAGTTGCGCGTGCCGTTCCTGGACCGCGACGTGTGGGCGGTCGCGTCCAAACTGCCGCAGGCGCTCAAGGTGCCGCCCGGATCGCGTACCACCAAGTGGGCCATGCGCCAGGCCATGGCCCAGGTGGTGCCGCCGGCCATCGTCAACCGGCCCAAGCTCGGGTTCCCCGTGCCGACGCGGGTCTGGCTCGCCGGCGAGATGTACCAGTGGGCGCGCGACATCCTGCACAACTCCGGCGCCCGCGACCTGCTCGACCTGTCCTATGTGGAGGGACTGCTGCGCGATCACAAGGCGGGCCGGGCGGACAACTCACGCAAAATCTGGACCGTGCTGGTGTTCTGCGTGTGGCACGCCATCTTCGTGGCCAAGACGCTCGACCCCGGCATCCCGCGCAACGCCTCGGCCCTGCTCACCAAGCCGCCGTCGGGCTGGCGGCTGGAGGAAGCGACGGAGCCCATCATCTAGGCTGGTCGGCTGCCGCTGATCGCCGACTCGCAAGAACTATTGATCATGGTGACCTGCTCTACGGCGAGGATGGCCTTCCGAAGTGATCATCGGCACCCCGGCGATGCCGTGGTGCGGGTCAGGCCCCGTCGAGCTGGGCGTAGCCTCGCTTCACGGCCAGCAGCGACTGATACAGGCCGTCCTCGCCGAACGCCTGCACGAACGGGCTCGCCGCCGCGACCCGCTCCGTGGGCGCGGCATCGCGGTGCCCGTCGCGGATCAGCCAGTCCAATCTGGTCAGATCGGCGTGCTGCTGCTCGACGAAGGCCATGTCGACGGGCTTGCCGTGCCCGGGGACGACAATCCGCGCGGGGGTGTGCATGAGAGCCGTCAGGGTGTCCGGCCACTCCAGCGGGTAGGCGTCGTCGAACGCGGGCGGTGCGCCCTGCTCGACCAGGTCGCCGGCGATCAGGACGTCGTCGACGCGCACCACGATGTCGCCGTCGGTGTGGCCGCGCCCGTGGTGGCTGATGAACGCTGTGCGCCCGCCGAGATCGACTGAGGCCTGCTTGTCCACCAAGCGGTTCGGGGGCACTATCGTCACGGCGCCGACCGCGAGCGCCAGCTCCTGGTCTTCGATTTCGTCCTGCCAGACCCTTTTCCAGTGCTCGCCGCGCTCGGTGAGTTCGCGGGCGCAATCGGGATGGCCCCAGATATCGCCCTGTGCCAGGGTCTGGTTGCCGAAGGTGTGGTCGAAGTGGAAGTGCGTGTTGACGAGCGTGAGCGGCTTCGCCGTGACGCTCGCTGCGGCGTCCCGCAATGAGCGGGCCTGCTCGTCGGTGGACAGCGTGTCGATGAGCATCGCCCGGTCGGCACCCGTGACCAGCACGCAGTTCACCTTGAACACGGGGTGGGCGAGCAGGAACACCCCGTCGGCGATCTCGTCGAATTTCATGAACCCAGCGCCTTGTCCACGAACCTCTGCCGGTCAACCAGCACCCGGGTCACCGTGCCCTGCGCCGCCACGACCTCCCCGTCGCGCACGACCACGTCGAACGTGAGCGTGCGCCCGTCCACTCCGGACAGCACGGCCTCGGCGACCACGCGTCGCCCCACCGGGGTCGCCGCCTTGTGGTCCAGTTCGACCCGCACACCCACGGTGGTCTGGCCTGATGCGAGGGTCCGGGTCGTGGCGGCGACGGTCGCGGCCTCGGCGAGCGCGACCACCCGCGGGGTCGCGAGCACGGGCACATCCCCGGAGCCCAGCGCCTGCGCCGTATCGGCGTCGGACACGACCAGCTCCACCTTCGCGCCCAGGCCGGGACTGAGATCGACAGTCATTTGCTTCCTCCGCTGTGCTCTGGGAGCCCCGGCCATTGACTCGCTCGGGGCAAGCCCTCGCTCATGTGGCCAAGCCTAACGAACGCCCCGTTCGGAAGTGTTCGGACTTGTCCGAACGCCTTGCCGGACATGTTGATCGTGGGCCAAAGTGTTTGCCGGGGCGCCGATCCTCCTTCTCCTGCCTGGTGGATCGGCGCCACTCGTTCTTACCGCAGCGCGTCGCCTCGGACCGCTGCGCGGCCGAGCCGACCCGCGCAAGATCACGGCTTCGCCTGAACGGAGTTTGTTTCCGCAGCGCGTCGCCTCGGACCGCTGCGCGGCCGAGCCGACCCGCGCAAGATCACGGCTTCGCCTGAACGGAGTAATTCTCGGCTACAGTGGATGCATGTCTACATCCAGCGCGCGATTTGACTGCCCTCGGCTTGCCGTGGGTTGATCGCGCTGCTTCTTGACGGACGCTTCGTGTAGCCCTCGGCCGGCCGGGGGCTTTTTCGTGCGCTCGTTCTCAAGGAGCTCGTCATGCGACACCTACGTGATCTGACCGACCCGGCCGCCGGTCCGCACGCCCTCCAGCTGATCGTCGATGCGCTGTGCGCGCCTTGGCCCGTCCCCGTTGTCCGCGATGGTGGGCCGGCCGTGGTCAGCGTCGCCGACAACTACGACCGCCTGCTCTATCCGCCCGACGCCGTGACGCGGGAGCGGCGCTACAGCCACTACCTGGGCGACGGCCTGATGCTGCGCTCGCACACCACGGCCCGCGTTCCTTATCTGCTTCATCGGGTACGCGACGAGGTCGTGCTGGCCGTGCCCGGGATGTGTTACCGGCGCGACGTCATCGACCGGCAGCACGTGGGCAACCCGCACCAGATGGACCTGTGGTGGGTCAACCCGCATGGGGACGTCCCGTCGCTTGAGCAAATGATCGACATGGCGGTACGGGCCGTGCTGCCCGAAAGTCGCTGGCGAACAGTGCGCAACGTGCATCCGTACACCCTCGAAGGAAGGGAAATCTACGTCGACGATGTCGAGATTGGAGAATGCGGGCTGGCACACCCGCGCGTGCTCGCCGAGGCCGGCCTGCCCACGACCGCCCGCGGGCTCGCCATGGGCCTCGGGCTGGACCGCCTGCTGATGCTGCGCAAGGGGATCACGGACATCCGGCTGCTGCGCGACCCCGATCCGCGCGTCGCCGCACAGATGCTGGACCTGTCGCACTACCGCGAGGTGTCGTCGATGCCGCCGGTGCGCCGGGACCTGTCACTTGCGATAGCAAGTGATATAGACGTCTCGCTGATAGGCGACCGATTGCGCGCCCTCGATGTCGAGGCGATCGAGGAGGTGGTCGTGCTGTCCGAAACGCCGTATGAGCGGCTTCCCGAGGCCGCGCATCGCCGCATGGGCATGCGGCCCGGGCAGAAGAACGTGCTGTTGCGCCTGGTGCTGCGGCACCCGTCGCGCACGCTCAGCGACCGCGAGGCTAACGCATTGCGAGACACCGTGTACGAAGCGTTGCACGAAGGCGGGTCGAAAGAATTGGCTCTTGCTAAATAATTAAAGATATGAATGGATGTCTCCTGTTCACACACCCCGGTGAACGACAACCCCCGTTTCAAAGGAGCATCCATGCGACTACGAGTCGTGATCGCCAGTCTCGCGCTGTCCGTCGCGGGCATTGGCGTGCACGCCGCCCCAGCCGCCGCCGACGTCCAACCGAACATCATCGGCGGCGGCACGGTGTCCTCGGCGCCATGGGCCGCGGCCGTGTTCCGCAGCGGTTCCTTCACCTGCTCTGGGACCATCATCGCGGCCCAGTGGGTGCTGACCGCCCGGCACTGCACCAGTTCGAGCATGTCCGTGCGCGTCGGCAGCGTGAACCGCACCTCCGGCGGCGTCGTGGCCAACGTCGTGAGCTACTCGACCCGCTACGACCTCGCCCTGCTGCGCCTCGACCGCTCGATCAGCACCACCTACATGCGCCTTGCCAGCGCGAACCCGCCGATCAACAGCACCAACAACATCTACGGCTGGGGCATGACGTGCTACTCGGGCTGCAGCGCGTCCACCGTGCTCAAGACAGCCACCGTGCGGGTCACCTCCACCAGCGCAACGGACTACTACGGTGGGCCCGCCATCGCCAGCACGCGGATCAACGGAAACGCGTGGCGCGGCGACTCGGGCGGACCGCAAACGTACAACGGCCTGCAGGTCGGCGTGGCCTCGACCGCTGACGGCTCCACCCGGCAGTGGTATGGCAGCGTCCCGGCCAACCGCTCCTGGATCACGTCAGTCAGTGGCGTCTAACTGAGTCACACCGGATGCGGCGGCAACCCATTCGTGGTCGAGGATGGCGTAGAGATCGGAGTCTCGCCAGCCGTCCCGGATCAACAGGTTGTGCCGCATCCGGCCCTCACATGTCATGCCGAGCTTCTGCATGACCCGGCCGGACGCGACGTTGCGCGGATCGCAGGTCCCCCAGATCCGGTGCAGCTTCAGCTCGTCGAACCCGATGCGCAGCAGTTCACGCGCGATGCCCGTGCCCACACCCCGGCCCCACAGCTCGGGGTGCACGCCGTAAGCGATCTCTCCCTGCATGTGCGGGCCCAGGCGCAGCTCGCCGATCCCCTTCACGAACCCGTCGATCTCGGCCGCGTGCACGTAACGCCCGTCGTCCCACGCCGCGACCGCGCCCCTGACGAACGACCGGGTCTCCTCGGGCGTGTCCGGGCCCCACGGCTGGAATCGGCATGCCTCCTCCAGCCGTGCCCACTCATGCACCGCTTCCCAATCCTGGAACCGCAGCGGGCGAAGCGCCATGGTCTGTGTGGTCATCTCCGAGTGCGTTATCGCTTGGTGCGCTTGAACACCGACACGAGGCGGTCCAATTCGGACCCAAACGGGTTGTCGGTCACCAGGTAGGTCCAGGTCGCGCTCGGGCGCACCAGCTCGGCCCGCTCCGGCGTGAATTCCTCCTCCAGGTCGAGCTCCTCGAACGTGGCGACCGTGCGCTCCTCGATCTCGGGGATCAGCTTGTTGAACGCCGGCACGGCCGCGCGGTGGAACTCGTCGAGCGGGTCGACCCGGCCCAGCGCCCGCAGGTGGATGCCCTCGCGCACCTCGGACAGCTCCGCCAGGTGCTCGGCCCAGAGCCGGTCGAGGTGCCACAGGGCGATGGACCGGCCGATCTCGACCAGCCGCGCCTCGCGCTTCTCCCGCGCCGCCTGCTCGTCGACCTCGGAAACCTCTGCCGACTCGTCAAGCTCGGCCTCTTCGATCTCGGCCTCGTCGATCTCGGATTGTTCGATCTCGGCTGGCGACTCCTGCCCGTCGAGCTCGGCCTTCTCGCCCGGCTCTGCGGACTCATCGAGCTCAGCCGAGTCCTCAAGCTCGGCCTTGCCTTCGAGTGCGTCGAGCTCCGCGGCTCGCTTCGCCTCGGCCCACTCATCGAGCCGGCCCTCCACGAACGCCTTCGCCTTGTCGGGCACCCGAGCCAGCAGCATCTTGGCTGCGACATCGGTGGTCAGGAGCCGCTCCCGGCGCTCGGCGAGCGCCTGCCGCTGCTGCTCGATGACCACGCTGTAGCGCCAGGTGTTGCGGTGCAGCTCGTAGTGCACGCCCTCGGCGACCTTCTGCGCGTGCTCGACGGCGGCCGTGACCCGCTCGTCGTCAACCAGCCCGCCGAACTTCATCCGCGGCCACGGCGGGATCGAGTCGGCCGCGTGATGCTTGATCAGCTCGTCCTCGATGCTCACGTAGAAGATCGACCCACCGGGGTCGCCCTGCCGCCCGGCCCGCCCGCGCAGCTGGTCGTCGACGCGGCGGCTGTTGTGCCGCCCGCTGCCGATGACATAGAGCCCGCCGAGCTCGGCCACCCGCTCGCGGTCGGACTGATCGCTGCCGCCGAGCCGGATGTCGACACCGCGCCCGGCCATCTGCGTGGAGACCGTGACCGCGCCGAACTTGCCGGCCTCGGCGATGATCGCCGCCTCTTCGGCGTCGTTTTTCGCGTTGAGCACGGCGCACTCGACGCCCGCGGCGCGCAGGCCCTCGGCCAGGTTTTGCGACTCGCTGATGTCGAGGGTGCCGATCAGGATGGGCCGGCCCGTCTCGTGGAACTTCTTGATCTCTTCGATCAGCGCCTCGTCGCGCTCGGCGCGGGTGGCGTAGATGCGGTCCGGCTCATCGACGCGGACGCACGGCGTGTTCGGCGGGATGACCGCGACCTCGAGCTTGAAGTATTCGCGGAGCTCGTCGCCGACGTGCACGGCCGTGGCCGTCATGCCCGCGATGGCGTTGTAGAGCGCGATGAACCCCTGCACGGTGATCGTGCCGAGCACCTCGCCCTCGGCCGACGCGTCGAGCCCCTCCTTGGCCTCGACCGCCGCGTGCAGCCCGTCGGGCCAGCGCCGGCGCTGGGCGACCCGGCCGCGCATCTCGTCGACCAGCTCCACCTTGCCGTTGCGCACGATGTAGTCCACGTCGCGGTCGAGCAGGGCGTGCGCGTGCAGGGCCACGTGCAGCGTGGACAGCTGCCCGACCTGCTCGGCGTCGTAGAGATCCACGCCGAGCTTGGCCTCCAGCGACTTCACGCCGCGGTCGGTCAACGCGACGCTCCGCCCATCCTCGGCGACCTCGTAGTGGACCCGCGGGCGCAGGTTCTTGACCAGCCCGGCCGCGAGGTGGACCGGATCCTGCTCGTTAGGGATCATGCCGGCGAGCACCATCGGTACCGTAGCCTCATCGATCAGAATCGAGTCGACCTCATCGACGATCGCGGTCCGCAGCTCCGGCTGGATCCGCTGCGCCACATCGGTGATCAGCTGGTCGCGCAGGAAGTCGAAACCGGCCTCGCTGACCGATGCGTAGGTGATGTCTTTGCTGTACGCCGCGCGCCGCTCGTCGGGCGTCGAGGCGCCCGTGACATAGCCGACGGACAGGCCGAGCATGGTGTAGACCGGCTCCATCCACTCGGCGTCGCGCTTGGCCAGATAGTCGTTGACGGTCAGCACGTGCACGGGCCCATTGCCGCGCCGCACGTGGCCGAACGCGGCGATGCACGCGGCCAGCGTCTTGCCCTCGCCCGTGGCCATCTCGGCGACCGTGTTGTGCAGCAGCGCGAGGATGCCCAGGAGCTGCACGTCGTAGGGCCGCTCGCCGAGCGCGCGCCAGGCTGCCTCGCGCCCCACCGCGCAGATCTCGACCAACTCGCTCGCCTCGCTCGCGGCCGCGGTGAGCTCGGCATCGTCCAGAGTGGACAGCTCCTCGCCGCGCGCCTCGATCTCGGGCAGCAATTTGCTGAATGGCTCCAGGTCAACCGTGGTGCCGGGCCGCTCAAGGAATCGACGGAAACGGTTCTTCAGCCGCTGCGAGACGCTCATGGCGCACAACGGTACTTCACCTTGGGGCCCTTCGTTAACCCCGGGATGCCCTCGCCTCGTCGGAGCGGCGCGCAAGCTCGTCGATCCACTGGTAGGCCTCGGGCAGCGACCTGTGGGAGGCGGTCACCGGCGTGCCGCCCGCGACGTCGGCGTGCACGCTCGCCAGGCCCAGCCGGCGCTGCCACGGCCCCTGCGTGATTCGCACGCTCTGGATCCGCTCATATGGCACCAGCGTGAGCGTGCGGGTCGCGAACCCGTCGACCGCGGCGAACACCCGCTCGGTCAGGCCCGCGGCGAGCACCCTGACCCGCAGGGGAGCGAGCCAGCGCGCGCTGCGCGGCACGGGCGTCATGGGCAGGGCCGCCAGATCGACGCTGGGCAGGACATGCGGGACGATCGCGCGCGCCGTATCGAGCGTCGCCACCGGCAGCAGCCGGTCGGTCTCGGCCTTCTGCCCGCCGCCCTCGGGGGTGCCCGCGCCCTGCCCGGCCACGGCCAGGCTGATCCGCAGCCAGCCCTTCATGCGCCACAGCAGGGGCCAGGTGACCGTCAGCGCCTGCACCCGGTGCACGGGCACGGTCTGGCTCCGCGCGGTCAGCTGCCCGTGGCGGATGCGCAGTTTGCCGTCCGCGGTGCGGGCGAGGCGGAAGTGCCAGAAGTTGAGCATGCGCAACACCGGTGCCACGAGCGTGGCGAACAGGGCGCTGAGCATCGACGCGATCGCGAAGAAGCCGAAATCCTGGTTGAACACCACCTGGCCGATCACATAGAGCACGGCCAGGGGAGTGAACATGACCGGCGGCGTGAGGAACTGGCTCACGACCACGTCGTTGTTTTTGACCCGGAACAGCTCCTCCTCGTGCTCGTCCAAGACCTCCTGCGCGCCGCCAGACAGCATGAGCAGCTGCGCCCTCAGCTCCCGCGCCCGCTCCAGCGGCACAAACGACAGCGGGGCCTCAGACTTCTCCGCGCCCGCGACATCGAGCTTCAGCTCGGCGAGCCCGAAAACACGCGCCTGAAACGGCTGGATCACCTCAATGGCCTGCAGCCGCTCCAGCGGCACAGTGCGCACCCGCCGTGACAGCACACCCTCGTGGATGCGCAATTCCCGACCGACGATCTCGTACCCGGAGAAGCGCCACGCGATAAACGAGTAGGCCAACAGCACGACGAGCAACCCCGCGACGGTGGCCAGCCAGCCTTCCAGCTGCAGTTGCTCCAACCCGCGCCACGAGATCGCGATCACGGCAAGCACCAGCAGCCGGAACCCCTTCAGCACCGGGCTGAGCGGGTGAAACTTGTTCATAGCCCTTCACCGCGGTCTTCGCCGAGCGCGGCCAGCCGGTCACGCAGCCGTGTCGCCTCGTCGGGCTCAAGTCCCGGGATGGTCGCGTCGCTCGCGGCCGCCGCGGTGTGCAGCCGCACGGTGGCCAGGCCGAACGCCCGCTCCAGCGGGCCCGCCGTGACATCGACGAACTGCATCCTCCCGTACGGCACGATCGACAGCCGCCGGATCAGCCGTCCATGCCGCACGAGCAGGTCCCGCTCCCGCTCGGCGTAGCCATACGAACGGATCGCTTGGATGGAGAAGTAGGTCCCGCCGACGGTGCCCACGATCAGCGCACCGCCCGCGACGAGAACCCAGGCCGAGCTGAAAATCAGCCAGAGAGTGCCCGTGATGGCGAGGAGAATGACGGTCCAGATTGCACGTTCGACCAGCTCCACCGTGATCATCTTGGGTGAGACCGGACGCCACTGCACCGTTTGCGGCCAAGGGTCGAGGGCGTTGAGCGACTGTGACTCCACAAAGGCAACTGTATGGGATCACACAACCGGTTCGGTCTCGCGGAGGAATCCTCGCGTATCCAGGAACTCGGAGAGCCGCTCGCGATGTTGGTCGCATGCGAGCCACGTCTTGCGCCGCTCGGGCTCGTGCAGCTTGGGATTGTTCCAGCGCAGTTGCCACTTCGCCGGTTCGCGGCACCCCTTGCTCGAGCAGATCAACGCGTTCACGCGCACGATCTTAGGCCGTCCGATAATTTTCGGCCGACTTTCAGGTAAGGAACCGGTAAAGCCCGCCCGATCAAACGAGCTTTCCCACAGCTGATGTCGTGCGGACCTTTGCACGGGACTTCCCTCGCGACGAGCAGCCACCGGAAGGTGTCCGCGGCGAACGGCCATCGATCGTGGGGTGTCCGGGGCTCGGCCCCGGAGGAGATATCGCGAGCCTCGGCGAAGCCGATCGAAGAGCGGCGAGCAGCCACCGGAAGGTGTCCGCGGCGAACGGCCATCGATCGTGGGGTGTCCGGGGCTCGGCCCCGGAGGAGATATCGCGAGCCTCGGCGAAGCCGATCGAAGAGCGGCGAGCAGCCACCGCGGCTGGCGTGCCGGGCGGCCACGGGGGAAGCCGCCCGGCAACGCGGAAATATTAACCAGCGTCCGGCCCAAGATGGAAGGGGGGCGGGCCATCCATTCGGTTGATTTTCTGCGACCGTGTCGTTGCACTGTGTAATCATTTGCCGCTCGGCAAACCTGGAGAATCAGCCCATTTGCGGATGCACTATGCCAGGCTGAAGGTCGACAATCCACTCCGACCGTCCGCTGTGGAGGTGCCCGGTGTCGCAAGTGGTGGAGCAGTCGCCGAGCCCGGCCATCGACGCGACGCTGCTCGAACGCGCGATCTTCGAGGTCAAGAAGGTCATCGTGGGCCAGGATCGCCTGGTGGAGCGGATGTTCGTGGCCCTGCTCGCGCGCGGTCACTGTCTGTTGGAGGGCGTGCCGGGGGTCGCCAAGACCTTGGCCGTGCAATCGGTGGCAACGGTGGCTGGCGGCACGTTCGCTCGGATCCAGTTCACACCCGATCTCGTGCCGGCCGACATCGTGGGCACGCGCATCTATCGCCCAGGCAGTGAGCAGTTCGACGTCGAACTGGGCCCGGTGTTCGTCAACTTCCTGCTCGCCGACGAGATCAACCGCGCCCCCGCGAAGGTCCAGTCGGCGCTGCTGGAGGTGATGGCCGAGCGGCAGGTGTCGTTGGGCGGCAAGACCCATACCGTGCCCGACCCGTTTCTCGTGATGGCCACGCAGAACCCGATCGAGCAGGAGGGCGTCTACCCGCTGCCCGAGGCGCAACGCGACCGATTCTTGCTCAAAATCATCATTGGGTACCCGTCCGGAGCCGAGGAGCGGGAGATCGTGCACCGCATGGGCGTCGACCCGCCCCACCCGGAACCCATCCTCGATCCGGTCCAACTGACCGGACTGCAGCAGCGGGCCGACCAGGTGTTCGTCCACAATGCACTGATCGACTACGCGGTGCGGCTGGTGCTGGCCACCCGTGAACCCGCCGCGCACGACATGCCCGACCTGGCGCGCCTCATCCAGTACGGAGCGAGCCCGCGCGCC
The DNA here is from genome assembly GCF_003426775.1 of Allorhizocola rhizosphaerae. Lineage (GTDB taxonomy): Bacteria > Actinomycetota > Actinomycetes > Mycobacteriales > Micromonosporaceae > Allorhizocola > Allorhizocola rhizosphaerae. Next base: position 2,102 of record NZ_QJUG01000131.1, on the reverse strand, counting down.
TCCCTGGGCCTGGTGCGCGCCGTGCGCGCTCTCGCGCTGCTGCGTGGGCGTGACTACGCCCTCCCACAGGATGTGCAGGACATCGCGCCCGATGTGTTGCGCCACCGGCTGGTGCTCACCTATGACGCGCTCGCTGACGAGGTACCCCCTGATGAAATCCTCGATCGAATCCTTGTCGGCGTCCCGCTTCCGACCGTCGCACCACGACAGTCCGCATGACCGCTCCACACGCGATCCTGAACCGCCTGCATCTGCTCGTGAGCCGCAGGCTCGACGGCCTGCTGCAGGGCGATTATCTGGGCCTGCTTCCGGGCTCGGGCAGCGAGGCGGGGGAGTCGCGGGAGTACGTGCCGGGCGACGACGTCCGTCGCATGGACTGGCCCGTGACCGCCCGCACCACGGTCCCGCACGTACGCCTGACGGTCGCCGACCGCGAGCTCGAAACGTGGCTTGCCGTGGATCTGTCGCCCTCGCTCGACTTCGGCACGGCGCGCATGCTCAAGCGGGATCTCGCCCTGGCCGCGTCCGCCGCGATCATCCATCTCACGGTGCGCGGCGGCAACCGAGCCGGGGCGGTGTTCGGTGATCTCAAGGTCCGGCCTGCGCGGGGCGGCCGCCTCGCCGCCCAGGCCCTGCTCAAGGCGATCTCTCAAGAGCGTGGCACGGCGCGTCTTTCCGGCCTCATCAACGCACTGCACCGGCCGGTACGCCGGCGTGGCCTCGCAGTGGTCATCTCCGACTTCCTCGACCCGCCCGAACAGTGGGCGTGGCCGCTGCGCAGGCTCGCCGCCCGCCACGATGTGCTGGCCATCGAGATCGTGGACCCGCGCGAGCTGGAGCTCCCCGATGTCGGTGTGCTGGAGTTGGTCGATCCCGAGTCGGGCCAGACACACGGAATCCGCACGAGCGGGCGCATGCGCGACGCCTACGCTGTTGAAGCGACGGCTCAGCGGGCAACCATCGAACGCGCGATCCGCGACGCGGGAGCCCACCGGATACTCCTGCGCACCGACTCCGACTGGCTGCTGGATCTCGTGAGATACGTTGCCGCCCAACGACACCGGCATCGGCTTCGGAGGTAGGCGTGATCTACTTCCTTGAACCCGCCTGGTTCCTTGCCCTCACGCCCGTGCTGGTCCTCGCCGCCGCATACGTCTGGCGCCAGCGCAGGCGTGCCGCAACCGCCATCCGTTTCAGCAACCTCGACCTACTGAAAACCTTGGCCCCCAAAGGAATCGGCTGGCGCCGCTACCTTGCCGCCGGGACCTTCCTCGCCGGGCTCGTCGCTCTCGCGGCCGGCCTAGCCAAGCCGTCGGCGCAGATGCAGGTGCCGTCCGAGCGGGCAACGGTCATCCTCGCCATCGACGTGTCGCTGTCGATGCAGGCGGCGGACGTCGCGCCCACGCGCCTTCAGGCCGCGCAAGAGGCGGCCAAGCACTTCATCAACGACCTACCCCGCAGCTACAACGTCGGACTCGTCTCATTCGCGCGCACAGCTCAAGTGCTCGTGCCGCCAACCAAGGACCGGCCCGCCGCCATCGAAGCCATCGGCAGCCTTGAACTCGCCGAGGCGACCGCCACCGGCGAGGCGGTGTTCACTGCGCTGGATGCCATCCGGTCGGTGCCATCCGATACCGGCCAGGAGCCACCGCCCGCGAGGATTCTCTTACTTTCCGATGGGTATCGGACGTTCGGCCGGCCGGTCGAAGACGCCGCGGCGGCCGCGGCCGAGGCGGGCGTGCCGGTGTCCACGGTGGCGTTCGGGACGGACCAGGGGGTCGTCGACATCTCGGGGCAGTTGCAGCGCGTCCCGGTGGATCGGCAGGCGCTTGCCGATCTGGCCGAGCGCACGGGCGGCTACTTCTACGAGGCCGCGTCGGCCGAGGAACTCAAGCGGGTCTACCGCGACATGGGATCCTCGCTCGGCATGCGCGAGGTTCCGGTCGACCTCACGCGCTGGTTCGCCGCGGCGGCCCTGCTCTTGACCCTGCTCGCCGGCGCCTTCAGCCTCCTCTGGACCCCCCACCTCCCCCTGTAACCAACCCCTCCCCACCCTCTTCCTGGTTGATCATGAACTCAAGTCCATGTTGGACGGTGTGTCA
>NZ_QJUG01000130.1 GCF_003426775.1 Allorhizocola rhizosphaerae | reverse complement strand
GGCTGGGGTACGGGCTGGGGCATTGACTGGCCGGCCCGGAGGTGCGGGCTGGGTGGCGGCTTGCGCGGCTCGGCGGCGGGTTGTGCGGCGAGGAGGTGCGGGCTGGTGCTGGCTTAGGCGGCAGGTGGCGCGGGCTCGTGGGGCGGGCGGCGGCTCATGCGCATTGCGAGTGCCACGATGCCGGCGAGGACGAGCAGCCCGAACAGACCGGCGACCAGGCCGAGCAGGAGCCACGGGAACCCCTCCGGCTCCTCGGCCACCGCGCGCAGGTCGTGGTTTTCGCTGACCCGGAGGGTCCACGTGACGGTCCGGCCCTGCAGGACCGCCTTGTCGTCGCGCTCGACCACGTCGCCCGGGAAGGTCACGGACACGCGGTACTCGATTTTCTGGATCTCATTGAGCATCTCCACCGGGACGGTCGCCACGTCACCCAGCTCGGTGGCGTTGGTCTCGAAGGTGAAGATGTATCTGCCGTTCTCGTGTGCGATCCGTGGTCCCTCGGGGGCCGCGTTGAACTCCGAGAATGGCATGTTTTCGAAGTGGATCCGGCGCCCATAGAACGTGCCGTCGTCGTAGATTTCCGCGCGCGATCCCTCGGGCAGTTCGGACAGTTCGTCCTCGACGTTCGCCCAGCCCTGCTCCGGCGTCTGGCCCTGGAGCGTCAGGATGGGCATGGCCACGGCGAAGACCAGCGACCCGTTGACGACGTCACGCTCGCCGTCGACGGTCAGCGCGAAATCGATCTTCATGCATCCGGTGAGCGCGGAAATCGCCACGACGAGCGCGGCGACGGCGCGCAGCGGTCGAAACACGCCCGACAGTATGAGCGCTAGATGCGCCGCCGGACAACATAGGCGAGCCCGAAGACCCCACTCGCGATGATGATGATCGCCGCGACGTTGAGGCCCATGAACCGGCTCCAGTCGCCGATCATCGCGCCCACGTCGGGCGGCTGGGAGGCGGGCAGCCCACCGCCCTGCCCACCCATGCCCGGCTCGGGCGTCACACCCTCCAGCGGTACGCCCGCCGCCAGTAGCGACGTGGGCAGGCTCAGCCGGCCGTAGAACCAGCCCTCGGCCACCTGACGCCCGGGTTGGTCGGCCGGCCGGAACACGCGCGGCCCGCCGACCGCCATCGGGTACACCTCGAAGCGATCGGTCGCCTGGCCCATGGTGAGCAGGACGACCGTGTACTTCGGACCGAGCTGCTCCGGCGGAGGCGGCCCGGTGACGGGCGTCTTGTCGATCAGCCACTTGACCTCGCGGCGCATCACGTCTTGCCGCTGGGCGTGCTTGTCCGACGACAGCACGATCGGCGTGGCCAGCGCGTCACCGCTGATCTCGACGAAGTCCACGATCGGCGGCGCGCTGGGCGATGGCGTGGGCGCGGCGGCGACGGCCGGGGCTCCCCACGCGCAGGCAACAACAATCGAGCCGACCAGCACTTGCAGCCGACGAACCATGACAGCCCCGTTTCCCACTACTCGCGGATTTGACTCATAGACGTCTGGGAAGTCCCAGACGTTGCAGTGATTCTTGCCCGTGCTGAAGCAACTCACCAGCAGCACCGCTTTTAGCCGCCGCCCTCCCTTGCGATCTTGAAAGCAAAGAGCGCACTTTCAAGGTCGCGGCGGGAAAACAGCGGCGCGGCGCTGGAAGAATTTCACCAGTCCCGGCGGGAACTGTCCATGCGGGTACCTTCGACCAATGGTCATGAAGCGTCTGGCTCTTGCGATCGCGGCGGCCGCGGTCGGGTTCGCCGCCCTGTGGGGCAGTCCCGTGTTCGCCCACAACACCCTGGTGGAGGCCGCTCCCGCCAAGGACGCGGCGCTCACCGAACCGCCCGCCGAGGTGAGACTGCGCTTCCTGGCCGAGCTCAAGCCCGACACGAAACTGACCGTCACGGATGCGCAGGGGGCGAGCGCGATCGGCGAGGCGACGATCGACGGCAAGAGCATCTCGGCCCCGTTCACCGGCACGGCGGGCGGCCGCTACACGGTCGCCTACGAACTCATGTCGGCCGACGGGCACCCGGTGAAGAGCAGCTACTCGTTCACGTTGCAGCTGGCGCAGGCGCCCGTCGTCGCGGAATCCAGCGCACCGCCGCCGCCGCCGTCGTCGGCCCCACCGGCCGCCGCGCCGGAGCACAAGGCGGAGAGCACGCCCTGGTTCCCCTATATCGGCGGGGCGGCCGCGGCAGGGCTCGTGGTCGGCGGGATCATCGCTTTCCTACGCCGCAAGCGCGGTGAGTCGGGCTAGTGTCCTTTCGCGACCGAGCACTTCGAGCGACTCGAACAGCGGCAGGCCGATCGACCGGCCGGTGACGGCGACCCGCACGGGCGCCTGAGCCTTGCCCAGCTTGAGTTCGTGCGTCTCGCCGACCGCGACGAGGGTGTCCTTGAGCGTGGTGGCGTCCCACGTGGACAGCCGCTCGAACGCCTCGATGACGGCCGGCAGGATGTGCGCGTCCTTGCTCGCCTTGGCCCACGCCGCCTCGTCGATCGTGGGCCGGTCCACGAACAGGAAGTCCACATTGGACACGATCTCGGACAGCAGCGCGATGCGGGTCTGCGCCAGCTCGGCCACCCGGGCGAACACGTCCCGGTCGTAGCCGGGAATCGTGGTGAGCCACGGCTCGCACGCGTCGATGAACTCCTCCAGCGGCAGCGCGCGGATGTATTCGCCGTTGAACGCGCGCAGCTTCTTCTCGTCGAAGAACGCGGGGGAGGGGTTGACGTCTTCGAGCCGGAACTCCCGCTCGATGACGTCCCACGGCACGATCTCGCGGTCGCCCGACGGCGCCCAGCCCAGCAGCATCAGGTAGTTTTTCATGGCGGCGGCGAGGTAACCCTCGTCGCGGTACGCCTCCAGCGCCACCTTGTCGCGCCGCTTGGACAGCTTCTGCCGCTTCTCATTGACCACGACCGGCACGTGCGCCCACACCGGCGGCTTCTGTCCCAGCGCCTCCCACAGCATCTGCTGTTTGGGCGTGTTGGGCAGGTGCTCCTCGGCCCGGATCACGTGCGTGATCCCCATCGTGATGTCGTCGACGACATTGGCCAGCAGGAAGACCGCCGAGCCGTCGCCGCGTGCGATGACGAAATCCTCGATGAGGCGGTTTTCGAACGTGGGCTCGCCCCGGATGACGTCGACCACGGTGGTCGTGCCCTCGTCGGCCGTGCGGAACCGGATCGCGCCGCTGGTCAGCCCGCGGTCGCGGCAGAACCCGTCGTAGCCCGCGTGCTTGTTGCCCGTGCGCTCGACCACGTCGTCGCGCGTGCAGGTGCAGTAGTAGGCACGGCCGTCGTCGAGCAGGCCCCGGATCGCCTTGGCCTGCTCGCCCGCGTAGGCCGACTGGAACAGCGGGCCCTCGTAGCTGCCGCGGCTGATGCCGAGCCAGTCGAGCGCCGACAGAATGCCCTCGGTCCACTCCGGACGGTTGCGCGCGGTGTCGGTGTCCTCGATGCGCAGCACGAACACGCCGTGGTGCTGCTTGGCGAAGATCCAGTTTTGCAGGGCCGAGCGAGCCCCGCCGACGTGGAACATTCCAGTGGGAGAGGGAGCAAAACGCACACGTACCGTCACGATGGTGAACCTATCAAGAGCTGGTGTGTGGCCAGTTCGCGGTACAGCGGACTGGTTTGCAGGAGCTCATCGTGCCGACCGACCGCGGCCACGCGGCCGTGCTCCAGCACGACGATCTGGTCCGCATCGACCACCGTGGAGAGCCGATGGGCCACGATGAGCACGGTCCGCCCGGCCGCCGCGGTGTCGATGGCCGCCTTCAGCGCGGCCTCGTTGCGCGCGTCGAGGTTGGACGTGGGCTCGTCGAGCAGAAGAATGTCGGGGGCCGCCAGTAGCGTGCGGGCTATGGCAAGACGTTGGCGCTCGCCACCCGACAGCAGCACGCCGCCCTCGCCGACCTGCGCGTCCAGGCCGAGCGGCGAGCGGGCGACGATGTCGGAGAGATTGACGCTGTCGAGCACCTTCATCAGAGCAGTGTCGCTCGCGTCGGGTGTGGCAAGCAGCAGATTTTCCCGGATGGTGCCGGCGAGCACCGGCGACTCCTGCTCCACGTAGCCCAAGCGCGAGCGCAGTTCGTCGTGCGTCATCTGGCGGATGTCGACGCCGCCGACGCGGATCGCGCCGCCGGTCGCCTCGTAGAAGCGTTCGACCAGCGACAGGAGGGTGGACTTGCCCGCGCCGGACGGTCCGACCAGCGCGGTGCGCGTGCCGGGGGCGACCGTGAAGCTCACCTTTTCCAGCACGGGCCGGCCCGTGTCGTAGCCGAACGTCACGTTGTCGAAGGCGACCGCCGACGTCGCCGGGACGCTGCCGTCCGATGTGGACGATTCCTCGGGTATCGCCATGACCTCTTCCATGCGGGTCAGCGCGCCCAGCCCCGCCTGCAGCTGGGTATAGGCGTTCATGGCCTGACCGAGCGGCATCACCAGGAAGAATATGAACAGTACGAAGGCGACCAGATCGCCGATCGTGATGGCTCCGCTGGCCACACGCGCCCCGCCCACACCGAGCACGAGCAGAAACGAGCCCTGCACGGTGACCGACATCGCGGGTGCGATCGCCGATTCGAGCCGGGCGATGCGCAGGCCCGCCCGATACGCCTGGCTCGCGGCCGCGGCGACGGTCTCGGTTTCGCGGTCCTCGGCACGGCTGGCCCGGATGGTGCGGGCCGCGGTGATGGCCCGTTCGACGGCGGAGGTCATCTCGCCGATGCGTTCCTGGGCCTCCCGCGACAGCCCGCGGATGCGGCGCACGAAGATGATGCCGCCGGTGAACCCGATCGTGAGCCCGGCGAGGGTCACGCCGAACAGGAGCGGGTCGAGCAGAATCATGCCCGTGGCCGCGCCGACCACCATGAGCACGCCTGATACCGAATCGAACAGGCCGGAGGTGACAACGGCTCGCAGCAGGGTCGTGTCGGCGCCGACGCGAGACAGCAGGTCGCCGGTGCGGCGGGCGTCGTATTCGGCGATGGGCAGGCGCAGCAGCTGCCAGGCGAGCCTGCGCCGCGCCGTGAGCACGAGCCCTTCGGCGGTCCGCTTGAGCAGATAGCTGCGCAGCCCGTCAAGCACGGCCACGCCGACGAGCACGATCACGAGTGCGGCCACGGCGCGGGAGATCGGGGCCGACGCGCTGATCCCGTCGAGCACGTCGCGGGTGAGCAGGGGCTGGGCCAGCGTGCCGAGGGTGGTGATCAGCGAGAGGATCGCGACGAGGACCAGCGAGGAGCGATGGTCGCGCAGATAGGGCCATAACGAACGCAGGCCGACCCCGGGTTCGGCTCCGTTCAGGCGAAGCCGTGCTCTTGCGCGGGTGGACTCGGTCGCGAGTGGAGCCGGAGCTTCGCGCTCGCTGTCGCCCCTTCCAGGGCGGTGCGAGGTCGACGCGGGCTGGTTCGAGGCCTCCCGCTGCGGGGAATGCCGCGGGGAACTGGGCATGCGAGCAAGGTTACGCGTGCCGGCGTCCGGGGCCGCCACGTGATTTCGGGCCCGCTCACTGCCGAAGCGCCCACCCGACCGGCGCGATCGGACACCACAACGGAATGGCGACTTCCCCTTCTCCAATGCATTGGTCAGCACACACGCCGGACGTCCTATCGCACGTTCATCGATATCCCTGCCCTACAAAGATGTGCCACCGCCCGCCGCCGAGGCGTACCCCTGCGCGATGGAGGTCGCCCGCGAGCATCGCGAGCGCCATGTCAACCCGCAGGGCCAGGTGGCGTGGCGGCGGCTCACTACACGATCAAGAACGTCGGCAACACGACGTGCAGCGTTCTGATCAACTACGGCTGCGCGCGCAACAACCCGTGAGGCTCCTCTAGGTCAGGTGAAGACAGAGAAAGACCATAGGGAGTACCCATAGCGCGTGGCGGGTTGGACGCCGTGCATGCGCACGTATCGTGCCTGTGTTGGCGCGAACGACAGCGCGTCCAGCCCGCCCTGCCCATCCGTGACGGTCGCCACGGTGCGCCAATTGGTCCCGTCCGTGGAGACCTCGATTCTGTAGCCCCGCGCATAGGCGGCCTCCCAGTCGAGCGCGACCCGCTTCACCGAGCGCACCGTCCCGAGGTCCACGCGGATCCACTGGTTGGCGTTCCAGTCGCTGAACCACCGCGTGTTGCGGTTGCCGTCCACCGCGAGCCCGGCCAGGATGCTCCAGCTGCTCGCGCGGGCCGACCGTCCTAACGCGACATCCGTCGGTGCCGCGTAGTTTTCGGCCGCCTCCAGCGTGCGAAGGTATGCGGGCGCGCCACCGGCCAGGTCGTCGACGATCTCATCGCCCGCGATCCGGCGCATGTCCTCGATCCAGTCGGGCATCAGGCCGTAGTGGGCCATGCCATCGCGGTTGTAGTCCCACGTGCGCTGCCCGGTGGTGAGCCGGCCCATCGACACGCCTTCGAACGTGGTGAACGGATACTGCACCGCGCTTCCGGCGCGCGGCGCGGGCAGCCCGCCGAATCCGTTGGCGTCGATGCCGACCCCGTAGCCGGGCACGCCGTATTGCTTGCGCAGCGGCAGAGTCCGGCGCCATTCGTCGACGAACTGCTGTGCCTGGTGGCCGTACTGCGTAATCATTCCTCCAAGGGCATAGATTCTTTGGAGGTACCCCGGAGCGGTCCAGCTGTGCGAGGAGATCACGCCCGGGTAGCCGACGGACTCCAGGATGTCCAGCGTCCGGTCCGCCGCTTTCACACTCATGTGATCGATCTCGATGATCATGCCACGCGCGATCATGCCGCGGACCATGTGCTCGCCGAGCGCGGTCAGCCCATAGACGTTGCAGTGCGGGGCCGGCGGATAGACGGGCAGGCTGATGCCCGGCGGGAGCAGCCGCGCGAACTCGTCCGGGATCACGCCGGCCGGAGAGATCGTGTTGTCGTGGTGTGGGCCGGTGCAGGTCGTGGCCTTCCAGAACTGCCCGGTGCCCACGAAGTTCCCGATATTGATGATGTTGCCGATGGTGCCCGAGTCGAACCGCACCCCGCACAGCGCGTTGTCGAACTTGTGGCACACGAACATGCTGCGCACGCCGAGCGCGTAAAGCTCATCCAGTCCGCGGTCGATGTCGGCCGCACTGCACTGCGGGATGGTGAGGATCTGCCGGCAGCCGAACGGCTCGGACGTCTCGACCCCGAGGATGACCGCGAGTTTGCCGGCCGCGATCGCGTCGCGTGCCTGCGCGGCCGTGCGCGCGATGCGGAACCAGCCCCGGCCGGGCCCGCCGTGCTGCGCGTCGATGAACGCCTCAAGCTGGCTCGTCAGCTGCGCCTGGAGCCGGATGGACGTCATCTCGTCGCACGGCCGGTCTTTGAGCGGGTAGATGTCGCACAGCTGGCGGTTGGTGACCAGATCGTTGACCATGACGCGCAGGCCGCCGCGCCAGGCGCGTTCGATCCAGGAGTAGTAGTTCTGTTGGTGCGTCAGCGAATTGTGGGCCGGCCAGTCGCGCAGGGCCGGGTAGCCGGCCGGGTCGTGGGTGCCGACCGGGGTGCCGTAGCGGGTGAAGTTTTCGAACCAGGCCAGCGAGCCGTCGGGGTGGTGGTCGGCGCAGTCGACCAGCGCGGCGGCCGGGCCGGCGGGGTCGAACACTTTGCCGCACAACAGTTTTCCGCCGAACGCCTCGTTGGAGAACAGGTGGTTGTGCGCGTCGATGTAGCCGAGGATGGGCAGGGTCTGCGCCGGGGCCGGAGGCGATCCGATGAAAATGACCGCGACGGCGGCGGCGAGAGCAATGTGAAGGGTGGGGCGACGGGGGATCATGACCACCTCGCTTCAAATTGAAGATCTTTCACATTGAGGCTTGCCGCTACGTTAAACCTCTTGTTACTAGCCGGTCAACAGTTAGGGTTCTGGGATGTTTCGATGGGTGCTCGCGATCGCCGCCGCAGTGGTGGGCGTCGATCAGGCGACGAAGTGGTGGGCCGAGTCGGTGCTCGCCGATGAGTCGATTCCGGTGCTCGGCGATCTGCTCGTGCTGCGGCTTACCTACAATCCCGGTGCCGCCTTTTCGATCGGTGCCCGATACACCTGGCTGTTCGCGATCTTCGCGGCGGTGGCAGTGGGCGTCGTCGTGCGGTTGGCGCGCAACGCGCGGACGCGGGGGTGGGCGGTGGCGCTCGGCCTCATCCTCGGCGGCGCGGCGACCCACCTCATCGACCGGCTCGCGCGGGAGCCCGGCTTCATGCTCGGGCACGTAGTGGATTTCATCGACTACGGAGGCCTGTTCGTCGGAAATGTGGCCGACATCGCTCTCTTCGTGGGCGTCACCCTCGCTGTGCTGCTCAATCTTCGAGGAAGTCAGATCACCAGGCGGGACACGGTTGATTTCCCACCTAACACATAGGGATACTGGGTCGCATGGATTGGGCGCTCGCGGCTGCTGGATTTGGGGTGGGGACCATCGTCGGCCTCACCGGCATGGGCGGTGGCGCCCTGATGACACCGATACTCGTGCTGTTCTTCGGCGTGCCGCCGCTGGCGGCGGTGTCCAGCGACCTGGTGGCGAGCGCGATTATGAAGCCCGTGGGGTCGGCCGTGCACATCAAGCGCGGTCGGGTCGACTGGCGGCTGGTGGGATGGCTGTGCGTGGGCAGCGTGCCGGCGGCGTTCAGCGGGGTGCTGCTGTCCAAGGCGCTCGGCAACGGGGTCGGCGTGCAGGAGGTCGTGCGGATCGCGCTCGGGGTGGCGCTGCTGCTCGCGGTGGCCGGGCTCGTTGGACGGGCACTGGTCCGGATGCGCAGCGGTGTCGAAGAGGGTGGGTTTCAGCAGGTGCAGGCGCGGCCGGTGGCCACGATCGTGGTGGGGGTGGTCGGTGGGGTCGTGGTCGGGATGACCAGTGTGGGGTCGGGGTCGCTGATCATCGTGGCCCTGCTCGCGTTGTATCCGATGTTGCGGCCGAATGATTTGGTGGGGACCGATTTGGTACAGGCCGTGCCTCTGGTGGGTGCGGCGGCCATCGGGCACGTGCTGTTCGGCGACTTCCAGATGCACCTGACGACATCGCTACTGCTCGGATCGATCCCGGGCGTGTTCCTCGGGGCGCAGATCTCTTCGCGTGCGCCCGGTGGGCTGATCCGGTGGGCGCTGGCGATCGTGCTGCTGGCCAGCGCACTCAAGCTGCTGCACGCCTCCAACACGCAGGTCGTGGTCGGGGTGGCGGCGGCCCTGGCGATCGGTTTGCTCGGGTGGGCGGGCCTGCGCCAGCCATCCGTGCGCAGAATTGTCGTAGGGTCGTGAGAAGCTCTGTGGCATGCGGAAGGCGTTGATTGTCAGGGGTGGCGCGGAGTTCCACGAGCCGGTCAAGACGACCGAGAGTTTTCTGCCGTTCCTGGCGCGCGAGGGGTTCGACGTCGAGATAGCCGAGTCGCTGTCGGTCTACGACGATCGCGAGCGCCTGCTCGGCGCCGACCTGATCGTCCAATGCTGGACCCGCGGTGAGATCACTCCGGAGCAGAGCAGAAACCTTGCCGAGGCGGTGCGTTCGGGCGTGGGCTTCGCCGGGTGGCACGGTGGCATCGTGGCCTCCTTCGCCGACCGCGACTATCAATGGATGTGCGGCGGCTGGTTCGTCTGCCACCCCGGCAACTTCGTGCGGCACACGCTCACCGTGACGCGGCCCGACCACCCGATCGTCGCCGGGCTGTCCACGGTGGAGCTCGACACCGAGCGATATTGGGTGCTCACCGACCCGCTCAACGAGGTGCTGGCCACCATCACGTTCCCGGTGGAGGAGGGCCGGCCCTGGCACGAGCCCGTCACGCACCCGGCCGTCTGGACGCGCCAGTGGGGCCAGGGCCGCATCTTCGTCTCGACCGTCGGCCACCACCTGCCCGATCTCGACCTCCCCGAGATCCGCACGCTCACCGAGCGTGGCCTGCTCTGGGCCGCCAGGCCCTGACCGGCGGCACTGACCCGCGGCACTAACCCGCGCAGCCTTTGGCCGGCAGTCGTGGCTGCGCTCCGGCCTGACCGGGCGCACGGACCGTGGCCGACGCGGTCGATGACGTGCGGGCCCTCGCCGACCCCAGGGCTGGCAGCGGTTCGCGGTCTTCGGCGGCTCGGGTGGCGGCCCGCACGCGCTGGTCTGCGTCGACCCGGACGCGATGGCGCGGATCCGGGCGACCTTCCTCGACGGCATGGACGGCTGGGTCGACGACAGTCTCGCCTTCGCCCGGCCCTGGGGCTTCGAGCCGGAGAAAATCACCGTGCCGGTCGGCGTCTGGCGCGGAGTCGACGACTCCATCGTCCTCGCAGGACACGCCGACTGGCTGCTCGTGCACATTCCCACGGCGCAAGGCCACGCGTACCCCGGCGGACATCTGCCCGGCCCAGACGTGTACCGCCAGATTTACGACTGGCTGCGTGCTTGCGCCTAGCGGAGCGATTCCTTTCCGACGGGTCGGAGGTCTGCATTGCCGGAGAGCTTCAGTGGGGCGCCGTGCAGGGCGGCGCCCGGGTGAGAAGGGGACACGGCAATGCCGAGCAAACAGATGGAGGCGGTCAAGCGGCACTGGGCGGCGCTCCGCCAGGCTGATCAGCTCCCGGCGGAGGAGCAGCCGGACGCCGAGTCGGCCAATAATGCCTGGGGCGGGCTCACGGCGGAGCCGCGCGGGGTGGACTACATCGAGACCGACGCGGCCGGTGTGCCCGCGATGTGGCTTGTGCCAAAGGAAAGCGTCGCGGATCGGGTACTGCTGTGCATGCACGGCGGTGGGTTCGTCGGCGGGTCCATGTACTCGCATCGCAAGCTGTTCGGCCATCTCGCCAAGGCGGCGGGAGCGCGTGCGTTGATCTTCGACTACCGGCTCCTCCCGGAGCACACCCATCCGAGCCAGGTCGATGACGCGACCGCGGTCTACGAGTGGCTGCTCGGGCAACGCTGCTCGACGACGCCCGCCAGCTCGACGAGCACGCCCGCAAGGCAGGGGTTGAGGTGCGGCTGGACGTTTTCCCGGAAATGCAGCACACGTTCCAGATGGCCGTGGGCCGGGCGCCCGAGGCCGACGAGGCGATTAGCCGCATGGCGCAATGGGTGCGCCCCCGGTTTGGACTGCGGTAGGGGTTCGATGGCTGACGCGGCGGACGAATTCGGGCGCCGGACGGAGCCGTTGCGGCGCGAGTTGCTGGCGCACTGCTATCGCATGGTCGGTTCAGTGGACGAGGCCGAAGACCTCGTGCAGGAAACCTATCTGCGGGCGTGGCGCGCCTACGACACGTTCGAGGGCCGGTCGTCGCTTCGGGTCTGGTTGTACCGCATCGCCACCAACGTCTGCCTGACCGCGCTCGCGCAGCGCGGTCGGCGGGCGTTGCCGTCCGGCCTGGGCGCACCGGCCACGGATCCCGATGCCCCGCCGAGTCCGGCCGGTCCCGACGTGGCGTGGCTGGAACCGATGCCCGACTCGCGGGTGACCTCGGACTCCGATGATCCGGCGGCGATCGTCGTCTCGCGCGAGAGCCTGCGGCTCGCGCTCATCGCGAGCCTGCAACACCTTCCCCCGCGGCAGCGGGCGGTGCTCATTTTGCGGGAGGCGCTGGGATTCCCGGCGGCCGAGGTCGCCGCAATGCTGGACACCTCGACGGCGGCGGTCAAGAGCACGCTACAGCGGGCACGGGCCCAACTCGGCGAGGCGGCCCCGGAGCTTGGACAGATCAGCGAGCCGACCCAGCCACAGGCTCGCGCGCTGCTGGACCAATACATGGCAGGTTTCGAGCAGGCAGACATGGACGCGCTGGAACGGGCCCTGCGCGCGGACGCCGCGATCGAAATGGTGGGTACCGGGACGTGGTTCGCCGGTCGCGAGACATGCCTGCGCTTCCTGACCCACGTGGTCGGATCCCCGGGGGACTGGCGCATGATCGCGACGGCGGCCAACGGGCAGCCCGCAGCGGCCGCGTATGTGCGCGACAGCGACGGGGTCCACCGCGCGTTCGGGCTCGGCGTGCTGTCGGTGACAGGCGAGGGCATCGCGCGCATACATGTGTTCGGGGGAGGTTCAGGGTTGGTCGCGAAGTTCGGCCTGCCACCGGAGCTCGACGGCCAGGTGGTCCGAGAGCCAGTCCTCAAGCGCGGCAAGGTCTGAGTCGGTCAGGCCCATCGTGGCGCTGTATCGCCGCCGATGATGGGAGGGCGATAATGGGAGGATGCCCGGCAGGCTCGTGACGCTGTTCGTGTGTGGCGACGTGATGACCGGCCGGGGTGTCGACCAGATCCTGCCGCACCCCGGCGACAGTCGGCTGTGGGAGTCATACGTCAAGGACGCGCGGATGTATGTGCGGCTGGCGGAGGAGGTCAACGGCCCGATCCCGGCGCCGGTGAGTTATGCGTGGCCGTGGGGCGACGCGTTGGGGGTGCTCGACGAGCAGGCGCCCGACGTGCGGGTGATCAACCTGGAGACGGCCGTGACGCGAAGCGATGACGTGGCCTGGCCCAAGCCGGTGTGCTACCGGATGAACCCGGCCAACCTCGCGTGCCTGACCGTCGCGAAGCCCGACGTCGCGGTGCTCGCGAACAATCATGTGCTCGATTTCGGGTACCAGGGAATGGCGGAAACACTGGAAAACCTGGACGTCGCCGGGATCGTGACGGCCGGGGCGGGCGCCGACCTCGCGGAGGCTCGCCGACCGGCGGTGGTGCCGGTGGGCGACGGTTCGCGGGTGCTGGTCTGGTCGTTTGGCACCGGGTCCAGCGGCGTGCCGTCCTCGTGGGGTGCGACCGCCGACCGTCCGGGCGTCGATTGCCTGCCCGACCTCTCCGCCGCCACGGCCGCGGAAATCGTGCAGCGCGTGCAGCGGGTCAAGCGGGCGGGCGATGTCGCCGTCGCGTCCGTGCATTGGGGTTCCAATTGGGGGTACGAGGTCGGCGACGATGAGGTTGACTTCGCCCACTGGCTGATCGACGGCGGCTTCGACGTCGTGCATGGGCACTCCTCCCACCACCCGCGGCCGATTGAGGCGTACCAAGGAAAAATCATCCTCTACGGCTGTGGCGACTTCATCGACGACTATGAAGGAATTTCAGGCCATGAGGAGTACCGCGACGATCTCCGCCTGATCTATCTGGCCACGGTGAACCCGGCCGATGGCCGGCTGGTGCGGTTGACGATGGTGCCCATGCGGGCGCGCCGGATGAGTCTGCATCACGCCCGGCGGGCGGATGCGCGCTGGATGGCGGCCACGCTTGATCGGGTCAGCCGTCCATTCCGGACACACGTCACCCTCGACGGCTCCCGCCTAGTCTGCGCTTGGTGACGGCCGGGTCCAGACCTCGGCGTCGGCCAGGAAGGCCTTGGCGGCGCTTCCGGGGACGGGTGCGCCGCCGATGTGCAGTGAGCCGGTTTCGCATGGCATGAACACGGTGGACAGGCCGTGCTTCACCCCGCCGAGGGCGAACTCGTCGGTCTGGAACAGGCGCCGGTCGGTCGGCGGTCCAATCTGGACGGTCAGGTCGCGTGGCGTGGCGTGCAACCCGGTTGTCAGGTCAAGCTCGATGAGCACCTCGTCGACGTCGACCTCCGGCACGGGCCAGGTCAGACCCGCGACCTCGGGGAAGTGGCGGGTGAAGTCCTGCGCCAGCCACAACCCGAGGCTGGCATCGGTCGCGACCACGCGTGTCGCGCCCGCATGCCACAGCACGATGGCGCGACCCGGGCCACACTCGGACCAGTCGGCCCGCCACACCGACGCGAAAGCGACGCGCTCATCACCGTGCAGGATGGTCAGCCCCGGATTGGCGCCGATGAAGCGGATCATCCCTTAAGGAAGGAGAAGCGGACCTGGCGGGTCGGGTTGTCCCCGTTGGTGTCGACCAGGCAGATGGACTGCCACGTGCCGAGCGCAATCCGGCCGCCGACCACCGGCAGGCTCGCATAGGGCGCGATAAAGGCGGGCAGCACGTGATCGCGGCCGTGCCCCTTGGACCCGTGCCGGTGACGCCAGCGGTCGTCGGTCGGCAGCAGCTCGTCGACGGCCGTGAGCAGGTCGTCGTCGCTGCCCGCCCCGGTCTCGATGATCGCGATCCCGGCCGTGGCGTGCGGCACGAAGACGTGCAGCAGCCCATCGCCCTTGCCCTCGGCGAACTTCGCGGCCTGGTCGGTCAGGTCGGCCACCGCGGGCCGGCCGCCCGTCCGGACCGTGATCACTGTGCTATCCATGCACGTAAGGTATCCCGCGCGATAGCCGGCCACGGAGGGGGCATGTCGGCTGGCCATCATAGACGCACCCTGATGTTATCTATGTCGATATATTGGCCGGGCGTGAGACTCAAGTTCGCATTGGCCCCTTCCCTTTTCGCAGTTATCCCAATCCGCGTTTCCGCTGCTGATCATCACGTCTCGCTACTGGCACGTCCGCCAATTCGTCCCGATCTTCCCCTCAGGGCTATTGGACGTACGACCACTCGGAGGTGGACTACTGCTGAACTAGGGTGTCGGTGACAGCCGCCGACCTGGGAGCAGACGTGTCTACCGTTACCGCTGCGTTGTTCACATGGCCGTTAGGGGACGACGTCGCCCTGATACCGCGCACGGCCGCGGTTGCGGAGGCCCACTTTGCGTTGGTGGAGGCCAACTACGAGCGTCTCGCCCGCTGGTTCCCGGACGCATTCCAAGAGCCGCCGACGCTCGAAAGGGTTCGCGCGAACTTGAAGGGAGCGGGCCAGGCGTGGCTTGAGGGATCGTTGTTGCCGCTGTCCATCGCGGTGAAGGCGGAGGGTGGCTGGCGACTGGTTGGCTGGGCCCAACTGGTAATCGACAGCGCTGCGCGGTCAGCCGAGGTTGGTTATTGGCTCGATGCCGATTTCGAGGGACGTGGACTGGTCAGGCGGACCGTCACGGCCATGCTGGATCACGCTTTCGGGCAGCTCGGGTTACAACGGGTCGGGTTGCAGACCACCGCCGACAACACGCGGAGCCGGAAAGTGGCCGAGCACCTGGGGTTCACGCAGGAGGGCGTACTGCGGGAAAACGCCGCCTTCCCCGACGAACGTCGTGATCTCGTGGTCTACGGTCTCCTGGCACGCGAGTGGCGTCAGTCAACGAACTCACCGTAGGCCGGCCGGTCGGCAACGTCTGCCGACAACATGCGCTGTTCTGCGCGAGCCGGATCTCTGATGCTCGCTGCGACCGCGCCCGCCTCACCCGGCTCACCCGCTTCGATCGGTGAGCCGTCCACACCACCGCGACGCCGGATCGACGTACGGCCGGAGCAATGCGGTCAGATCCGGATCGCTTCGGCCGAGCAGTTCGTCGGTCGCGACCCTGCGGGCCACTCCGGCGAGCAGGTCCGCGACCTGGACCCGGGGTTCGGTTCGCGAATCCGCCTGACGGAATCGAATGAAGCGACCTCGGGCCGGGAGGCGGATCAGTTCGAGCGGCGGCGCGGCCAGCACCTCTTCGAGTAGTTGCATGCGCCGCTCGGTCAGCGCGGACTGCTCGTCGTGGACGACCGCGACCGGATGCAGTCCACGACTCCAGTGCAGCACCGTCCGGGCGAGCGCCGGAATCAACGGTTCCAGCACGGGCTGCAGCACATGATCGGCGAGCAGTCGGGCGCGGGCCGAATAGGCTTCCTGCCGTGCGTTGCGCAGCTCGTCGAGGATCGCTCCGGCGCGGCTGTCACCGTCGATGGTCCGGAGCAGCTCGACCTGGTCGAAGAACGCGTCGACGGGCGCATGGAGCTGCGGGCGGCGGTTTGCGCGCAGGACCGCGTTGGCCGCTGTCAAGAACTCCCGCCAATGCTCCCGGCCGTAGGTGTCCGCGCCGGCGCGGCACAGCCCGACCGCCAGACTCGCCAGCCGCAGGTCCGGGCGCAGGCCGAGACTCGCCGTGTCGACGGAGCCTCCGAGGAACAGGTCGAGGACCCGGCCGAGCACGAAACAGGACTTGTGGGTCAGATGGACTCGGGCGCGGCCGTGCACCGGACCGGACGGGCCGAGAAACTCGGCGAGCCCGGGTCCGCCCTTGGTCCGGAACAGGTGTGCGGCCTTGTATTCGTGGCTGTGCTGCCCGGGGCGGCCACGCAGCGCGCGGATCCACTCCGCGGCCACGTCGATGTCCAGCCGGACGCTGGCATGCGCGATGACGGAGGAGTTGGCGGTGGCTAGGTTGCTGCCTTCCCAGCCCGACTCGTCACACGCGATCTCAAGGGCGTGCTCGGTTGATGTCTGTGTAATCTCCATTGCCTTTCCTGGCGCTCCAACGGACACGTCGACGGGTGAGCACGGTCGACGCTCACGTCAGTGGAGCTGCCAGAGGACATGGGGCCCATCCTGGTCGCCCGAGCCGGGTTCCGCCACCGACTTTTCCGTGCGCGCTCGCCCTGGCATTCGCGCGGATCGCCGGGCTTGTCGCGGCCGGGCTCGCGGCGCGCGGCTGTTGGGCGGCGACCAAGTCGCGGCGCTCTGGCGTGAACGCTGGGTGCGCGCGGCCCAGATCGCGGGCCTGCTTGCGCTGTCGGCGATCGGTGCGGAGCTGCTGGCCGCCTACGACGACAGCACCGGCCGCCCCGGGCAGCTGTTGTTTTCCGTCGTCTTCTTCGCCGGGCTGTACGGCGCACCAGCCCTGTGGACTATCGCGACATCGAAAGCTGGGAGCAGTCGCTGCGGGGCACGTTCATCGCGCCGCTCGGATTCAGCGCCACGAACGCGCTCAATTTCGTCGCCGGACACGTGATCTACAGCTTCTGCGCGCCCATCGCGGTCGCGGAGGCGTGGCGACCGCAAGCCGCCCGCACGCCGTGGTTGGGCCCGGCCGGGATCGCCGTCGCAGCGGCCGCATACGTGCTCGCGGCCGTGCTCATCGTGTCCGATCCCGAGTCGCACAGCGGATCAGCCGCTCAGGTCGCGGGGTCACTCGTGGTCGGGGGGCTGTGCGCCGGCGCCGCCGTCATCCTGAGACGCAGACGCAGAGACCAAGACCGGCCGCGCACGCGGCATGCCCCTGCCCTCTGGGCGACCGTGGCGGCTTCGTTCGTGGTGTTTCTCGCGGCCGAGATGGTGCCGCCGGAGACCTGGGTGGGTGTAGGCATTACGACGGCGGTGTTCATCGCCGGTACCGTATTGCTCGCGCACGTTTCCCGCAGCTGCGACTGGGGCGTGCGCCACACGGCCGCGGTCGCCATCGGAGCGCTGTTGAGCCGTGGCACGTTGGCTTTCACCTACTACCCGCTGATAGGTCAGACATCCGCCGTGCAGAAGTACGGGCACAATGTGGTGACGCTTGCCATCGTCGGCTTGGCCGGGTGGCTTGCGTTGCGCAACCCAACAGCTACCAGGATGCGGCGATGACGCGGCGGTGCCGTTCCTCGTATGTGGACAGTTCGGCGTCGATGGCGGCCGCCCGGGCGTCGGACAGCACGATGGCCGGCGCGCGGTGTGCGCCCGCGCCGACGACGGCGTGGCGCAGCCCGGCGGGCGGGTGCGAGGCGAACAGCGACGCGTCCCGCCGGATGGTCAACTGGCGGATGGTGGGGAACCGGTCGCGCAGATTGGCGCGGGCCTTTTCCACGCCCTCGCGCCAGCCGTCACCGCGCTGTCCCGACCGCGATCGCGCGCCGATCACCGTGGTCAGACCGTCCGCTGTGGACAGTGCGTCGAGCGCACCCAGCACGGCGGCCGACCCACCGACCCGCACGGCCAGCTCGTCGGCGTAGTACTCGGCGCGCTGGGCCTGCCGCGCGCCAATCGCGTTGAGCCCCATGTGCACGATCCGGCAGGTGTGCGAGGCCGCGAGCAGGAACGGCCGGGCCGCCCACTCGGCGAAAAACTGGATGAACAGGTCCTCCCGTGCCTCGGGCCGGTCCTGGTGGAGCACGTCGGCGAGAATTCCGAACGTTTGCAGCGCGGGTGACGTGGCAAGCCCGATGCGCAGGTCGCCGTTGGCGAAATGGCCCATCTCGTGCGCGAGCACGGCCACCCGCTCCTGCGGGCGCAGCGACGCCCAAAGTGGCAGGCCGAGCATGAGCACGCGCCGTCTGCGCAGGCCCACCGTAACGCCGAACGCGTCCCAAGCCGCGCCGACCAGCACGACGTGCGGAGCGGGCGCGCCCGTCGCGGCCGCAGCCTCGTCGACGAGCGCGAACAAATGCGGCGCCCGATCGCGCGTGACCTCGTCGTACTCGTCCAGATACGGCTTGAGCCGGCCGAGTCGCGGGCGCAGCAGCCACGCCAGCAGGAGCAGCAGCACGCCCACGGGCTTCATGAGAAACGCGCCCGCCACGATCAGCCAGACGCCGAGCGCGGCCAGACCGGCGATGGCCGCGAGCAGCAGGCCCGAGACCAGCGCGAGCCACAGCGTCGCCGCGCCGACCGTCGGCCGCTCGATCCGCTTGCCGCGCAACGACTCGTACAGCTTGATGCTCAGGTCGTATCCCGCGGTGTGGTCGAGCCGCCCGATTCTGCGAGCCAGCCAGCCGTCGCCGGGCTCCTCCTGGTACCAGTCGAGATTCCAAAGACAGCGGCCACACCACGGCGTTGCGTCGCCCTCGGTGACCAGGCGAGAATGGCATCGCGGGCAAAGGTCGGTCAGGGTCGGGGCGACGATGGTCACCGGCGCATCCTAGCGGGGGAGGCTAGCCGGTGCGCTGTCCCGCCAACGCCGTCGCCGCCGCCCGGAACTCGTCGCCGAACTGCAGCACCGAAACCCATTGCGCCGGAAGAGCTTGCACCCCGTCGCGCGCACCGAGCAGGCCGCCCGCGATCGCGCCGTTGGTGTCGGTGTCGTTGCCTATGCGCACGATGTCGATCAGCGCCTCGTGCAGTGGCCGCGGGTCGAGCAGCGCGGCGACGGCCAGGCTGAGCGAGTCGAGCACATAGCCCGCCGCCTCGTCCTCCAGGAAGGTCTGCCCGGTGCGGACCAGCATCTCCGGCTTGAGATGCGTGCCATAACCGATGGCGTCGGCGACGGCCTGGCTGCCGAGCTCGGTCGCGGTTGACCGTCCAATCTCTACAGACTCTTCGGCGGTACCCGATGCGAGCAGGCTGGCCACGATCTCGTTATAGCAGGCACAGGCCACGGTGCACCGTGGATCGGCATGCGTGATGGCCGATATTCGCATGGACTCGTGGATGCGCCGGTCGCGATCGCGCACCGCGAGGGCGGTCGGGATGCAGCGCATCAGCGAGCCGTTGCCCGCCTGGCCGGTGCCGCAACCGCTCGCATACGGGTCGCCGCCCGCCTCGTACCGGCGCAGCCCGGTCAGCGTCGCCCGGCCCACATCGCGCGGCGGCCTGCCATGGCCACGCCCTGGCCAGCGGCCCGCGAGCCAGTCGAGCATGTTGTCGGCCGCTGTGCGCACAATGTCGTCGCCCGGTTGGAGGTAGGCCAGCAGCACCGCGCGGGTCAGGTCGGTGTCGTCGGTGGCGTGCCCGGGCGGCCACAGGAACGGGCCACCACCCACGATCTCGCGCACACCCTCCGGGTATCTCTCACGGATATCGGCCCACGGCGAGAACTCCACGGTCGCGCCGAGCGCATCCCCGGCATGCACACCCAGCAATGCCCCGGCGATCCGATCCTCAACGTCCACAACTCGCCAGCATATGCCCGCTCGTCCAGATCGGCACCCCCCGCGAGGCGGACGCAGTCATACTGAA
The DNA here is from genome assembly GCF_003426775.1 of Allorhizocola rhizosphaerae. Taxonomy (GTDB): domain Bacteria; phylum Actinomycetota; class Actinomycetes; order Mycobacteriales; family Micromonosporaceae; genus Allorhizocola; species Allorhizocola rhizosphaerae. Next base: position 4,267 of record NZ_QJUG01000130.1, on the reverse strand, counting down.
CAATGGCCGCCTGATCATCCGCCGATGCCTATCATGGCTCGCCTGGCACGCGAGAGGCGCCGCGGCTGGTGCCGGGGCGCCTCTCGGGTGACTGTCCGATCTCGACTGTCAGGTGTCGCCGCCGGTTTCGCCCGCGGGCGCGGCGGTCACGTCGTGGATGGCGTATTTGCGGGCCGCCTCGGCCGGTGCGGTCTTGTCGACCTGGCCGGCGCGGGCCAGCTGCGAAAGCACCGCGACCACGATGGACTCGGCGTCCACGTTGAAGTGCCGGCGCAGGGCGGCGCGGGTGTCGGACATGCCGAACCCGTCGGTGCCCAGCGACGTGTAGGTGCCCGGCACCCAGCGGGAGATGAGGTCGGGCACGGCGCGCATCCAGTCGGACACCGCGACCACCGGACCCTCCGCATTGGACAGTGCCTCGGTGACGTATGGCACGCGCTCGGCCTCGTCCGGGTGCAGCAGGTTGTGCCGCTCGCAGTCGACGGCGTCGCGGCGCAGCTCGGTCCAGCTGGTCGCCGACCACACGTCGGCCGCCACGCCCCAGTCCTGCGCGAGCAGGTGCTGCGCCTTCAGGGCCCACTGCATGCCCACGCCGGAGGCGAGGATCTGCGCCTTCGGACCTTCCACTGCCGATTTCTGGTACCGGTAGAGGCCCTTCAGCATCCCGGCGACGTCGACCCCTTCCGGCTCCACGGGCTGGAAGATGGGCTCGTTGTAGACCGTCAGGTAGTAGAAGACGTCCTCGGGCTGGTCCCCATACATCCTGCGCAGACCGTCCTGCACGATGTGGGCGATTTCGAACCCGAACGCCGGGTCGTAGGCCACGGCCGCCGGGTTGGTCGCCGCGATCAGGTGCGAGTGCCCGTCCTCGTGCTGCAGGCCCTCGCCGTTGAGCGTGGTGCGGCCGGCGGTCGCGCCGAGCAGGAACCCGCGGCACATCTGGTCGGCGGCGGCCCAGTAGAAGTCGGCCGTGCGCTGCCACCCGAACATCGAGTAGAAGATGTACACCGGGATCATGGGCTCGCCATGCGTGGCGTAGGACGATCCGGCAGCGGTGAACGAGGCGGTCGAGCCGACCTCGTTGATCCCCTCGTGCAGGATCTGTCCGACCGTGGCCTCCTTGTACGACAGGAACAGCTCACGGTCGACCGGCGTGTATTGCTGCCCGTGCGGCGAGTAGATCTTCGCGGTCGGGAACAGCGAGTCCATGCCGAAGGTGCGCGCCTCGTCCGGGATGATCGGCACCCAGCGCGGCCCGATGTTTTTGTCCTTCATCAGGTCTTTGAACAGCCGGACGAACGCCATCGTGGTGGCGACCTTCTGCTTGCCCGAGCCCTTCTTCAGGTCGCCGTAGGCCTTGTCCTCGGGCAGCACCAGCTTGGTGCCCGATACTCGCCTGGCCGGTAGCGGTCCGCCCAGCGCGGCGCGGCGCTCCATCAGGTACGCGTATTCGTCGCTGTCGAAGCCCGGGTGGTAGTAGGGCGGCTCATACGGGTTGGCCTCCAGCGCCGAGTCCGGGATCTCCAGGAACAGCCGGTCGCGGAACGCCTTCAGGTCGTCGAGCGTGAGCTTCTTCATCTGGTGCGTGGCGTTGCGGCCCTCGAAGTGGGAGCCCAGCGTCCAGCCCTTGATGGTCTTGGCGAGGATCACGGTCGGCTGGCCGGTGTGCTCGACCGCTGCCTTGTAGGCCCCGTAGATCTTGCGGTAGTCGTGCCCGCCGCGCTTGAGCCCCCAGATCTCGTCGTCGCTCATGTGCTCGACCATCTTGCGGGTGCGCGGGTCGCGGCCGAAGAAGTGCTCGCGCACGTAGGCCCCGGACTCGGCCTTGTAGGTCTGGTAGTCGCCGTCGGGCGTGGAGTTCATGAGGTTGACCAGCGCGCCGTCGGCGTCGGCGGCCAGCAGCGGGTCCCACTCCCGGCCCCAGATCACCTTGATCACGTTCCACCCGGCGCCCCGGAAGAACGCCTCCAGCTCCTGGATGATCTTGCCGTTGCCGCGGACCGGACCATCGAGCCGCTGCAGGTTGCAGTTGATCACGAAGGTCAGGTTGTCGAGCTCTTCCCGCGCGGCCAGGCCGATCGCGCCGAGCGTCTCCGGCTCGTCCATCTCGCCGTCGCCAAGGAACGCCCAAACCCGTTGCTGCGACGTGTCTTTAATGCCCCGATGATGAAGGTATCGATTGAAGCGCGCCTGATAGATCGCGTTGACCCCGCCGATGCCCATGGAGACCGTCGGGAACTCCCAGAAGTCGGGCATGAGCCGCGGGTGCGGATAGGAAGGCAGCCCCCCGCCCGGGTGCGACAGCTCCTGGCGGAACCCGTCCATCTGGGCCTCGCTCAACCGGCCTTCGAGGAAGGCCCGCGCATACATGCCCGGGGACGCGTGCCCCTGGAAGAAGATGTGATCGCCGCCGCCCGGGTGGTCCTTGCCCCGGAAGAAGTGGTTGAAGCCCACCTCGTAGAGCGAAGCCGAGCTCGCGTAGGTCGAGATGTGACCACCGGCGCCGATGCCGGGACGCTGTGCCCGGTGCACGGCCATGGCCGCGTTCCACCGGATGTAGGCGCGCAGGCGCCGCTCGACGTGCTCATCGCCCGGGAACCACGGCTCGCGGTCCGGTGGGATGGTGTTGATGTAGTCGGTCGTGGTCAGCGGTGGGACGCCGACCTGGCGTTCACGGGCGCGCTCCAGGAGGCGCAACATCACGTAACGCGCACGTTTTGCGCCGCGCTCGTCGATGACCCCGTCGAGCGAATCAATCCACTCGAGTGTCTCCTCCGGATCGATGTCCGGCAGTTGACTCGGCAGGCCGTCGCTGATCACCGGGCGCTTGCGTTCGGTGGCCACAGGCGTTCCCTCGTTGTCGTCGTTTTCTTGGGACTTGTTTACCCACCCATGGTGGAGTAGGGCTAAGAGCCATCCTGCCCTTCCCATGGGTGTTTCGTCACGCGGACTCCTGCCTGATGCGACGCTCAACACCGTACCGATAAGTAACTTTTAGCGGGCCTCTGTGCAGGAATCGATGATTGGCACTATTCTCGGCGTACATGCGGCCAGTCGTCGGGCTCTTCGTGCTCCTCTATGGTCTCGTTTTGGCACTGAACACCACCGCTCCGGCGATCGCCAGACTGGTCGGCAAGCAGGTCATCGCGCGGGCCGAAGGCGAATGCAGTGGACCGCTCGGTAAGCCCCCATTCGGTGGACTCTACGGCACGTGCCCGGCCCAGTGGTCGGGTTCGGACGGTGGGCGGGTGGTCGGCCACGACGTCAGCGCCGCCCTGCGCGACGGATCCGAGCCCGCGTATCGGTACCCGATATTCAATGACTATGCCGTCCTCAACCCGAGCCCGCCCGACCAGGCAGCCGGGATCGTCGCCGTTTTGATCACCACATTGGGGGTGCTGTTGCTCGTGGCGGAGCGGCGGCGGGCGCGCCACGATCCTTTCGCCGAACCTATAACCTCGGACACATGACGCTTGTTGAGGCGCCCATCACGGGCGTCACGGTCTTTCCGGACAGGGCACGGGTCACGCGGCGCGGCAGCGTGTCGCTTGCGGCAGGGGAGCACCGGGTGCTGGTCGGCCCGCTGCCGACGGGCCTGCTCCACGATTCGGTGCGGGTGTCCGGGCAGGGCCCGGCCACGGTGCTGGGGGTGGATATCGTGACGCGCAGGCAGCCGCAGAGCCTCGACCCCGAGGTGGTCGAGATCGAGGAGCGCCTGCGGGCGATCGCCGACACCATGGCGGCGATGGACGACGCCGACGCGATCGCGGTCACCAGAGAGAAGTTTCTGGGAAGAATTACCTTCCGATCAGCCGGCACCTTCGCGACCGGCGACATCACGGCGGCCGGACGCTTCGCCGATGACATCGAGGCCCAGCTCACGGACGTGAAGCAGGGCGTGCGGCGGCGGGCGCGGGAGCGCACGCTGCTGGTCAAGGAGCGCGAGGCGGCCCAACGGCGGCTCGACGATCTGCGCGGGCGCGCCTTTCCCGACCAGGTGTTCGCTGAACTGGCCGTGGAGGCGGGCGAGGAAGCCACGATCGAGCTGGAGCTGTCATATGTCACGCATGGGGCGTGGTGGCACAGCAGTTACGACCTGCGGTTGGTGGGGGAGCAGCTGACGCTCACCTGGTACGGGTTGGTGACCCAGCACACCGGCGAGGACTGGCCCGAGTGCGACTTGAAGCTGTCCACCGCCCGCCCGGCGGGCGCGCTGGAGGTGCCCGAGTTGGACCCGTGGTACCTGGATCGCGTCCGGCCCATGCCG
>NZ_QJUG01000013.1 GCF_003426775.1 Allorhizocola rhizosphaerae | reverse complement strand
CGGCGCGTGGTGTTCGAACGGCTTGCGGGCTGGGACAGGCGCCCGCCCGGTCCGAGCCGGGCCTGGCTCGACGGGCCGGTCTCGGATCTGCCCGACACGGCCCGAGCCGCCGGGCGGCTCGCGTTGCTGACGGCTTTTGCCTCCCACCAAGTGACCGACGGCGACGTCGAGTCGGTTCAGGCGGCGGGGTATGGCGACCCGGAGCTCGTCGCGCTGGTGGCCTGGTCGGCCTTTGCGGCGGCCCGGCAGATCGGCCGGTGGCTCGGTTCGATCGGCTGATCAGAAACGGCGACGAGAGCGGCGGATGTGAAGCTCCGCCGCTCTCGCACTTTCGCCGCACGCCCGGCTATCGCCTGCCGGACTTCGGCCGGGATTCCAGCCGTGACTCCGGCTTGCCGGGCGGTGGCGCCTTGGGCCGGGCGAGCACCACCATGAGCACGACACTGATGATCGCCATCGGCACGACCACCCACATGTGCTCCGCGGCAAGGCCTCCCGTGTGCGCGAGGATCGTCCGGTACCCCATCACATCGACACCGCCGGGCGCGGATGGCAGCTGCACCTCTGCGTCGCGAACTCTTCGCGGCTGGGACGCAGGTGGAAGTAGACCGCCACGACCATGGGCACAAAGACCAAAGCGTTGTAGAGCAGATGAAGCTCGACCCGCGCAATGATGAGCTGCGCGATGCTGACCGGCGCCGGCCGGCCGAACAGGTTGGCGCCGACGGCCGCCTGCAACAGCAGGATGAAGTGCTCCAAGTGGTGCCAGGCCTGGATCCAGAAGGAAACCATCCACCACCTGCGGCCGCGGCCGACGAAGGCGTGCCGCAGCACCCACAGGCCGAGCAACATCACCAGCGCATACCCGTAATGCAGCGACTCGGATTTGATCAGCCAGGGGAAAGGCACGCCCAGCAGGCCGAGCGCCTCGGTCCGGGGCCAGCCCAGCACCCAGATCTGTATGGCTTGGATGACATGCTCCGCCCAATGCGCCACGACAATGAGCATGAACGTGTTCAGCGCCAACCGGTGGCTCGTCCCGTTGAGCCGCCTGATCAGGTTGGCGGAGATCGACGAATGCATGACCGACACGGCAACCCGCTCTCGTTGTCACGGACCTCGATGCATCGAGAAATGCACCTGGCACATATTCCTTGATTGGCACCTACGCTAGGCGCAGTCATGGAGCCCGGACGTCTCCCGCAGTGCTGTCCTGAGCCGTCATTGACAACCCGAGGCGAACGTGTACGGTCCCGTAACGCTGACAACGACGACAAGGAGTGAGTGTGGCAAGCCTGTCGGAGAACGTGTCCGGAGCATCGCGCCGCAGCGGGAAGGGGCTCGCGCCACGCCGGTGGCACAACCTGCTCGGACTGTACGCGGGATTCGCATTGATAATGGTGGACGGGACCATCCTTTACCCGATGCTGCGTGCAATCCGGGCCGAGCTCGGCATCACCGCCTCCGGCGCTTCCTGGCTCATCGCCGGCTATCTGCTCAGCTTCGCTGCTGTGCTCGGGTTCGGCCACCGAGTCACCGAGCGGATCGGCGCCCGGCGCACGCTTGTCGCGGGTGCGGCGCTCTTCGCGCTCGCCTCGGCTGTGGCCGTCGGGGCCTGGTCCACCAGCGCCTTACTGATCGCGAGAGTTTTGCAGGGTACCGCCGCCGCCTTCATCGCACCGGCTCTGGCGCCGTTGTTGCAAGCGGCGCTGCGCAACCGGCCAACCGACCGAGTGGTGTTGCGGTGGTGGGCGGTGATCGGCGCTTCCGGTGGCACGATCGGCCTGATGCTGGGCGGCACGTTCGCCGGGTACCTGGACTGGCGATGGACTTTCGCCGGCTATCTCGTCGTCGCCGTATGCGTGCTGGCGCTGGTCCTGAGGCAACCCGCGTTTGCCCACCACGGGCACCCCGCGCAGCGTTCCCCGGCGCCGGCCGGAACGTGGCGGCGGCTGCGCCGCCGCGGCGCCGCCGGCAGTGTCGCGCTCCTGCTCCTGGTGGGAGTGTCCTTCGACGGGACGCTGTTTCTGCTGACCCTCTACGGGCAGCAGGTGCTCGGTTACCCGCCCCTGACGCTTGCCCTGGCGTTGACCGTCCTCACGCTGACGTCGGTCGCAGGATCGCGCGTGGCTCAGCCCGCATTGATCCGGTTTGGACCGCGTGCGGCCGCTGTCCTCGGCACCGCAATGATTCTGGCCGGAGCACTGGTGTTGCTTGCCATTTCGGCGCCGGGCAGTTTCGCCGGTGACATGCTCACGGGCGCTTTGCTCCTGGGCTTCGGCATCGGTACCGCCTTCGCCGTGGCGCAGACCGTGATCGTACTGGAGGCCGGAAAGGCACACCCCTTGGCCGAGAACGGGCTCGCCGACACCACCTTCGCCCTCGGCGGTGCCACCGGCCTGATCGTCCTATCAGGAATCGTCGCGGGCGCGACCGGCGATGTCGCCTTACCCGCTGAGGTAACGGCCAAGCTGCGCACCGGCTTCGGCGTCGTCGCCGCGGCGGCGGCCATCTGCGCGGTCGCCGCCTTGGCGTTGTTTCCGGGACGCTCGGCGCGCCCCGGCGGGCCAGGAGTCCAGCGCCCGGACAGGGTCGGCGAAGGCATGCGGATCGAGGGTGCGGGCACGCTCAACGGAGGCACGGGAGTCTAAGGCAGACACGGAATCCGGCGCATTGCTAGCGCCAGGCCCGGTCGGCGACACCGCGGCGGTGGACAAATGTCGCCTCGGGCGACGACCCGCACGGCGCGCCGTTGATCTTGGCTACCGAACCGGATTCGGCCGCCGCCACACCCGGCGCCGTGGGGCGCACATCGATCATGGCCAGCAGCACCGGCGGATCGAACAGGTGCATGGGACGCAGCAGGACATCTGTGGTGCACAGCTCGTGGGGGCTGCGAATGATGATGGGATCGGTCCGCCCGACGTAGGACGGCATCTCCCCCGGCATGACCGCGGGCGGGTGGTTGCCCGGGACAAGGTGGACAAGCAGGTGCCAGGTGCCCAGCGGGACATCCCGCAGCACGTAGGGGCCGGGCTGACGAAGCAGGGCGTGTGCCGCGGGCCGCCCTTGGTGGAGCCGATCGGGGAAGAGCCCGATGAAGATCGCGCCGCTTGGCACCGTCGGCGCGGCCAGCACCCGGCCGCGCACCACCGCACCCGCACGGGAGGCGCCGTCCCCGGCCTGCGCGACCTGGGGCGCGAAGGCCGGCACGTAGCCACCCAGGCGCCGGTATGTCGCCGGCGAGATGCCCACGCTGCTGCTGAAGCGGGTGCTGAAGGTTCCCACACTGGTGTAGCCGACCCGATGGCTGATATCGGTGACGTTGAGGTCCGTGGAAACCAGCAGCTGCTTGGCCTTCTGCAGGCGAAGCGCGGAAAGGAACCGGCCCGGCGTGATGCCGGTGACACGCTGGAAGATGCGTGAGAAGTGGAACTTGCTGAATCGTGCGGTGCGCGCCAGGTCGTCCATGGTGAGCTCGTCGCCGAGGTTCTCCCGCATCGACTCGATGACGCGGATCACCGCCTTTTCGATCCCAGCGTCCATGCAGCCTCCAATCACCGGGAAACGAAGGAGCAACCAATCGATAGATTTCGAATAATCGGTTGCTTACCTGATTGTTCACCGGTTCCGCGCCACGCGCTTCTTTCCGTTTGCTCCGTTCCGCGATCGCCGTGTCACCAGCGGTCACGTGGGCGAGAGTCGCACGCAGGAAGATGCCATCCGTCGCGAGCGGCTACCTCTGCCCGGACCACGGTCATGACAGCCGGCTTCCGCTCAGCCCACCCTCACGTCCGGCACGTACCGAATCCACTTGCCACGCCTGGAGAATGCCTGCTCCTTGGCCATGATCTCGTCGGCGTGGTTCCAGGCGAACAGCAACGCATAGTCGGGATTCGCGGTGGTAAACGCCTGCGGGGGCCGCACCGGCAGGTGCGAGCCCGGCACCAGCAGCCCCTGCTTGGCGGGCGTCGAGTCGACGACGAACGGCACAAGCTCCGGGCCGATCCCGCAATAGTTGGTCACCGTGGCGGTCTTGCCCGGTGCGCCGTAGCCCACGACGGTGCTACCCCGGTCCCGCAGGTCCCGCAGCAGAGTAAGAAGGTCGTCGCGGATCTTCGCCACCGCGTCGGCGAACCGTTGAAACGTCACGGGATCGGCCAGCCCCCGGTGACGCTCGTCGGCCAGCAGCTCGCCCACCGCGGGCGAGGGCCGCCGCCGCCCCGGCCGGGTCAGCGTGTACCGGATCTCCCCGCCGTGCAGCGGGGAGCGTCCCACATCGACAAGCTCGAAGCCGTACCGTTGCGCCATCTGTTGCACCGAGCGTGCGGTGAAGTAGTAGACATGCTCGTCATAGATCTGGTCGAAGGCCATCTGGCTGATGACGGTACCCAGATAAGGCTCCTCGAAGACGAATACCCCATCCGGACCCAGCAGGGTGTCTACCCCGCGCAACAGCGAATCCTGGTAAGCGATGTGGCACACGGTATTGGCGCCGAAGATCACGTCCGCGCTTCCGTGCTCGGCGCGGATGCCCTCCGCGACGGAATCGCCGAAGAACGCGTCAAGCACGTTGACTCCCCGTTCCCGCGCCAGCTCGGTGACCTCCTTGGCCGGGTCCACTCCCAGGTGGCGGACGCCGGCGCGGGCGATCGTCTCCAGCATGACCCCGTCGTTGCACCCGATCTCCACGATGAACGGGTTCGGGCCGGCCAGTTCCGTCGCCAGCAGCTCCCGCGCGACCCGCGCGAAATGCCGCCGGTGTGTTGCGGAACCGGACGCCCGGTACCGGTACCCGTCGTGGTACCGGATTTCCTCCGGCACATCCTCGATGAGTTGCACCATCGTGCAGCTGTGGCACATCCCGATGGCCAGCCGGAACATGAACTCCCGCGCGATGTCCGCGCGCGCGAGGAAGCGATTGGCCGAGGGTTGCCGGCCCAGATCGAGCAACTCCGAAACGACTCCGCCGCAGATACGACAGCTAGGCATGCGATCACGTTAGGGCGGCATGGCATGTGGCGCTTCTCCGGCGTTGCGAGGCGGTGGCGGCAACGCCGAACTCGCACGCTGGGAGATGCCCACGCCGGTGCGCGACATCGACGATGTGGCTATGCGGTTCCTGCCGGCACAGACAACACTCCGCGTGGCCGTGGTCGGTCTTGGCTATGTCGGGATCCCGCTCGCGGCCACCCTCGCCGAACGTGGTGCCGAGGTGGTGGGGGTTGACATCAACGCCGACCTGATCGCCGAGCTGAGCCAGGGCCGCTGCCGGATGCGCGAGCCCGGCCTCGAAGACCTTGTCAGCGCTCAGGTTGCGGCCGGCCGCCTGCGCGTGACCGGCGACTGCGCCGCGGTCGCCGGGTGCGACGTTGTGCTCGTCACGGTTGGGACGCCCATTCGCGACGACGGTTCACTGGCCGGCGACCAGCTCCAGCAGGCATGCCTGGAGCTTGGCCGGCACCTGCGCGCCGGGCAGCTCGTCGCGCTCAAGAGCACCGTTCCCCCGGGTACCACTCGCGAGCTGGTGCTGCCGCTGCTGGAGCGCGGCGGCCTGGCCGGTGAGATCGACTTTGGCCTGGCGTTCGTGCCGGAGCGGCTCGCGCAGGGAAGCGCCCTGCGCGATCTGCGCACGCTGCCCGTCGTGGTCGGCGGGCTTGGTACCGGCAGCGCGGCGAGCGTGGCCGCGTTCTGGCGCCGGGCCATGGGCGTGGACGTGGTGGTGGTCGAGTCACTGGAGGCCGCCGAGATCGTCAAGCTGGCCAGCAACTGGTGGATCGACTTGAACATCGCTCTGGCCAACGAACTGGCGATGTTCAGCGAACTGTTCGATGTGGACGTGCTTGACGTCATCGCTGCCGCCAACACGATCCCGAAAGGCAACGGAAAGGTCAACATTCTGTTGCCCAGTGTCGGTGTGGGCGGCTCCTGCCTGACGAAGGATCCGTGGATGGTGGCGCACACGGCCCGCCGCAGGGGGCTGGAGATCAGGACCGTTCCCGCCGGGCGGGGGGTCAACGACGGGATGCCGCGCTACACCGCCCAACTGGTGATCGACGAACTGCGCCGGCTTGGCAAGGATCCGGCGTCGGCGACGGTCGCGGTGCTCGGCCTGGCCTACAAGAACGACACCGGGGATCTGCGGGCCACACCCGTCGTCCCGGCGGTCGCCGCCCTGGCCGCCAGCGGCGCCACGGTACGCCTCTACGATCCGCTGGCCGACCCGATAGAGGTCAAGGCCGCGTTCGGGATCGCCCCCGCGCCGTCGCTGGTGAACGCGGTGGCCGACGCGGACTGCCTGGCGATTCTGGCTCTGCACAAGGAGTTCGCCGACCTCGACTTCGCCGCCCTGCCGGTGGCGAAGCAGTGCGTGATCGTGGACGGGCGTGCCCACTACCCCAAGGAAAAAGTCGCGCTCCTGGATGAGCTCGGCTACGTCTATCGCGGGATTGGACGCTGAACATGGCTCGTGTGGTGGTGACCGGCGGGAGTGGTTTTGTCGGCAGTCATCTGGTGGAGCAACTGCTGGCGCGGGGGGACGAGGTGACAGTGTTCGACACTCATGCACCGGATCCACCCTGCGGTCAGGCCCGTTACGTCGCAGGCAGCGTCACCGATCCCGGCAGCCTGCGCCAGGCCATCACCCGGGACACCGACATCGTGTTTCACTTGGCCGCCGTCGTCGGCGTGGACCGCTATCTCGCCCGGCCGCTGGACGTCATAGACATAAATTTTCTGGGTACCCGCAACGTCCTCGATCTGATCCGCGAAAGCGGCAGCAAGCTGGTGCTTGCCAGCACCAGCGAGGTGTTCGGGAAGAACCCCGCCGTGCCGTGGCCGGAGGACGGCGATCGGGTGCTCGGACCCACCACGGCCGACCGTTGGGCGTACTCGTCGGCCAAGGCGCTTGCCGAGCACCTGACCCTTGCCTTCGTCCGGCAACACGGGCTCGAGGCCACAATCGTCCGCTACTTCAACGTGTTCGGCCCGCGGCAGCGTCCGGCGTATGTGCTCAGCCGATCCCTGCACCGCGCCCTCAACGGGCGGCCGATGGTGGTCTACGACGAGGGCAGGCAGACTCGTTGCTTCACCTACGTCGACGACGCGGTGGCGGGCACGCTGCTGGCGGCCGATAGCCCGCGCGCGGTCGGGGAGGTCTTCAACATCGGGAGCATGGTCGAGACGACCGTGCGGGAGACCGTGGAGCTCATCGCCGAGCTGACCGGGGCAGCGGCCACGGTGGCGGTCGACGCCGGGCGGCGGCTCGGGCCGGCGTACCAGGACCTGGAACGCCGAATCCCTGACACCACCAAGGCTTCGCGGCTGCTGGGCTGGTCCTGCCGGACGTCGCTACGCGACGGGCTGCAGCTCACGATCGAGTGGGCGCGGGCGAACCCGTGGTGGCTCGCCCTGCCCGACAGCGGCGCCTCGGCCGCGCACGATGAGAGGTGCCCGGTCGCACAGCCCGGCTCGACGATGACACCATGACTATGCCACCGAATACGCCACCGGATGCGATATTGCCGGCGTTTCCGATCCCCCGACCGTCGCGCTGCCCGTACCGGCCATCCGCCGACCATGTGGCCATGCGGGAATCGGGCCCCATGACCAAGATCAGGCTCTACAATGGACGGACCGCGTGGCTGGTCACCGGTGCCGCGCAGGCGCGGGCCATCCTCTCCGACTACCGCCGCGTGTCCATCCGGCCCTATCACGGCAACTACCCGTTGCTCAATGAGGAGTTCGAGAAGGTCGTCGACAGCGGCTACGCCGACGTGCTGTTCGGCGTCGACCCGCCGGAGCACACCCGGCAGCGGCAGATGATCATGCCGCGGTTCTCGCTGCGGCGCACGGCCCAGCTAGGCGACGACATTCAGCGCATCGTCGATGGCAAAGTGGACGCGATGCTGCGCCAGGGGCCGCCGGCAGACCTGGTCAGCCAGCTCGCCCAGCCGGTGCCGTCGATGGTGATGAGCCTGCTGCTGGGGGTGCCCTACGAAGACCACGAGGAGTTCGAGGTGCCGGCGCGCAAGCTGTTCGTCCCGGAGCTCGCCGAGGAGGCCACCGATGAGCTGGGGCGATACCTCGACCGGCTGATCACCAAGAAGGAGGGCAACCCCGGTGCCGGCCGGGCCGGGCTCATCGACGACCTCATCGCCGAGCACCTGCACCGAGGCACGCTCAGTCGCGACGAACTGATCCACATCGCGATGGCGATGCTCGTGGCCGGTACCGACACGACCACCAACGTCATCTCGCTCGGAACGCTGGCGCTGCTCGACCATCCCGAGCAGTGGGCCGCCCTGCGCGCCGATCCCGGCCTCGTCCCCGCGGCAGCCGAGGAGATCCTGCGGTACGTGTCACTGGTGGAAGCGTTCGCCCGGGTTGCCATCGACGACATCGACCTCGGCGGTCACACGATCAAGAAGGGCGAGGGGATCCTCATCAGCTGCGCCGGGGTCAACTTCGATCCGGCGATCACACCCGACCCGGACAGCTTCGACATCCGGCGCCCGCCGCGGCCGAGCTTCTCGTTCAGCCATGGCATTCACCGCTGCCCCGGTGACAACCTGGCCCGGCTCGAACTGGAGATCACCTTCCGGACGCTGGCAGCGCGCATGCCGAACCTGCGCTCGCTGAAGCCCACCGACCAGTTGCGCAGCAACAACAACGACGGCACGCTGCAACGGCTCTACGAACTGCCGGTGGTGTGGTGATGGCCGAACTGCCCGCCTATCCGCTGGCACGCGAATGTCCCTACCGCCCGTCGCCGCAGATGGCGAGGCTGAACAAGATGGGCCCGCTCACCCGCGTCCGCCTCTACGACGGGCGGATCGCCTGGCTGGTCACCGGCCCGGCAGAGGCGCGGGCCCTGCTCGCCGACAAACGCGTGTCAAGCCGCTCCGATCATCCGAACTACCCGGTCATGGATCCGCGCCACCTGAGGATGCGGGCCACCCGGGAGATGGCGCGGGAACAGGAGGGTGGCTTCGCCGGTGCGCTGTTCGGCGTCGACCCGCCTGAGCACAGCCGGCAACGGCAGCTGCTCGTGCCCCGGTTCACCGCCCGGCAGGTCGCCGCGCTTCGCCCGCGGATCCAGCAGATCGTGGACGAGCAGCTGGATGCTTTGTTGGCCCAGGGGCCGCCGGCCGACCTGGTGGCAGACTTCGCCGCCCCGGTGCCGCTGATGGTGATCTGCGCCCACCTCGGGGTGCCTTACACCGATCGGCAGACCTTCGAACCGGCGGTTCGAAGGCTGTTCGATCCGGAGCGAGCCGACGCGGCGATGGCAGAGCTGACCGCGTACCTCCACCGGCTCATCGATCAGAAGGCCGCCGGCGATCCCGGACCGGGAGTGCTTGACTCGCTTGTCGCCGGACCGCTGCGCCAAGGCAAGCTCGACCGCGCCATGCTGGCGGCCTTCGCCCTGGCCATCCTGGTCGCCGGGACGATCACCACATCCAGCGTCATCGCGCTGGGAACCCTGGCGCTGCTTGACCATCCCGAGCAGTACGCGCAGCTGGCCGCCGATCCGGACCGGGTGCCGGGCGCGGTCGAGGAAATCCTGCGTTACGTGTCGCTGGTGGAGCAGCTGGCGCGGGTGGCGGTCGCCGACGTGGACATCGCCGGACACACCATCAAAGCCGGGGACCCAGTGCTGGTGAGCATGGCGGCCGCGAACCTCGATCCGAGCGTGACAAGCAATCCCGAGCGCCTCGACGTGACCGGGCCGCCCCCGGCCAACCACCTCGCGTTCAGCTTCGGCATCCACCACTGCCTCGGGCACAACCTTGCCCGGCTTGAACTCGAGGTGGCATTCCGCACGCTCGTCGAGCGGGTACCCACGTTGCGGCTCGCCGTCCCGGCCGGCGAGGTCCCGACCTACCGCGACGCGGACGTGCAGCGCCTCGCGTCGCTGCCGGTGGCCTGGTAATAACCGACTATCCAACGAGGATTGACATGCTCCAGCGCACAGGCGAGATTCCCTTGACTACCCATGTGTTCGGCGACCCCGAGGCGCTGTTCACCGCGCTCGGTGACCGCAGTCCCGTCCACCGGGTGGCGCTGCCCGATGGCATGCCGGCCGTGCTGATCACCGGCAACGGCGCCGCCCGGGAGGCGCTTTCCGATCCACGATTGGTACGCAGCGTGAGCGCGGCCGCTCCGGAACTCCACCGCTTCCATCCTCTGGCCAGCGATGATTATCCGTTGTCGCGGCACATGCTGTTCGCCGATCCGCCCGATCACGCCCGGCTGCGCAAGCTGGTATCCAAGGCGTTCACGCGGCGGCGGGTGGAGCAGATGCGCCCACGGATACAGGAAATCACCGATGAGCTCATCGACGTCATCGCGCCGAAAGGCCGGGCCGACCTGGTCGAGACGCTGGCGCTGCCACTGCCGATCGCGGTCATCAGTGAGATGCTGGGCGTGCCGTTCGCCGATCGCGCCGAATTCGAGCGCCACGCCGAGGTATTGACCGGAATCAACGCATCGTCTGGCTTCGATGACATCATCGCCGCGGGGCGCTGGTTTGACACCTACCTCGCCGAGCTGGTCACCAGGCGCCGTGCAGAGCCGGGCGACGACCTGATCTCCGGCATGATCGCCGCGCAGGAGGCAGGCGACCGGCTCACCGACCTCGAGCTGCGGTCCAACGCCCTGCTGTTGCTCACCGCGGGCTTCGAGACCACGGTGAACCTGCTCGCCAACGGCATCCTGGCGCTGCTGCGCCACCCGCGGCAGCAAGCCGAACTACGGGCCGACCCGAGCCGGCTGCCCAACGCCGTCGATGAGCTGATGCGATTCGACAGTCCGGTCTCCTGCATCACCTACCACTTCGCGGCCGAGCCGCTGGAGGTGGCGGGCTTTGCCATCGAGCAAGGCGAGCACGTGGTCATCGCCGCGGCGGCGGCCAATCACGATCCGGCCGTCTTCGACGATCCGGCCCGGTTGGACCTGGGCCGGGAGAATCTTGGGTACCTGCTCGGCTTCAGCCATGGGATCCACTACTGTCTGGGCGCCCCGCTGGCCCGGGCCGAGGGTGAGATCGCCTTCGGCACGCTGCTACGCCGCCTGTCTCAGCTCAAGCTGGACGTGCCGGAGTCTGCATTGGAATGGAAGCAAAGCTTCGTGCTGCACCGGTTGCGGGCACTGCCGGTCCGGTTCACTGCGGCGTAGCCGCTTCACCGCGGCAGTGAGCCCCCGGTCCATTTCATGGCCGGGGGCTCACTTTCGCGCCGTTCAATAGGTGATGACCGCGCGGAATCTCACCTCGCCCTTGGCGACCCGGCCGACCGCTTCGGCCACCCGGTCGCACGGGAAGACCTCGACGCGTGGCGTGACCCTGCCCGAGGCGACAAGGTCGAGCGCCTCCCGCAGGTAGCTCTGGCCGCCGTGGGTCGCGCCCATGATTCGTTGACCCTGGGCGAAGAACGGGTACTGCAACGCCGGTGGAATGGTGAACGGTTCGGTACCGTCGATGCCTGCCAGTACCATCCGGCCGTTGACCCGCAACCCCTGCAACGCCTCCGACGCGACCCCATGCGACGGCGCGGTCAACAGGATCACGTCCGCACCGCCGGCCTTGCGCAGCTTCTCCCCGTTGGCCACAACGAGGTCGGCGCCGAGTTCCTTGGCCGTCTGGAACTTCTGCGGCGAGCGAGTCACGGCGATGGTCTCGAAGCCGCATGCGTGGGCGAACTGGACGGCAAGGTGGCCGAGCCCGCCGATACCCAGCACGGCCACCCGCTCGTGCGGCTGCGGATCGGCCGCCCGTAGCGCCGACCATGCGGTGTAACCGGCGCACAGCACCGGGGCCGCAAGCTCGTCGGCGAGGTTGTCCGGCAAGAGAATCGTGTCGTCGGCGCGCGTCACCAGATATTCGGCGTGCCCGCCGGGTGCGCTGAACCCGGTCGTCACCGCCGCCGGGCAGTTCATCGCCGTCTGGCCGGTCACCGGCAGACCCAGGCGGCAGTAGTCGCACCGGCCACAACCGGAGCGGACCCAGGTCACGCCGACACGATCACCGTTGTGACGGGTGGTGACGCCAGGTCCGACGGCGACGACTTCCCCCACCGGCTCATGGCCGGTCACCGCGGGATTGCTTGCCGGGAATGGGATCGCACCCATAGTGGCCAGAACGTCGTTGTAGCAGACCCCGCACGCGCGCACCCGGATCAGCACCTCACCTGGCCCGGGTTGCGGGGTGGGTATCTCGCGAAGCTCCCATGCGGCGTTGACTTCGGGTATGACGGCAGCCTTCACAGCACCACAACTCCTTCAGATACTCGGGAAGATCCGGCCTGCGGCGACGTCGAGACGGGACAGCACTTCGAGGATCGCGGTTGTGGTGCGGCGTGCCTGCCGCTCGTCGAGCACCAGCGGCGGTGACAGCACGAGCGTCGGCCCGTAATTGCGAGTGATGATGCCATAGGTGTCATAGAGTTCGTCCGCGACGGCCAGCGCCAGGTCGGGAGCGACCGGCTCGCGGGTCTCGCGGTTGGCGACGAGCTCGATCCCTGCGGTCGCGCCCTCCACCCGAACCTCGCCCACCGCGGGCAGCCCGGCCGCGGCCGCCAGGCCGGTGGAGAACCACTCGCCGATCTGCCGTGCCCGGCCCAGCAGGTCCTCCCGCTCGATGATGTCGAGATTGGACAGCGCTACCGCACAGCAGACTGCGTGCCCGAAGTAGGTGTGCCCGTGGAAGAAGCTCGGCCCGGCGTGGGCCACCGTCTCGCCGACTGCCTCGCGCATGAGCACGGCGCCCAACGGGGCATATCCGCTGGTGAGTCCCTTCGCGGTAACGATGATGTCGGCGTCCATGCCGCGCCCGGGAGAGTCGAACCAAGCACCGGTACGCCCGAAAGCGGTGATCACCTCATCGGCGATCAGCAGGATGCCGTGTTGGGAAAGGAGCTCGCGAACGCGCGGCCAGTAATCCGGCGGCGGTGCGATGACTCCGCCGCCACCGAGGATCGGTTCGCCGATCATGGCGGCGATGTTTTCCGCGCCCAGGCGTTCGATGGTGCCGGCCAGCTCCCGCAACAGGAAGGTGGTGACTTCCTCACCACCGTACATTTCAGAGCGGTACGGGTAAGGGGCGGACAGTTTCTCCACGTTCGGCAGGTTGGGCCCCACCCTCTCTTGCATCATCGGGATGCCGGTGACCGTCCCACTGCCATAGCTGGAGCCATGATAGCCGAAGTGACGCGCCAGGATCCAGTTGCGGTCCGGCTGGCCGCGGAGATGGTGATACATCCGAGCCACCTTGATTGCGGTGTCCACGCCCTCCGAGCCGCTGTTGGTGAAGTACACCCTGGTGATGTCGCTGGGGGCCAACGCAACCAACCGCTGCGCGAGCAAGGCCGCCTTGTCGTTGCCATACTCGAAGAAGCCGGTGAAGTGGGCCAGCTCCGTCATCTGGGCGGTGGCCGCGGCGGCGAGCTCGCGCCGCCCGTGACCCACCTGTGCCACCCAGATGCCGCCACCGATGGCGTCCAGGTACTCCCGGCCGCCGGCATCCCAAACGCTACATCCCTCGCCCCGCACCATGATCCGGCGGTCGCGGCGGTCGTGCCGTTGGTGCGGATGAACAATATGCCGCCGGTCCAATTCGGACAGTTTCTCCGCGGAAGTCGCGGACCCGGCGGGCATGGTACCTGCCATCGTCATAGGTGACTCCTCGATGCTCTCTTTGAGCTGAAACGACCTGGTGCCGATACGATGGCACTCCGCGCACGACCAGACACCTTCGTGCATGCGCAACCGGTCAGGTGACCGCGCACGTTCGAGGATGCCTGCCGCGTTCACCCGGCGCGAAAATGCCAGTCATGACATTCCGAGGTGTTGCCTACGACACCGGCACCAACTTCGCCACCGGCCAGGGTGCGCTGTCGCGGGCCAGGTGGAGCAATGACCACATGAACTCCGAGCTGAGCCTGATCAGCGACCAGCTGAACGCCAACTCCGTGACGGTCTACGGCAGCGACCTCGATCGCCTGGCCGCCACCGCCACCGCCGCGGCCGAGCGCGATCTGCACGTATGGTTGCAGCCGCGGCTCGTCGACCGGCCGCAGACGGAGATTCTCGATCACCTTGCCGAGGCGGCCCGGCTGGCCGAGGCACTCCGGACCGGCGGCGCCCGGATCTGCTTGACCGTCGGCGCCGTCCACCTCCTTTTCACGCCCGGCATCATCCCTGGTGACCAGTACCACGAACGGATGGCCAACATCTACGCCGATGCCGACCACCACCTGCTCACGCCGACCGCGAAAGTCGACTTCACGGCGGCCGCACCACGGCTGGACGCCTTCCTGGGGCAAGCCGCGGCCGTTGCCCGCGCCAACTTCCGGGGCAGCCTCAGCTACTCGGCGGCATACTTTGAAGACGTTGACTGGCGGTGGTTCGACTACATCGGCCTGATGTACCAGTACCTGCCCACCTCGAAGACGCGCGAACAGCACCTGGCGGAGGTGGGACGATACCGTCGCTGGGGCAAGCCCATCCTCATCGCCGAGTTCGGGACGGCGACCTACGCCGCTGCGGAGGAACGGGCCTTCTTCTTCTGGGATATCGTCGACCGCTCCCGGCCCGTGCCGACGATCCTGGATGGATACTGCCGGGACGAGAGCGCACAGGCCGCGTACCACCTGAAAATGCTGGACATCTTCGACGAAGCGCGCGTCGCCGGAGTCGCCGTCTCCGAACTCATCCACCCCACCCATCCGCATTCCACCGACCCACGTCTGGACCTGGACACGGCGAGCATGGCGATTGTCAAGACAATCCGGGACGACTTCTCCGATCCCGCCTCGGATTACCGTTGGGAGCCGAAGGAGTCGTTTCATCTCATCGCCGACCACTACGCGCATGCGGGCTTTCAAAGTCGTCACGAGGGTGGGCGAATCAAGTAGGCCTCGAAGCACCTGTCGTCCAGGTCGATGGCGGGCCCGGCCGCGCAACAAACACGACATGGTGTCTCCAGGCGATGCATACCGCGGATACCGTCGACAACAAGGCCAGGTGCTCGGTCTGTGAATTGGCCCGTTGCGGCGCTGGGCAAAGCGGCTAGGCAGGTCACTGCGGCGGGGCGCACGTGCCCGGCGGGAGCTTCGGGCGGCCGATGATGGCGATGGCCTGGCGCATCTGTGTCGGTGTCGCCAGTTGCCGGTACCGTCCGCCGACCACCAGGTCCACAGTATCGGTTGTCCGTGTGATGTCGAAGTCCATCGTTGCCTCGTTGAGTATGTAGGCGTTGAGCAGATGGGCAGCACCAATGGTCCGCGGCCCGTACCTGATGATGGCCACCTCGTCGCGAGGCTGGACTTGTTCGTTTTCGACACGGCCAACGGCGAACTTGCGGTTGCGCAGATCGGCGGCGACCGCTGGTCCGCCGACGTTGTGTTCCCCGCTTGATGATTTGATCGGCTGGCGGCGTCGTTACCGCAGGCAACTCGATGACCAGCGCTGCGGCCAGCGCCGCCCGGCCACGGTGCAACCACGACTTTACCGTGCCCAGCGGCGCGTTCAGATGCTGCGCCACCTCGTCGATCGGCATGTCCGCCAGGTAGTGCAGCACTATCGCTTCGCGATGATTACGTGGCAGCTTGCGCAGCGCGGCTACCACCATCACGTGATCGGGGTTGAGTTCGGCCTCGTGTTCCTCGCGCTGGCGCTCCAGGAATCCGCGCGCGGTGCGCAGCCGCCGCCAGCGTGAGTTCGCCAGGTTGATGGAAACGTGGCGCACCCAGGCCAGCGGGTTGTCATAGCCCGACACATGCGGCCACCGCTGCCACGCCCGTGCGAACGCCTCCTGCGCAACATCCTGAGCCGCGGGCATGTCCGCGGTGAAGGAGTACACCAGCGTCACCGTGTCAGCGAAATGAGCGTGGTAGAAGCTCGTGAAGTCGGCCGTAGTCACGCTCGTTCACACTTCAGGCCAGGCGCCAGGTTGCACCAGTGTGCCCAACCTTGCCGCGCCCTGCGATTGCCGCCGCCTCATCCACGGCCGCGATCGTCCACAACGGACGATTGAAAGCGCGCAAAGACCTCCGCCAGCCCAGCGTGCGGCCTGCTGGATACCGCCAGTGCATTACGATCATGCCACTTGTCTTCAGTTACGGATATCCGGGTGGCCCTGTGGTGCGGCCTTTCGCGGTGGTGCCGAGAAGACGGGACGCCTGCACTCGCAGTGGACGAACGGGCCGGAGCCGCTCCGCGTTACCGCGTTGCTATGGTCGGCGGCAAACGTCGTCCGATTGAGATTGAGTGGGAGCCTCATGGGTCGGGTGGAGGATCATCTCGGCGACCGCCTGCGCGGCCGCGCTATTCCTGACGACCTGCGTCGGCTGGCGGAGTTGGAGCTCGACGGGGTGTTGCGCGGGCAAGGCTCGGTGCCGCCGTTCGCCGAGGTGCACGTGCTTACCCCGGGGCAGCTGCATCCGTTGCTGGACCCGCAATACCAGCAGGGCGAGCAAGACCCCGGTGTGATCGCCAACAACCGCGCCATCGACGAGGTCCTCGGGCACATGGCCGTGGTCGTCGACGGGTTCAACGGTGACCTTTTCGGCTACTGGCTTCACCCCGACGAGCCGGCGACCGACCGACCGGCGATCGTCAGGCTCGACACCGAGGGACAGTTCGCCGTCCTGGAGGGCGAGACGCTGGTCGAGGCCATGATCTTCGACTGGCTTGGATACGACGTAGACCAGGACTACTTCGCGCGGGTCGTGGCGTTCTGCCAACGGCATCAGATCCCATTGACCGCCGGCAGCCGCGACGAGTTGCGCAAACCCGAGATTGTGGTGGATCCTGGCATACTGCACGACCAGCTGTACCGCCGATACCAGCCGTTCACCACCCGCCCGCCGTGGGCCGACACAGTCGGTGCGCAGGCTGCTGCCGACGAGCACATCGCCCTTGTCGGTTTGCGGATCACCGATGCCCCGTTGCGTACGTGGCTTGCGCGGCTCGGTTACCCCGACCCGGCGGCCACCATCGCCACCCTCGACGACGGCCTGGGCGAGGTCCGCCTCAAGCCGGTGGTCGCAAACGCCGACCTCACCCTGTACCAGGACGAGGACCACGACTGGTGGCTGTTTTCGGTCAGATTCCGCCGGCCGACGCCGCAGCACCCGCTGCAAGTGCCGTTGCCGTACGGCTTCTCGCTGTACGACAGCAGGCATGCCGTCCATGACAGATTCGGTGTACCCCATAGCAGCGCGTTGCTGCTCGCCGTGGACTGCTGGCAGTTCGGCCCGATCGTCGCCTACGTCAGGTTCGATAAAGATCAAGGGTTTGTGACCTATATCGAGTTCTGGCCCAGCGACGTGGCGCGCCGGTCCTGACCGCAGCCGTCGCCCCAATCAGCAGATCGCGACCACATGCAGATCGTTCCGCGACCCGGGCTCTCGATCGTGGTGTGGTCGTTGACCGGGAAGTCCGGCGCTGGGCGAGCCTGCCGGGTCGGTCCAGACCAGGGTCGCCCTCAGCGGCTGGGTGCCATCCGTGGTGATGGTGTACGCGCGACGCGTGCCCGCGGTCAGCAGGTCGGTCTCGTTTACCAGGATCGGCAGCCGCCAGCCGTTCGCCTGGGCTTGTGCGTAGAGGTTGCCGACACTGGCGGTGCCCCAGCCTTGGTGGACCCGGGTCAGGTCGTGTGCCGTGCCGCTAAAGGGATACTGGTTCGCCTGATTGATCTCAGCGCCTTGGCGGTCGCGGCATGCGGCCGGGAGTCGAACACATCACGGCCAAGGCCCGGGGAGCCGGCGAAGACACCGTCGGCCCACATCTGGAACAGCAGACCGAAGTTGCCGCATGTGATCGGGGTGGCTCCACTCGTACCGCCGAAGGTCGAGGTGTACGAGGTGGCGCTTGCGGACGATGTGGTGTTGATCTGGTCGTAGCAGTGGGACAGATCCGGCTTGAGGCGCCCGTCGGCGGCCGGGCCGATCAAGGCGCCACTGCTCCACGCGTCATCGGTGCGCGCCAGGGTGTTGCGGTGGTACTGCCCACTGACGCTGACGACGTTCTTCGCCCACGCCTGCGGGCGGGAGTTGCGTGTGCCGGCGTTGCTCTGCGACTGGCAGATCAGCAGGTCGTGGTCGAACACGATCCGGTCCATGTCCGCCGAGACCGTGGTGTATGCCGTGGTCGGCGCGCTGCCCCAGCTGCTGCTCTGGAAGACGGCGCGGAAGTTGAGGCTCGGGTTGACCAGCTGGGCGGTGTGCGCGTACCGGTCGGTGACGGTGCTGTACATGGCTCCAGGTGCGCCCTATGGGTCGGTCCACGTATACCGAGGACGCGCATGTACTGCGAGCTCTGCGCGGTAGCGAAGTTGATGGTCCGGCTGAGCTGCGTGTTGCCGCGGACCGAACCGCCGGCGGGCGTGACCCACGTACCGCCGCTCAGCACCTGAATGCCGAACTCCCGGATGGGACAACTCTCGCTGGTGTAGACGACGACGCGGCGGAACGTCTTGGCAGCGCCGAAGTTGAGCATGACCATTCGGGGTTGTTCGGCGGGTACGTGCCGAGGTTGTTGGCCCAACTGTATGACGGTCCGAGGCGGGTGTCCCGGACTCCGTCGTTGACGCGGGCCGGGGAGTAACCCGAGAACGTCGAAGACGCGGTGGGCGTCGCTGACCGCGCCAGGTTGTCGTTCGGGTTGGCATCGACGACCGGCGGTTCCATGCCGACGAAGGCCGGCGCCGCATGCGCACCTACCACGGCGGCGTCCAGGGTGCAGGTGTCCAGCCACGCCGCCGGGACCCCGGTCTGAACGATGAGGGCCAATACTCGCTCTGGCCCGCTGACCTGGAAGTGCCCGCGGGCTGGCGGCCGGACGGCACGACCGGCAGCCGGGACGAATGCTCCGCTCACGTGGACGAGGTGTGGACCGACATGTGACCACACAGCCTCCGCGAGCACATGGATCACAGCGACTGATCCTTCGCGGCTGGTGGGTGCATCGCGAACAGCCCACCGAACGGGATCGCTTCACCATTGCCGCCGATCTCATATGAGTCTTGTTTGAGTATCGCCGCCGGCCGCCCGTCCCAATGCCCCGGCAGCCCGTGCCGGGCCGCCACCTTGCGTCGCCGGGCCGAGTTTCGCTCGGCTCACGCGATATCGTGGTCACCACAAGGCCTTGCCCTGCTTGGGTTGCGCTGGAGTCGCAACCCAAGCAGGGCAAGGCCCTTCTACTTTGGAGCGCTAGAAACAATCACCGACGCCTGCTAAAGGGCTAATCCGGCTCAGCACGGAAAGACGTTGCGCGGGCCAGCTCGGCCAGATCGTTGAAGAACTCGTCCGCCGGCATGGCCTTACCCTCCTTGCCGATCGACGATGGTTCCAGTGGCACCAGCAGATCCTCCTCCGCGGAGTGCAGCCACAACGCCATCTGATACACAGCGGGGATGCGCAACAGCCGCAGCTCGAAGCCGGCTGCTTCAAGCTTGGGCAGTTTCCGGACGATTTTCATGGCCTTGTCGGTGGCGGCCACGAAAGGCCCCTCGGTGAACTGGGACACCTCCTGGGTCCCGTCCGGCCCGGCCGAGGTCTCGGCGCTGGCGATCGGTTGCCCGGCTTCCTCGATGAGGTAACGCCAGCCCGCCGGCCGCGCCCGGTCAACACCGCCGCCGGCGAGGACGTCGTCGAGTCCCATCGTGAAGACCTGGTGCGGGGTGGAGACATCGAGCTGTTCTTTCCGGGCGCCGTGCAGCGCCTTGCCGGTGAATTTGCCCTCCTCGGCGAACTTGCGGAGCTTCGACCGGACATCGTCGGGCGCGCCGTTGGGTGGTTCGGGAAGGTGCAGTGGCATCCTAAGCTCCTTGGGCTTGGCGCGCGGTCGTGTAGCTGCGGGACCAGACCCCGCGGCTGGCGGTGTAATTGTCCCGGAAAACATTGAACGTCACGTCCACGAATCCGTCCCAGGGATCGTGAATCCTGAGCCACTCGGTGCCGCCGGACTCCCAGCGTCCGCGGATGACGACGATGTGTCCTCCGCCGCGCTCCCAATGCGTGTCGACCCCGATCGGTTGCGACTTCGCCAACTCGGCAGCGACCTCCACGGGTGTCAGGGCTCGGAATAGCTCCTCGCGCAGGTGGTTCATCCGCCGCAGCGACCCGGTCGGCCAGTTCCCGTTGTTGCATGGGGCCACCCCGCCCGCGTCGCCGCAGCAATTGTTCAAGCCGAACTGGTCGTTGACGAGGGTGCACTGGGTCCACGCGGAGGCCGGGTTGTAGAACTTCTCGATGTTGATGGAACTCGCGGCCCAGCACCACATGTTCCGCTGCTGGATCTCGGCGTTGGCGAAGTTGAGGCTCTGATCGGCCATGTGGAGCTTGAACTTCTCGTCGCTGCCGCCATTGGCGTTGAACTGACAGTTGACCAGCCCGCCGCCCTGAGCCGTGTAACTGGTCACCCCGGTGCCGACCATACGCAGGAACACGTTGGGAAAGGCGGCGGACTCGACCGAGTACGAACCGTCGGCCTGGGGCCGGAGTCTGAACTTCTCGTAGATGCCGCCGTTGGCGTTGAACTGGCAGTTGGCTGTGCCGCCGCCGTTGGTGGTTTGGGAGGTCACCCCGCTGCCGTCCACGCGCAGGAACACGTTCGGAAAGGCGATCGACTCGATCGAGAATGTACCGTCGGCCTGGGAGCGAAGCTTGAACTTCTCCTTGTCGGCGGGGCGGAAGTTACAGTTGACCTTTCCGCCGCCGCTACTGGTTTGACTGTTCACCCCGGTGCCGTCCATGCGCAGGAACACTTCCGGGTATGCCGTCGACTCGAACGTGATGGGCGTGTCCCCGAGGTTCCTGAGGTCCGCCTCTGACAAGGGCATAATGGTTCCCTTTCCGTCTTGAGGGGTTACTCTGGCGCAGGCCAGAGTTCCGTTCCGCTGGCACGGCGAAGGACAGCGACACGGGTGGTGGAGGTAGGGTTTCACCGAACGTGCTTGGCTCCTCACGGCCGGTAATTAGTATCAATCAATTTATCGATTCCTGCAAGGCGTTGTGGCGATGTCATTTTCCATATCTTGAATGTTGACCATTTGACGAATCTTGTCGACGGCGGGCACGCTACACATGACCGTCCTTTCCGGAGCGCGTCCGCTTCCTGACCACCGCGGCGCGCCACCTCGAGCTCCGGCGGCGGGACGCGAAGCCTGACACTTGCCTTCCGCGAGCCAACTTAGCTCTATGATCACCGCGACCCGGCACCGACGAGACGATCTCCTGGGCTTGGAACATCACCGGCCGCGCATCCGGCATCAGCGATCCGATAGGGTGCAAAGACACGGGCGGAATTCCTTGCCACAGAACAAAGGCCTAGACAACCTCTTCTATAGCGGGGATCCCGCCTTCCTGTCCAATATGGACATGCTTCGTGGTCGCCATCCCCGTCAGTCATCCACGAGGATCGGGGCAACAGCTCACTGACACCCTTTACCACCAGGCTCTGAGGCGGATGGGCAATGGTTTGCGACTTCAGTCCCAGGCCGCGCCGAGCCGGGTCAGCTGGTCGCGGTATTCAATCCTCTTGCTCCACTCCACGGGCCAGATATCCATCCCATACGCCGCGCCATGGAAAGCGCCGGCCAGACAGGCGATCGAGTCAGAGTCACCGTTGGTGGCGCAGGCGCGCCCTAGCGCGGCCACCGAGTCATCGGGATGTCGCAGCGCGGCATGCAGCGCCGACGCCAGCGCCTCTTCGGCGATCCACCCCTCGCCCGTCTTCGCGCAGACGTCCCCGCCGTCATCCTTTGCAGACAGTGCTACCTTCACGTTTTCCAGTGCTGCTCGGCATTCGTCCCACCCGTCCGGCGAGCTGAAGCCATCCAATCGCATAACGTCGCGCTGCGAGCGACACCGCTCAATCAATAGCGTCGGCAGCTCGTGGAGAGCGGCGCCGTTTATCAGAAACCGCACCGCGAACGCCGTCAGCTCCGCCGCGGCCAGCGCCGTCGGATGCCCATGGGTGATCGCCGCCTGCAGCTGCGCGATATAGGCCACGGTGTCGTCGTCATAGGACTTCACCAGCCCCACAGGCGTCACCCGCATGTTCGCCCCACAGCCCTTCGAGCTGCGGATGCTCGCCTGCTGCCACGGCAGCCCGTAGTCAAGCTTCAAACATGCCCGCATACAAGTGTTTCCCGGAGCTCTGTTGTTATCCGGCGACTTCATCCACGTGATGAAGTTAGCGGTGAGATTCTGCACCAGATCGCCGTCCTTGAGCAGCGCCCAACCCACCGCCAAAGCCATCTGCGTATCGTCGGTCACCAGTGCTTTCTTCGGCAGCTCGGTCGGACCACCGGGCCCGAAAGCGGCCACAATAGCCGGATACTTCTTGAATTCGACCGGCTTGCCAAGGGCATCACCATAAGCAAGACCGAACATAGAACCAGTCGCACGCACGTCCACCAGAGTGCCATGCCGCTGGCAACCCTTCCGCCCGGACCCAATGGCCGCATGTCGACATAGGCCACATCATCCAGCCGCTTCGCCTACGTCGGCGACAAGGGCGCGCTGCGGCTGGCACGCCACGCCGCCGACCGGGGGAGAAACCCATGCCCGTCCGCAAACTGACCCGGCTAGGCACGAACCCCGCCGACGAGTGCAAACGTCACGTTCAGCGGACGAGGAAATCGTCCACCGCGGATGAGGTCTGCTGGAACTGCTCGATCTGCGGCAGGTGCCCGCTGTCCTCAATCACCACCACCTTGCTGTCGGCGATCGCGGCGAACTCGTCGGCGTAGCTCACCGGCACGAAGGCGTCCTGCCTTCCCCACACCACCAGGGTGCGGGCCGTGATGCGATGCAGCCGCCCACGCAGTCCGCGGTCGGGAATCGGCCAGAAGAACTTGCCCGCGCAGCCCAACGACCACACCATCTGCGAGGTCGCCGTCACGGCCGCCTCCGGATCCTCGGGCATGGCCAGCGCGGCGGCGGCAACCTCTGGATTGTGGAACAGCAGCCCCGGCAACCGATCTGCGGAAGCAGCCAGCAGGTTGGCCACGGGCGCGTCGTCACGCCACAGACCCAGCGGGGCCAGCAGCACCAGACGGCTGGGCAGAGTCGGGAAGTGCGCGGCCAGCTCGGCAGCGAGCATGCCACCGAAAGACTGCCCGATCACCACCGGCTGGTTGAGCCCTAGGTGGCGCACCAGCTCCTCGTATATCAGCACCAGGTCACACAGGTGGTCGACGGTGTGGATGGCATACGGGTTGCCGGGCGTGGTCCCCGGAAACTGTGGCGCATATACGGTGTACCGCTCGCTCAGGTGCTGCAGGAACGGATCCCAAGCCAGGCCGGCGGCCTGGTGTAGGTAGAGCAGTGGCTGGCCCGCGCCCGCGACGCTGACGGTGATGGGCAGTTTGCCACCCCAGGTCTCGACGATTTCTGTCTTTACCATCAGGCCGACACCTTCTCTCCCAGATTCCGGCGGAGCGTGCCGCCAAGCCGCTCCGGCCACCAGTGATGCTCGAAGCCACTGCCCTGCCACAGATTGCGCAGCCGCGGAGCCACCTCGTCGGCGAACAGCTTGATATTGCGCATCGCCAGCTCGCGCGGCATCGAGCCGAATCCGAGCAGGGCATGCAGATTCCCGATGCGGTGCTGCCGGCACAGGTCGGTGAGCTGGTCGGCCACGGTCTCGGGGCTTCCGATGATGACGGTCCCGCTGTCGATGAGGTCGCGAAGCGACGCTTGGCGCATCTGCCAATAAATGCCGAAGTCCGACGGATCCCGCAGCAGCGCCTGGACTCCGCGGATGTCGATCCCACCGGGCAGGGCCAGCATCTGCGGCGGGATGGCGCCCAGCCCGGTGTGGAAGGCGTACTCCACATGCTCTGCGTACTCGCGTTCGGCCCGCTCGTCGGTCTCAGCCACGGCGATGTGCTGCAGGAAGCCGACCTGGTATGGGTTGTGTTCGAGGCCGGCCTCATCGGCCAGCTCCCAGAAACGCGGAAAGATGCGTTGCGCGGTCAGCTTGCTGCCGGCGAAGCCGAAGAAGGTGAAACCAAAGCCCCGCTTGAGGATCAGCTGCATCGTGGCCGGGTTGCCCACGCCGGTCAGCCAGACCGGCGGCGGCTGCTGCAACGGCCGGGGCCAGATGTTCACCTGTGGATATTGGCTGTATCTGCCGTTGAAGGCGAACGGCTTGGGATCCTGCCAGCTGCGCAGGACCAGATCCAGGTTCTCGTTGAACCGGCCGCGCACGTCGATCGGCGGGATGCCGTTATTGAGGCTGGCGTCGTAGCTGAGCCCGACCGGGAAGCCGGCCACCAGCCGGCCACCGCTGATGACGTCGAGCATCGAGTACTCCTCCGCGACCCGCACGGGTTCGCGCGTCTTTCCCAGCGACCGTCCCATCGGGAAGATCGCCACGTCAAGCTCTTCCTGCTCGGTCTGGTAGGCCAGGATCCCGGCCACCACATTGGGGTTGGGCATCAGGTCGTAGCTGCTTTGGGCGTGTTCGGTCACCGCGATGCCGTCGAACCCGCTGCGTGCACCGAACATCAGCTCGTCGAGGAAGTTGCGCATCGACGAGTACATGCCGTCGTGCGTGACAAGCGAGTAGGGGGTATCGCACACGGAGTCGTGGTGCTCGGCGAAGTCCGGTGGCAGGTAGCGGTAGGCGGCCTGCTCAAACAAGGTGATTTTCATGAGACGGTCCCGTCACAGCTGGACGACGAAGACGACGGATTCTCCGTTGATGCTTTTGGTCGCGTGCCCCTTGCCGGACGTGTCCTCCACGAGAACCGTCTCACCGGGACGGAACCGGCGGACCTCGCCATCGCTGACGCGCACCTCGAGCTCCCCGTTGACGAGCGTCATCTGCTGCCGCCGCGGGGCCGGGTGCAGGTCGCCGAAGTATCCGCTGGGCAGCAGCAGAAAGACGGCCTGTTTGGCCTCGACGGGCGACGACAGGTACATCGGCGGCGCCGGTGGCGCGAAGTTGGCTTCCTGAAGTTCCAGCGTCTCGTCAAGAAAATGCGACTCGCCGACGGCGTCGGTGTAGAGCCGAGTTACGTTGATCTTACGGGCTTCGGCTGCCATTGTTCTCCCTCAATCACGCGAGTTCACTGATGGACATGGGAACAGCGGTGAACCTCCCGGACGGTTCACCGCGCTCCTCGAAGCGGAGAGGGCAGGATTCGAACCTGCGTGAGCCAGAGGCTCCCCCGGGCAGAACCCGGATTCCGATAGGCCGCTACGGAGACCTCTCCGTGGTTGTTTCAGTGGTTGTTCTGCCTGGCGTATTGAACTCTGCCAGAGGGCGCTGACGATTGACTTGCCCGTCGCTGACCGGCGGATCCGCACCACGCGTCAGTGCAGGGTCAGGGCAACATCACATGCGGGAGCTACTACTTAACTATGCAATCCACTGTGAGCATTGTGCGGCTGAGGTCGTTGCCCCTGTCCGAACGGCGCGAAGCATTGGAGTCGATGATCATCGCTGTACTGAAATCGTCGCTCCTGATGGGCGAGGATGAACAGCTGTCCACCTCGGAAAGTTTCTTCGACATGGGGCTCACCTCGCTGCAGCTCACGGAGGCGAAGGAACATCTCGAAGCGGAGCTGGCTTGTCAGATCAGCGCCACGGTGGTGTTCAACAATCCCACCATCGACAGCATGACGCATTACCTGGCCGACGAGGTGCTCCCCGACCTGTTCATCGAGTCTGCTCACGGCGACACGTCCGGCGAGCCGCCGGAACACCGCGCCCTGTGGGACGACGTGATGAGGGATGTGTGCGGAAAATGACCGGCGACGGTATCGCGATCATCGGCGCGGGCCTGCGCTTCCCCGGCGGGAGCACAACCTTGGACGGCCTGGACGCCTTCCTGAGTGCCGGTTCCTCGGGCATCGGCCCCCTGCCCCATGACCGCTGGGAGGTCGACGCGTTCGACGGCATCACCACCACGGCCGGCGGCTTCCTGGACCGCATCGACGAGTTCGACGCGCCGTTTTTCAACATCGCGCCGAAACAGGCCGTCTATGTGGATCCCCAGCAGCGCCTGTTGCTGGAGACGGCGTGGGAGGCGCTGGAGAGCGCCAACCTTGACCCGACCGCGACCCGGCACAGCAACAGCGGTGTCTACATTGGAGCGACACCGTTCGACTTCGCGCTCGAGCTGGAGGCCGTGCCCTACGCCGAGCTCGACGGGCAACTGGCCACCGGCATGGGCGCCTACGCCCTGTCCGGCAGGTTGTCCTACTTCCTCGGCTGGCGCGGGCCCAGCCTTACCACCGACACCGCATGCGCATCCTCGCTGACCGCGCTGCACCTTGCGGTGCAAGGACTGCGCCACGGCGAGTGCGATCTGGCGTTGTGCGGCGGAGTGAACGCGCTACACCATCCGCGGATCTTCACGATCCTTTCGGCCGGTCAGGTCCTCGCCCCTGACGGCCGGTGCAAGGCGTTCGATGACGCCGCGGATGGTTACGCGCGCGCCGAGGGCTGCGGGGTCGTCGTGCTCAAGCGGCTCCCCGACGCGCAGCGCGACGGGGATAGGGTGCTGGCGGTTATCCGGGGCACGGCGATCGGGCAGGACGGTGAGAGCGCCGGGCTGACCGCGCCCAATGGCGCCGCGCAGGAGGCCATCATGCGGGCGGCGCTGACCGATGCCGGGGTGAGTCCGGCCGAGGTGTCCTATGTCGAGGCACACGGAACCGGTACCCCCCTCGGAGATCCCATCGAACTGGGCTCCATCAACGGGGTATTCGCCACCCCCGGCCGCCGCCCGATCGTGGTCGGCTCGCTCAAATCCAACATTGGCCACATGGAACCGGCCGCCGGAATCGGTGGCCTGATAAAGACTGTGCTCCAGCTCGATCGTCGCACCATCTATCCGCATCGCTACGAAACCCTTTCCAAGCGCATCCCATGGGATGCCTACCCGATCGCGATTCCGAGCACCTGCGAGCCGTGGCAAAGCGACGGCGAGCCGAGGCGGGCGACGGTCAACAGCTTCGGGCTCGCTGGGGCGATCGGGGTGGCCGTGCTGGAAGAGGCGCCGCCGTCCGTCAACGGCCACGAAAAGTCTCCCGCAGGAGGCGATCATGTGTTCACGCTCTCGGCCAAGAGTCAGGCAGCCTTGGCGCTGCAAGTCAACCGGTATAAGGAGTTCCTGGCCGAGCACCCCGGCGTCGGCATCGCCGATCTGTGCTACACCCGCAATGTCGGCCGCGCCCACTTCCCTCACCGGCTGGCGACCGTGGCGCACGACACCGGCTCCCTGGGTGCGTGGCTGCAACGGCAGCCGGCGCCGGATTCCGGCGTCGCCTATCGCAAGGTGGCGCTGCTGTTCACCGGTTCCGGCGCGCAGCATCCCGGCATGGGCCGGGAGCTCTACGAGCAGTTCCCGCTTTTCCGCCGGATGGTCGACGAGTGCGACACGCTGCTACGCCCGCACCTGGGGCGGTCGGTTCGGGATCTCATGTTCGATCCGCGGCCGATGGAGATCCTCAATACCACCCTGCACACCCACTCCGCCCTGTTCACCTTCGAGTATTCGTTGGCCAAACTGTGGATGTCGTTCGGCGTCCGGCCCAATGTCCTGATTGGACACAGCGTCGGCGAGATCATCGCGGCGGCCGTCGCCGGCCTGTTCAGCCTCGAAGACGGGATCGACTTTCTGGTCACCAGGGCCAAGCTGATCGAGTCGATCGCCGTGCCCGGCGGGATGTTCGCCGTCAAGGCGCCCGCCGCACAGATCGCGCCGTTGCTCTCCGGGTGGCCCGACCTGTCCATCGCCGCGATCAACTCGCCCCGGCAGACTGTGGTGTCCGGTGCGAAGGAACCGTTGGACAAGTTCGCCGCCGAACTGAGCTCCGACGGCCTGAGCGTGACCGCGCTGCAGGTCTCCACCGGATTCCACTCCCCGCTCATGGCCGGGATCACCGAGCGGCTCGCCGAGGCGCTGCGGCGGATCCGGTTCAAGGAACCCTCCCTGACCCTGATCTCCAACCTCACCGGTGCCGTGGCGATGCCGCGTGACCTGGCCACCGCCGAGTACTGGGTCAAGCACCTGTGTGAGCCGGTCGACTTCGCCGCGGGTATCCAGACCATCTCCGGCCGGGGCAAGCACCTCATGCTGGAGGTGGGGCCGTCCTCCGCGCTCACCGCGCTGGCCCGCCAGAGCGCACCGGAGGAAGGCCACCGCTGGGTCGGCGGCGGCGGCGACGTGCACCGGGCGGTGGCTCAGGTCTACACCGCCGGGCTCAACATTTCGTGGCCGCGTTACCACGAGGGACGCGCCGGGCGTCGCATCGCCCTGCCGGGATACGTCTTCGACCACAAGCGTTACTGGCTGCCGATCCACGGTCCCCGGCACGGGCTGGGCGCGGCGTCGCCGCAGTCACCCCTGGGCGTGCGGGCCGCGCACGCCGACGGCGTCACGGAGTTCCGCTCCCAGCTCAGCAGTGCCTCCTTCGGGTACCTAAAAGATCACCGAATGCGCGGGCGCGCCTTTGTCCCGGCCGCGTTCTACCTGGAGATGTTCCTTGAGGTCAGCGACGCCATCCATGGGGAAACGAGCCGCCCGATCGAGGACGTCTGCTTCACCGAGGCGCTGTACGTGGGCGAGGAACCCGTCGACGTGCGGACCCGGGCGATCGAACGTCCGGATGGGACGGTCTGGGTCGAGATCGTGAGTCGGTACGGCGACGTCGAGCGGCTGCACGCCACCGCGACGATCAGCGCCTATCCCGGGCTCACGCTCAGCGATCGCGGCACCGACCTGCGCTACCGTGTCAATCATCCGGGAACGGCCGAGGACACGCTCACACCCGAGCAGGTGTATGCCGCCTACGCGCAGATGGGGCTGGACTACGGTCCCGGGCTGCGACGGGTGCGCACGATGAGCCGCCACACCGGCGAGTTGGCCCTCAGCGAGCTCGATGTTCCCGACGCGACCAGCCCGCAGCACATGTCACCGCCCATATTGGACAGTGCCACTCACGGCATGGCCGCGCTGGCGGCGGGCCAGAACCTGATGGGCGTGGGCATCGGCTCGGCCCGAATCTTCCGTAAGCCGCGGGCGCACACACTGCGGGCCGCGATGGCGGTGGCCGAACCCGGTTCCGCCGATTTCGCCGTCGACGTCCTGCTGTTGCAGGACGATGAGGTGGTCGCGGAGATCATCGGGTTGAGCTTCACCCGGCTGAGCACGCCACAGGCCCGGCCGGCCGCGCGGGACAGCAGGCCGAAGCCCACGCCGAAGAAGCTCGCACCGCACGAGGCCATCCGCTCGGCGGTGGCGCAACTGCTGCAATTGGACGATCCCACCGCGATCGGCCCCGGGACCACGTTCCTGGAACTGGGCCTGGACTCGCTGGGCGCCGACGAACTTCGGGCCACCCTGGAACAGGAGTTCGGGGTCAAGCTTGAGGCGACGGCGGCCTTCGACCATCCCACCCTGGAGTCGCTGGCCGACCACGTGGACTCGCGGCGGGAGGCGACCTCATGAGCGAGACGATCTGGGCCCGCTCGGCCCTGCACGCCAAGCAGCGCCCGGACGCGGTCGTGATCACGTGCGAGGGGCGGCAGGTGACCTATGCCCGGTTCCATCTGGCGACCAACCAGACCGCCCATGCGCTGCTCGCAACGGGTGTGGATACGGGCTCCCGCGTCGGCTACCTCGGCCGCGAATCCGAACACTATTACGACCTCGCCGTCGCCTGCGCCAAGGCCGGGGCCGTCCTGGTCCCGGTGAACTGGCGGCTGACCCCGGCCGAGGTCGACCACGTCCTGCGCGACTCGGGTGCCGAAATCCTGTTCGTCGAACGGGACTTCGTGAAGGTGGCGGATCGGGTCCGCGGGGACCTGTCGGCCCTGCGCACCGTGGTGCAGATGGACGGTTTCACCGCCTGGAAAAGCGATCAGCCCGAGGCCGACCTCGACCCGGGGACCGGCCCGGAGGACCCGGTGGCGCAGATGTACACCAGCGGCACGACCGGCCTGCCCAAAGGCGTCGTCCTGCCGCACCGCACGTTCTTCACCTTCATCGCCAACATGCGCCGACAGGGGTTGGACTGGATCGACTGGCTTCCCAGCGATCGCAGCCTGAGCTGCTTTCCCGGCCTGCACGCCGGGGGTTACGCCTGGTTCATGCACTGCTTCAACGTCGGGGCCACCAACGTCGTCACCCGCATGTTCATCGCCGAGCAAGCCGTCGAGCTCATCGAGCGCGAGCGGGTGAGCCTGATCTGGGCCGCGCCCGCCATGCTGCAGATGATGCTGGCCGAGCCCGCCGCGTCGCGGCACAAGTTCCGCTCGCTGCGCAAGATAGTTTACGGCGGCTCTCCGATCGATCCCGATCTTCTTGGCCGGTGCATCGAAAGCTTCCCCTGCGAGCTGGTGCAGGCCTACGCCTCGGCGGAGACCGGCAGCTTCGTCACGTGCCTGACCGGGGCCGAGCACGCGCCGGGCAACCCCAAGCTCGCTTCGGCCGGCCGGGTCTGCCCCGGCAACGAGGTGCGCATCGTTGACGAGGACGGCCGCGCGCTGCCGCCGGGCCAGGTGGGCCGGATCATGCTGCGCAGCCCGGCCGCGTTCCTCGGCTACTGGCAAAAACCCGAGGCCACCGCGGAGATGATGTCCGACGGTTGGTTACGCATGGGTGATGCGGGCTTTCTCGATTCCGACGGGTACCTGTTCCTGCGTGACCGGATCAACGACACGATCATCGTGGCGGGGCAGAACATCTACCCGGTCGAGATCGAAAACGCCCTGCGGGAGCACCCAGCCGTGGCGGATGTGGCGGTCTTCGGGGTCCCCGATCCGCGCTGGGGCGAGGCCGTGCGGGCCGCCCTCGTGCTGCGCCCCGGCCAGCGGGTGACCCCTCGTGAGCTCGCGGTGTTCCTGCGCGGCCGGCTCGCCGACTTCAAGATCCCGACGGGGTACTCCTTTGTGGACAGGTTGCCGCGCAACCCGACCGGCAAGGTGCTGCGCCGGGTCTTGCGCGAGGAAACGGCGCCCGCGACCCCATGACCACGGGTCAGTGGCTGCGCCCGCCGGAGGTCGATCCCGAGGCGACGGTACGGCTGTTCCTGTTTCACTACGCCGGTGGCGGCATCGGCATGTACAGCCGCTGGCCCACCTTGCTTCCCAGCAGCATCGCATGCCAGCGGGTGCATCTCCCCGGGCGCCACGAGCGCCATCGTGAGCCGTTGCTGACCTCGCTCGAGCCGTTGCTGGAGCAGCTGGTGGAGATCTTCGAGTCCGAGCCGGACGAGCGACCCTATGTCCTGTTTGGACATTCCATGGGTGCCCTTCTGGCCTACCGGCTCGGCGTCGCCCTCCGCGCGGCCGGGCTCGCCGGGCCATCCCTGGTCGCCGCCGCCGCGTGGTCGCCAACGGGCCTTCCTATCGCCAGTGACAGTGCCCGCGCCGCAGTCACGGCGGAGCTTGCCTTCACCGACGCGCTGCAGGCCGATATCGCGGTGGTCACCGGCTACCGCGACGACGGTGCCAAACTGGATTGCCCCGTCGTGGCCTACGCCGGCAGCGATGATCCGCTGGTGCCGGCCGGCGCGATGCGTGCCTGGGCCGAACGCACACCGGCCTACCTCGGCTGCCGCGAGTTCCCCGGCGGGCACTTCTTCATCCGCGAACAGGGCGAAGCCGTGGCCGCCGATCTGGTCCAGGTGATCCAGCAGAGGATGCCTTGAGTAAGCGTCACGTCAGCGATCAGCCAGGGCCACTTGCGACACTTCAAACATGATGTCTCCCAACGCCTTTGCCGAGCGCTATGTCGCACTGTGGAACGAGACCGACCCACAGGCCCGCCGCCGCAAGGTGGACGAACTCTACTCCCCCGACGCCGTATACATCTTCTACCGGCGCGACCCGTTCCGCGGACGCGAAGCAATCGCCGAACAGGTCACCTACACCGCCGATCTGTACCACCCGATGGGATACGTGTTCAGGCCCGCCTACACCGCCATCGGCCACCACAACCTGGTCCGCTTCAACTGGGCCATGGTCCACCGCGACACCGGCGACCTGCAGATGGCCGGGCAGAACGTGGTGGCGCTCGACGAAAACGGGCTCATCGTCGAGGATTACCAATTCCATGACCGCATCCCCACCGCGTTCAGGTACAACGACGGTTTCGACGAGACTGGCAAGGTCACCCGTAAGGCCAGTCCCATCCCCGTGGCGGCCGGGCAGTAAGCCGCGCACTAGCGTCGTTGCGTTGCCACCTTGTCGTAGTCGAACCGCATCAACAGCGGATCATGGTTGAGGATGGCCCTCTCATACTCGCGTAACACCGGGGAGGGCTCAATCCCCAACTGGGCGTTGAAGCGCTCGCGAAGGTCGCGGTAGACGTTGAGGGCATCGGCTTGTCGCCCCACCCGGTAGAGGGCCACCATCAGCAGGCTGCAGAACTGTTCCTGCATGCCGTTGTTCGCCACCAGCTCCGCCAACTCGGGGAGGATCTTCGCATGTGCACCGCTCTTGAGCTCCAGGTCATACAGCATCTCCAGCGCCGCCTGCCGTGCCTCCTCGTATTTGGCCGCGGCTGTCTGGCACAGCAGGCCGCCGGACAGGCCGCCGAAGACCGGCCCCCGCCACAGCGCCAGAGCGCTTCTCAGGTCAGCGATGTCACGTGCGAGGTCCGCCCCACCGCGTGCGCGGATGAGCTCAATGGTGTGCACAAAGGCCACCGCGTCGATCTCACTCCAATGCGCCGCGAACCGGTATCCTGCCGCGGCACTGATGAGCCTGCACTCATGGCGATCCGGCTCGATCCTGATCAGGGTCCGGCGCAACCTGCTGATCTGGGCCTGCAACGCGTTCTCCATTTTGGCGGGAGGCGTGGTGCCCCATAGCTCCTCTGCCAGCAGGTCGGCCGACACGAGTTTGCTCTCCGCCGATAAAAGGGCAGCCAGGAGTGTCTGCCGCATCGGCCGCAGCGGGCGGATGACGTGACCAACGCCTCGAATCTCGATCGTACCGAGCAAAGAAAAGGTGAGCACAGGCCGATTTTCCGCGCCACGCCCGGTTTTAAACAAAATTCAAATGCCAGTTTTCAATTCATGTTCACTTCATGGCGGCCCGGATGGCCTCGACCGCCCGATCGACATCGACGGCGGTCGTTTGCCATGACGTGACCGAGATCCGCATGGCGGCTTGCCCGTTCCAGGTCGTGCCGCCGAACCAGCATTCCCCGCCTTGCTGCAAGCGGTCGATCACCTGCCGGGTCAAGACGTCGCTGTCGCCGAAGCGCACCATGACCTGATTGAGGACCACCTTGTTAAGCACCTGCACACCGTCGATCTTGCGCAGTCGGTTGGCGAACCGGCGGGCAAGCTCGCAGCATCCGTCGACCTGTTCGGCGATACCGTTGCGGCCCAACGTGCGAAGCGTGGCCCACACGGGCAGGCTGCGCGCTCGCCGCGAAAAGTCGGTCACCCACTCGATCGGATCACGCTTGTCGGCGACCGCCGACGGAAGGTAGCCGGCGCGCTGGTTGAGCATCGCCCCGGCATGCGCCTCCGGGCGAGCCACGAAGACCAGACCGCAGTCGTAGGGCACATTGAGCCACTTGTGCGCGTCGCTGGCCCATGAGTCTGCTTGATCGAGGCCGGCGACCAGCGGCCGGAGCTTGGGACTGGCCGCGGCCCACAGGCCGAACGCACCGTCCACATGAACCCATGCGTCCTTGGCATGTGCCGCCTCACAGATCTCAGCGATCGGGTCGATCGCTCCCGTGTTGACCTCGCCCACCTGTGCGCAGACGATCACGGGACCGCTGCATTTGGACAGTATCTCGCGCAGCAGTCCCGGCCGCATCCGGCCGTGGCGGTCGGCCTGCACCACCTTGAGCCGGCCGGTGCCGAAACCCAGATAGCGCAGGGACAAGTCAATGGTCAGGTGACGGTGCTCGCCCACGACGAGGGTGACCTCAGGTGCACCTTGCAGCCCATCGGTCTCCACGTCCCAGCCGGTCTTGGCCAGCACATGGTGCCGGGCCGCCGCCAGCGCGGTCACGTGGGCCATGGCGCAGCCGGTGGGGAACCCCACCGACGTGCCCGACGGCAGCCCGAACAGGTCCACCAGCCACTCGGCCGCGATCTGTTCGGCCACCGCCACGGCTGGGCCAAGCTCGAACACGCCGCTGTTCTGATCCCAGGCGCTGACCAGCCAGTCAGCCGCGATCGACACCGGGCGGGTGCCGCCGACCACGAAGCCGAAATAGCGTGGTCCGGAACTGGCCACCAGTCCCCCGGCGGCGTCCACCCGCTCAAGTACATCCAGCGTGTCGGAGTCGGTGGAACCGTTATGCGGCAACGGCCCACCCAGCAGCGCGCGTAGCTCGGAGGCGGAGGCTGTGGCACCCACGCGGCGTTCCCCCAGTCCAGCCAGATAGGACATCGCTTGTCGCGACGCTAGCTCCAGAGCATCCATACCCATGTCCACATACCTCCCGACATGAATCTACGTCCGTCCTGCTGATCGTCCGCTGACGCATTCATGAACGTGCCATCAGGCCAGGATCGTGCCTCAGGCCAGGATGGTGCCGTCAGGCCAGGATCAGGGCGCGGTAAGCCGAAATTGCCATACTGCCTGGAGTGTCAACGCCGGTAGGAGAGTCCATATGGCTTCCAACGCAAAGCAATTGCGCTCCTTGAAGGACGCCCGTAAGACGTGCGAGAAGTATCATCCGGGCTTGATCAGGGCGCTCAAGAAGTTGTCGCTGGCCGACCGCGAAAGCGCGGACAGCCAGGTGGTGGAGATCTACCGCAGGCATGGCGGGCCGGGTCTGCTTGTGCCGCAGGAGTATGCCGGGCCGCAAGCCAGCGCCGCCGACGCGGTGAAGGTGCAGCGCGCGGTGGGCTCGCTCTCACCGTCGCTGGCGGTCGCCTCCGTGATGCATCACTTCACCGTCGCCATGTTGTTCAGCCTCGCCGCATCGGCCGACCGGCTCACCCCGGAACAGCTCAAGCTCATGTCCGCAATCGCCACCGACGGTCTGCTGCTCGCCTCCGGCTGGGCCGAAGGTCGCACCGACCAGAACATCCTGCTGCCCACGGTGGTGGCGGAGAAAAGCGATGACGGCTATATCGTCAACGGCTCGAAGAAGCCGTGCAGCCTGTCGGCGTCGATGGACGTGCTCACCGCGAGCGTCGCGATCACCGATGATGGCGGCCGTCCCAGCCTGGCGTTGCTGTTGATCCCGGCCGGCTCGCCCGGCATCTCCACCAAGCCGTTCTGGACCAACCCGGTGTTGGGTGCGGCACAGAGCCACGAGGTCACCCTCACCAATGTCAAGGTCCCCACGGAACTCGTGATCAGCAGCACCCCGGAGGACCTGCACCGCCTCGACGACCTGCAAACCGCGGGCTTCACCTGGTTTGAGTTGCTCACCACGGCCGCCTATATCGGCACCGCCTCGGCCCTGGTGGAAATGGTGCTGCACAACGATCGGGGGACCCCGGCAAGCCGGGCGGCGCTGGGCGTGCGGCTGGAGGCGGCGGTGAATCTGGTCGACGGCACAGCCAAGGCTATCGATGACGGCCTCAGCGGCGACGAATCCGTCGCCGCGGTGCTGACCGCCCGCTATGCCACCCAGGACCTGCTGGCGAGCTTGATGGACGACACCGTGGAGATGCTCGGCGGTCTTGCCTTCATGCGGTCGTTCGATATCTCCTATCTCAGCTCCGCGGTGCGCGCACTGGCCTTCCATCCCCCGTCGCGGGTGAGCGTGGCCGAGCAGTTGGCCGAGTACTACGAGGGGCACCCGCTCCGTCTGACCTGATCCGCAGGCACCGCGAAAGGAGTTGTCCCATGGATCAGAAAAACCCGTTCGAGACACCGACGACCTTCCGGCTACACCGAGCCGAGTACCTCGTCGGTTTCGTGGCCTCGATCGTGCTCATCGTCCTGCACTTCGGCGAGATTCGATGGATACCCTTT
The DNA here is from genome assembly GCF_003426775.1 of Allorhizocola rhizosphaerae. Lineage (GTDB taxonomy): Bacteria > Actinomycetota > Actinomycetes > Mycobacteriales > Micromonosporaceae > Allorhizocola > Allorhizocola rhizosphaerae. The sequence goes on along the minus strand of NZ_QJUG01000013.1, from coordinate 25,598 downwards.
ATCCTGCTATTCCTGTATATCGATCTGATCGGCTACATTCCCGGAGCGATCGCGTTCCGGCGCAGCAAGGACGGCCGGATCTCCAAGGCGTACTACGTGCTGTACAACACGATGCACAGCCTGATCACCCAGGCGGCCGTGGTGGGTTTGTGGATGCTGCTGATCGGCCCGGAATGGGCGCTGCTGGCCATCCCGTTCCACGTCTTCGGTGACCGCGGGCTCTTCGGCAATTTCCTCAAGCCGTTCGGCCTGCCCTTCGAACCCATGCCCAACCCGATTTACGAGCAGTTGATGCGCGCCATGCGGGCAGGCTCGCAATCGCAGGCGCGGGTACCGGCGCCGACGTCACCCGCTGCGATGCCCGAAACGGCCAAGCTTGGAGCGAACCGGTGACCACCGCCTCGCTGGCATCAAACCATGATCTGGCCCGAGAGGCGTTGCGCCGCATCGCTTCCGGCGTCACCGTGCTGACCGTCAATCACGACGGGTTGCGCCACGGCACGACGGTGAGCGCGATCGTGCCCGTGTCGCGTGACCCGTTGGTGCTGGGCGCCTGCTTGCGCAGCCCCTCCGGGTTCACGCGGATGGCCAAGGCCGCCAAGCGTTTCTGCGTCAACGTCCTCGCAGAGGAGCAGGGGTGGCTGGCCAGCCGGTTCGCCGACCCGCAGCGGCGGCCGGGCGATGCCCAGTTCCAGGCCGTCGCGTGGCGGGCGTGCACATTGACCGGTGCGCCCCTGTTGGAAGGGTGCCTGGCCCACATGACCTGCGAGGTGCTCGACGATCACCACATTGGCGATCATGATCTGCTCGTGGCTCAAGCCGTCTCCGGTGCCCACTATGACGGCACGCCACTGATCAGCTTCGCCGGTTCGGTCATCCGCCAACCCCCTAAGGAAGGACCACCATGACCAATGTCGTCGCCGCCGAGGCCGACTGGGACGCTGCCCCATCCCTTTTGGACGGTGCGGCCAACGTCGAACTGACCGTCGAACGATGCGACCTGGCCTACTGGTTCACCGAGGTGGCGCAGGGGACCCTGCGGGGGCGTCCCTTGGGGCATTCCGGCACAGTCCAGACGCCGGAGTACATGCGCACCCCGGGCCCGCTGCGCGAAGCGCTCACCCTCGAACTGATCTACCGGTCACTGGATGAAGAGGCGGCTACCCGTGTGCTGGCCGATTATGTCGCCACCGCGCCCGGCATCCCGGAGCTTGAATTCTTCAGCACCCAACTGCTGGACGAGGCCCGCCATCACATGATCTTCCGCAATCACCTGATCGACCTCGGCCATCCCAAGGATGGGCTGATCGAATGGATTCGCGCGGTGGGCGCCGAGTACACCAGCAAAATCCTCAACCCCATCCGCGAATTCGCGACCCAGGTCACCCGGCACGAAGAAGACTTCGTAGGCGGGGTGGTGGCCTTCGCGATCATCATCGAGGGGGTGCTGGCCGCCTCCACCGAGCTCAGCGAGCTCAAGTGGAGAGTGCTCGACCCGGTGGCCGGCGAGATCGCCCGGGGGGCGGCCATTGACGAGATCCGCCACCTCGCCGTCGGCAGCTCCGTGGTCCGCCAGCATCTCATTGACCACCCCGAATCCCGTGAACACGTGCTGGAGATCCTGCGACGGGGACGCAAGCTGTGGGAGCAGCTGGAGGACAAGGAGTTCGTGATGCATCGCGAACGCCTCTACCAGGAAGGCATCCAGGACCATCGGGAACTTCTACGCGACTACGAGCTGTTCCCCGGCACCCGTCTGATCGAAACCACACCGGAGCAGCGCTGGGACATCGCGGCACGCTGGAACGAAGAGCTCGCCGACGCGCGCCTGGCGTACATGGGCATCCCGGAGGCGATCGATCTGCTGCGGGCCCAAGCCCCACGCATCCTTTAGCACGGCGGGCAGGTCCGGGCTGCCCGCCGGACGTACCCTGGCCGCACTGCTGGAGCAGAACCAGCGTGCCGGCGGATCGATCGCGATCCCCGCCGAGCTCGCGCCGTACGCCGCTTTTGATCGCCTCGAATCACCGCAAGTCTGAATGTTTCATCGACCGAGCGCTGGATATAGGCACCAGTGCACGCTTTATCCACAATTACGGCTGCCTAAGGAGGACCAGATGGGCGTCCGCATCGGTAACGTGGGCATCGACACGAATGACATGGAGAAGGCATCCGCGTTCTGGCAGAAGGTGACCGGGTACCAGGTCTCCTCCTCCGACGACACCTCGACCTACCTTGAGGACCCGAACAAGGGCGGCCCGGGGATCTCGCTGCTCCTCGTGCCCGAGCCGAAGAAGGGCAAGAACCGCTTGCACCTGGACCTGTATGCCAGCGACATGAACGGCGAGGTGAAGCGGATCAAGAAGCTCGGCGCCACCGAGGTGAACAGCTTCGCCGACGGGAACAGCGGCTGGGTGGTGCTCGCCGACACCGACGGCAACCAGTTCTGCGTCGTGGCGGAGTAACCACACCGCGAGCTGGAGCGTTGTTGCCGTATGACGAAGGCGGCTGAGGGTATGCCGGGTCCGGATCCTTGAGGACGGACCTGGCTTGCTCATGGGAGGACTCCGTGACCGATTATCAGTTCACGCTCTTCGACACGGCTCTCGGTTCCTGCGGGATCGCCTGGAGCGACAAGGGAATCGCCGCTGTCCAGCTGCCCGAGTCCGATGTGCGGGCCACCCGGGCGCGCATCGCCGGGATGCTTCCCGGCGCGGTCGAGGCCCCACCGCCGGCCAGGCTGCGCAAAACCATCGCCGCGCTCGCCGACCTGCTCGACGGCAAGGAAGCCGACCTGTCCACCGCCGTGCTGGACATGGAGCGCGTTTCGCCCTTCCACCGCAAGGTGTACCAGGCGACGCGGACCATCCCGGCCGGAGACACGCTGTCCTACGGCGAGATCGCCGCCCGTGCCGGCTCCCCAGGCGCTGCCCGGGCGGTCGGGCAAGCGCTGGGACGAAACCCCTTCGCGCTCATCGTGCCCTGCCACCGCGTGGTCGCGGCCGGCGGCAAGCTCGGCGGCTTCTCCGCCAACGGTGGAGTCGTCACCAAGGCCCACCTGTTGCGTTTGGAGAACCGGTCGTGACACAGCATCCAGATCCAGATCTCGGCTTCGACCCCAAGAAGGCGATAGCGCATCTGAAAAGGGCCGATCCCGTGCTGGCGAAGTTCATCGACCGCGCCGGCCCCTTCGACATGGTGATCAATCCGGCCGACAGCGTGTTCGGCATGCTCGCCGAGGCCATCGTCTACCAGCAGCTGACCGGCAAGGCGGCCGCCACCATCTTCAAACGGGTGTGCGAACTCTACTCGCCCAACGGCAAACGGCCCAAGCCCAAGCAGATTCTCGGCTCCACCGAGGAGCAGCTGCGCGGTGCCGGCCTGTCCAAGGCGAAGGCCCTGGCATTGCTGGATCTCGCGGCCCGCGCGGACTCCGGCGAGCTGCCGACGCTGGCCAAGATCCGAAAGATGCCCGACGAGGAGATCATCGAAAACCTGGTGAAGGTGCGCGGGGTCGGCCAGTGGACGGCGGAGATGTTCCTCATCTTCCGGTTGGGCCGCCCGGACGTGCTGCCCTATGACGACTATGGGCTGCGGCGCGGGTACACGATCATCTATCGGACCAAGGAGCTGCCCGGCCGCGCCGAGCTGGAGAAGGCGGGCGAGAAGTGGGCGCCGTTCCGCACGGCAGCCAGCTGGTACCTGTGGCGGGCGGCCGAGGTCGCCGGCCCCGGCGGCGGCCCGCCACAGCCACAGCACTAGCGACGTGTCTTCTCTCGGTTGTCGCGCAAGAGGTCCTCAAGCCGCTGCAACGCGGCATCGGCCTGGCGGCCGACCTCCACGTCGTCGGGCGCTTCCCCGCACGCGCCGAACATCTCGAACAACTTGTCACCCGCTGCCGCGATCTCTTTCTCGGTCGCCATGGTGTCCCTCCTTGGTAGGCCCGCCAGCCTAGATGGCGTTGCAGGCCCGGAAGATGTGAATGAGCGCCGGGATGCTGGCCCGGCCGTGTTGGAAGCCGATGTACTCCCCCAGCACGATGTCCTGTGCCCACTTGTCCTTGTAGGCGAACTGGGTCTGTGCCGGGTAGACCATCTCCCCGTTCTTCCACAGATGCGACATGAACCAGTGGAAAGCCTTACTGTAATTGGGAAACTTCGGCTGCGACTCCAGCTCGGTGAACGGGGTGAAGCCGAAGTGCAGCCATTGCACGCCCTCCTGCTTGAAGATGTCGATTGCCGTCTTGTTGATGGCCTCCATGACCCCTGGGGGCGCGTCGGGCTGGCGGCGGCTCAGATCGTGCATCCAACCCGGACGCGAACCGTAGACGGGCGAATACGAGATGTAGCCGACGACCCGGCCGGCGTTCTCGGCGACGAACAGCCGGCGCAGGTGCTGGTATGGCCCCCCGCATTGCCCAACCAGGAACTCCAACGGCTTGGCGCCGCCTTTCGTGCCCAGCCAGGCGCCGTCGAGTTGCTTGATCTGATCGGCCCACGGCTCGTAGGGCACCTCCCGCACCGCCAGCCCGCTTCGAAGAGCCCGGGCAATCTTGTTGCGAAGCTGCATAAACCTGGTCCCCGCCAGGGAGAACTCGGGCAGCCGCAAGGCGAACGAGGCGCCCATCTGGTTGACCACGAACCCTTCGTCCAGATATTCCTTGGCGTCGGCCGCCTGCAGCTGTACGGCGACAATCTCGCGCTGCCGCTCGGCCGCCCACTCCACGAACCCCTTGAGCAGCTGCGCACGGGCGCCCTCGGGCGCGAACGGCCCACCGAACTGCACCACATAGCGGCCGGTCTCGCGATAGACGATGACACCCGGCACGCCCGGCATCGTGAAGTAGCTATTGCCTTCGTTGACGGCCAGGAAAGCGCTCGGGTTGTCGGCGTCCGTATAGCTCTGGATAGCGTCCAGGGCCACATCTGACTTTGTCAGAACCTCTGTCATAGGGAAACTCCGTCCAGAAAATAGGGCCCGCCCCATGGCTACGCTATGCACAATTATCGGCGCCTTGCAAGGGGGTCGATAAGACGCGGAATCGCATCAGTGTCCGGTCAGGCCCGCGTCAGGCCGCCATGGCATGCTTTACTCAACACCGAAAATTGAACGGAAACCAGGAGAGGTCTCCATAGCGGCCTAGTGGAGGCCGGCTTATCCGGCTGGTCGGGTTTTGCACCCCACGCAGGTTCGAATCCTGCCCTCTCCGCTCCTTAACCACAAGGAAACGCCAGGCTACACGGCCTGGCGTTTCTCTTTACCCGCCGCCGATCAGTCATGCGTCAGGTCCCGATCAGGCACCATTGCCACACTTTGACATGTGGACATGCAGCTCCGATTCCTCGATGGTCTCCGAATTCTCACCACCGCGCTGGACTCGGAGGCGCACCTCACCATCCGAGGACGCCAACAAACGCGTGCGGCACTGGCCAAGGCGCTGTCCACCCAAATTTGCGTCCATCGACTGCACAAAAGGCATCCGGAAATCGCGCAGACCCCCATTCAGCCGATCTTCATCACCGGCTTGCTGCGCACCGGAACCACCTTTTTGCAACACCTGCTGGCGCGCCACCCCGGCCTGCGCTCACCCCGGCTGTGGGAGCTGATGGCTCCGGCCTCGCCGCACGACCAGACGCGGCTCATCGCCGAATGCGAGTCCTATGTGGACGAGTACTACCGGGCCGCGCCACAGTTTCGCACCATCCACCCCCTGGCCGCCGACGAACCGGAGGAGTGCCACCGGCTCACCGCCAACTCCTTCCGCCACTTCATTTACGCCCTGCGCTACCACGTACCCAGCTACGTGCGCTGGCTGCGCGGGCAGGACATGACCGAGGCGTACCAATTCCACCGCTCCCAGTTGCGCTGCCTGCTGTGGCGCGGGCCGGGCAACCCGGTGGTGCTCAAGTGCCCGTCACACCTGTGGCACCTCGATGCGCTCAAGCGCGTCTACCCGAACGCCAAAGTGGTGCGGCTGCATCGCCACCCTTCCGTGAGCGTACCCAGCGCGGCCAGCCTGACCGCGGTCGTGCGGAAGGCCCGGTCCGACCGCGTCGACCGCGAGAAGATCGGCGCCTACTGGCTGGAGGAGGCGAGCATCGCGCTCAACCGCATCCGCAACGACGGCCGGCACCTCGACATCCGCTACGCCGATCTCGTCGCCGACCCGCTGCGGGTGGCCGCGCTTGTCTGCGACTACGCCGGAACGCCGATGACCCGGCAGGCGGCGGCGAACATGGCCGATTTCCTTGCCACCCAACGAGGCTCGAAAGGTCATCGGTACACCGCGGAGGAGTTCGGCCTCAGCGCGCGGCACCTCGATGACCACTTCGCCAAGTACATCGCCGAATTCGGCCTACAGGCTGATTCAGCCCGGAGGAGAGTTTCACGTGAACACGCATGAGAAGCACGCACGGGCAAATGTCGCCGAGGTCAACGAGCGGGCCGGTGCCTCACCCATCCGCATCGGCATCATCACCCCGCTGACCGATCCCGGCGATCCGACCGCCGGCGAACTCGTCGTGCGCGGGGCCTGCCTGGGTGCGCAGTACGTGCGGGAGACCGGCGGGCGGTCGGTGGAGTTCGTGCTCTACAACGATCAGCAGACCGCGCAGCAGGAGGGCATGGCGCGCTCGTCGGCGGCGCAGATGGCGAAGCTCGCGCTCGTCGATGACGTCATCGCCGCCATCGGGCAATGGCACCTGCGCACGACACCGTGGGTGGTCGATGTGGCAACGCGTTACGGGGTCCCCATATTCATCGAGAACGGGCACAGCCGGATCACCGCGCAGAAGCGCCCCAACGTGTTCCGGTGCTACTTCACCATCGAGGACCGGGTGCCGGTCATGCTCGACTACGCCGCCGCACAGGGCATGCGCCGCATCGGCCTGATCGCGGCCGACACCGTTTTCGGCCAGATGATGGCCGACACCCTGGTCGACTATGGACAGTCCAGGCATGGCATGGAGTTCGAGCGCTTCGATTTCGCCCAGGACGGCACCACCGACTTCCGCACCCAGCTGGAAGCGATCAAGAAGTACCAGCCGGACCTGTTCATCAACGGCGCGGTCATCAAGACCAACTACATGATCATCCAACAGGCGGCCGAGATCGGGCTCCTACCCGGTACCCCCATGATGGTCACTTTTGGTTTTCCTTTGCGCTCGGAGGACTTCTGGCGCCTGTCGGGCGAGGCGGGAGTGGGCACCATGTGGCCGGGCATGCGCTATCGCGACTCGTGGGAGGGGCTGACCGCGCCCGGCCGCTGGTTTGTCGACCGGTACCGGCAGCGTTACGGCTCCTTCCCCCCGGACACCGCGCTGACCCACTTCACCGACGTGACGATCATCGCGTCGGCGCTCGCGGCCGCCCGCGGCGAGACTCGCGAAGACCTGTTGGATGCCTTGGAAGCCATGGAGTTCCAGACGTGGCAGGGCCCGATCCGCTACGAACGCGGCCCGGCGCATTGGCATCACGTCGCCCCCGAGGTGGTCCTCATGCAGTACCAGAAATACGATCAGGTCTTCGACGACTCGGCCATCATCTACGCCCGGGACGGACGATGAGCCGCACAGCGGCCCGGGTGATGGCCGAAACCCTTGCCGCCCATGGAGTCGACCGCGTCTTCTGCGTGGCCGGAGAGAGCTATCTGCCCCTGCTCGACACCTTCTACGACATGCCCGACATCGACGTCGTGACGTGCCGTCACGAGGGCTCGGCGGCGTTCATGGCGCTCGCCGATGCCAAGCTCACCGGGCACGCGGGAGTGTGCCTGGCGAGCCGGGGTCCCGGCGCGGCCAATTCGGTCATCGGTGTTCACGCGGCGGCCGAGGACGGCTCCCCTCTCATTCTCCTCGTGGGAGGGGTCGCGACCGATGAGGCCGGCCGGGAAACCTTTCAAGATGTCGACTGCGCCACGCTTTTCTCCGGTGTGGCCAAGGCGGCCTGGACGGTCGGCACGCCCGACGCGGCCGGCGAGTTCCTCGCGCGTGCCTTCCGGCTCGCCGAATCCGGCACCCCCGGCCCGGTCGTGCTCATGCTGCCCGAGGACATCCTGCCCGCCCCGACCCTGGCCACCGCGATACCGCGGCCCAGCCAGGCGGCGACCTACGACGGCCTGCAGCACGCCGGCCCGCTCATCGACGCCGCGAGACGGCCGCTGATCCTGGCCGGCTCGGAGGTCGACAGCCCTCATGGACGCGAACTGCTGCGCGAGGTGGCCGAGCGGCACCACATCCCCGTGGCGACAAGCAACAAGAACCAGCACCTGCTGCCCAACCGGCATCCGTGCTACGCCGGGCACCTGCACAACAGCACGTCATCACGCCAGATGCAGGCGCTGGGCGAGGCCGACCTGGTCGTGGCCGTTGGCACGAGGCTGGACGAGATCACCACGCGTGGGCACTCGTATCCACCGTCGGCCACGCCGTTGGTGCACGTCTACCCCGACGCCGCACGGCTGGGGACCTTTCACGAGACCGCCTGCGGCATCGCCGCCGACCCGGTGGGGTTCCTGGAACAGCTGGCGGCCCGGCGACGGTCCAATCACGACCCGAGCTGGGCGGAAACCTTGCACCGCATCGAAACCGAGCAGGCATGCTGGCAGGGCATCTCGGCCGATGATGGCATCGTCTTCGGCGCCGTTGTGGCCTGCCTCGACGAGCTCACCGGCGGCGATGTCACCGCCGTTGTCGACTCCGGCACGTTCACCAGCTGGGTCTACCGGCATTTGCGCTTCGGCCCGCGGGGGCGGCTGCTGGGCATCAGCTCCAGCGCCATGGGATTCAGCGTGGGCGCGGCGGTCGCCGCGGCAATGCGCCGCACGCCGCAATCGCCTCCCGTGGTCGCCTTCGTCGGCGACGGCGGCTTCCTGATGAACAGCGGCGAGCTCATCACCGCCTGCCAGCGCCGCCTCGCGATGCTCTTCGTCATCGCCAACAACAACAGCTACGCCACCATCCGCCGCCATCAGGAGCGCACCTATCCCGGCCGCGTCATCGCCACCGATCTGTCCAATCCAGACTTTGCCGGCATGGCCGAATCCTTTGGCGCGCTTGGGCTTCGCGTGGACACGCCGGAGCAGATCCGCCCCTGCCTGAGCAAGGCGCTCGAATGTGGCGGCCCGGCCGTGGTCGAGGTACGCACAAGCTTGCGGGTGAGCCGTGCGGATACATGAGTCTGTAGTCGACCTGATCGGCGACACCCCACTGGTGCGATTGGCGAGGCTGGGCGCCGGTTGTGCACCGACGGTGGTGGCCAAGCTGGAGTCGTTGAACCCGGGCGGTTCGGCCAAGGACCGCATCGCCCTGCGCATGATCGAGACGGCGGAGGCGTCGGGGCATCTGCGCCCGGGAGGCACCGTCGTGGAACCCACGTCCGGCAACACCGGCGTGGGCCTGGCCCTGGTGGCGCAGCGCAAGGGCTACCGCTGCGTGTTCACGTGCCCGGACAAGGTCTCGCCGGACAAGATAGCGGTGCTGCGCGCCTACGGCGCCGAGGTGGTGATCTGCCCTGCCGCGGTGCCACCGGAGCATCCCGACTCCTACCGCAGCACCGCGCAACGGCTGGCGCAGACCATCACCGGCGCTTTCCTGCCCGACCAGTACTCCAATCCGGACAATCCCGCGTCGCACTATCATGTCACCGGGCCGGAAATCTGGGCGCAGACCGGCGGCCGGATCACCCATCTGGTCGCCGGGATAGGCACCGGCGGGACCATCTCCGGCGCAGGCCGCTACCTCAAAGAGGTGTCGCAGGGTGCCGTTCGCATCGTGGGCGCCGATCCCGACGGTTCCGTTTACACCGGTGGCGGCGGGCGTCCCTACCTCGTCGAAGGTGTGGGTCAGCCCAACTTTCCAGAATCATTTGATCAGCGGGTACCCGATGAGATCATCCCGATCACGGACGCCGATTCGATCAATGTCACCCGCAGACTGGCGCGGGAAGAGGGCATTCTCACCGGAGGTTCGGGTGGGATGGCGGTGGCCGCCGCGCTACATGTGGCCGCCACCGGCTCCGAGCGCGACCTGATCGTCGTGATCATCCCCGACTCGGGGCGTGGCTACCTGTCGAAGATCTTCAACGATGAGTGGCTGTTCCAATTTGGCTTCGAACAGCCGGACGGGGATGGATTGCGCGCCGGCCACGCGATATCACCACTGATCGTGGTAGATCCCGCCGAGAGCGTTGCGGTAGCCCGCAAACTCATGCGCGCCAACGGTTTGAGCTGCCTGCCGGTGTCGCCCGCGCCGCCCCCGGTCCGCTTCGCCGAGATCATCGGAAGTTTCCGCGGTGACGCGGCCCCGCCCGACGACGCGGTGGGCCGGCATCTCGACCCGCCCCTGCCCGCCGCCGGGTACGGACAGTTCCTCGACGGCGTGCCGGCGACCGCCGTGGTGCTCAAAGAAGGCATACCCATTGGGCTTGTGGAACGGAGACACACATGACAGAGATCATCGAGTACGAGGACAAGGCCGGCTTCCGCGGATGGCTCGCCTACGACGGCAGGCAAAGCCCACTGGCCGCGGGTGGATGCCGGATGCGCGCCGGGCTGACCGCGGCCGAGCTGTCCACACTCGCCGGGCGCATGACGCTCAAGCAGCGCGTGCTCGGGCTCAACGTGGACGGCGCCAAATGCGGCATCGACCTCGACCCGGGCGAAGACGGCGCTCAGGCGGCTCTGGGCCGCTTCCTTGCCTTCCTCGGACACGAGCTGCGTCACCGATTCAGCATGGGACCGGACATGGGGACGAAATGGCATGAGCTGCAACAGCTTGCAGTCCAGGCCGGGGTACCCTCGATCAAGTACGCGATCAAGACCGCGCAGGGGCTGAGCTCCGCGGAGTTCTTCGTCCGCATCGGCCGGCTGGAGGACCGCGTCGGACCGCTCACCCTGGCGCAACGCCGCGCCGGACACGCGCTGGCGCACGCCGCGATCGGTGCGGCCCGCGCGGCCGGGGTCACCGGCCAGATCACCTGTGCCATGCAGGGATTCGGCAACCTGGGCCAGGCCGTGGCCTGCTCTCTGGCCGAGGAGAACGTGCGCCTGACCGCCGTCGCCGACGAGCACGGCTGCGTCGCCGACCCCGGCGGGCTGGATGTGGCCGGCATGCTGCGCAGCTCCCTGCGCGCCACCGTGCCGCAGCTGCTGACCCCCGGCCTGCGGCTGGCACCCGGCGAGTTGTTCCACCGCCCCGCCGACGTGCTCATCCTGGCCGCCTGCGCCGACGCGATGAGCGAACAGGAGACCGCCTCGCCACCGTTTGCCACGGTCGTGGTGGGAGCCAACTGCGGGCTCAGCGAAGACGCCGAACAGGCCCTGCACAGCCGCGGCATCCCGGTGATACCCGATTTCATCGGCGGCATCGGTGGCTCGGCCTCGATGGAGGCTCTGTTCGGCCCGCCCCAGCCACCCAGCGCCGCGCAGGTGCTCGACAATCTGGCCGCGATGATGCGCGAACTCGTCGACGACCTTGTGTACACCGCACGCCGTGACGGCGTGGCCCCCCGTGTCGCCGCCGCCGAGTTGGCCGCCCATGACTCCTGCGACCCCGCCGGCGCACCCTACGGCCGGTGCCGCTATCTGACCGCCACCGCCCGCTAGCCGCACAATTGAAGGAGAGGGGCCCATGGACTGCGCCCACGACCGCGGTCACATCAGTGACTCCAGGTTCTATGGCAATCGTTACGCCACCCCGGCCAGCCGTCGCATCTTCTGTGACAACTGCCGCCACCAGCGCTGGCTGGACATCGAGGCCGCCTTGGCGCTGGCCGAGGCCGAGCTCGGTCTGATACCGCAGGAAGCGGCGGACAAGATCGCCGAATCGGCATGCATCGAACTGATCGACCTGCACGCCGTGGAGAAGGAGATCGAACGCAGCGGGCATTCGCTCGTGGGGTTGCTGCGGGTCTTCGAATCGGCCTGTGGCAAGCAGGCCGGGCAGTTCATCCACTATGGAGCGACCACGCAGGACATCCAGGACACCGGGCAGGCGCTGGAGATGCGCGATGTGCTCGACGAGATCGAGCCGCTGGTGAACGCCATCCTGGGCCGGCTGGCCGACCTGGCCGAAGAGCACGCCGCCACCGTCGCCCTGGGACGCACCCATGCGCAGCCCGCCCTGCCCATGGCCTTCGGGCTGAAGCTGGCCAGCTGGATCGACGAAATGCTGCGTCACCTTGACCGTATGGCCCAGGCGCGCGAGCGAATCCTTGTGGCACAACTGTTTGGCGGTGCGGGCACGATGGCTGGTTTCGGGACGCACGGTCCACAACTGCTGGAGCGCTTCGCCGAACGGCTTGGCCTGCAAGCGCCCTCGGTCGGCTGGCATGTGGCCCGCGATCGCGTGGTGGAGTTCGTCTCGCTGCTGGCGATGATCACCGGCACGCTCGGCCGGATCGCCGACGAGATCCGCATCCTGTCGCGGCCGGAGTTCGGGGAGTTGCAGGAGACGTGGAAACCCGGCGCCGTCGGCAGCAGCACCATGCCGCACAAGCGCAACCCCGAACGCTGCGAGCAGGTCGTGGTGATGGCGCGCCTGGCCGCGGCCCAGGTTGGCCTGGCGCTGGCCGGCATGATCGGCGACCACGAGCGGGACTCCCGCGCCCTGCGCATCGAGTGGGCCTGCGTTCCCGACGTCGCACACTACTGCCTGGCCGCCTGCACCATGATGCTGGAAAGCGTCAGCGGCCTGATCGTGCACCGCGACCGGCTGTCGCAAAACGTGGCCGCCGTCGCCGACCAGGTCATGTCCGAGCGACTGATGCTCGCCCTCGGCGAGGGCGTTGGCAAGCAGCGCGCCCACGAGATCGTCTACGGCCTGACCCAGCAGTCCATTGAGGATGGTGTCAGCATCCACGAGCTCATCGGCAGGCACGAGGAGGTGCGCTCGCAACTGACCAAGGCACAGCTGGACAACGTGTTCGACCCGGTGGGCTACCTCGGATCGTCGACCACTCTCACGGCACGGGCCGTGGCCCGGGCGCGCGAGCGCCTGGGTGCCGAGCCGGCACCGGTTGGCCGGTGAGGGCACTAACCGCGGCCCAGCAACGCCCCACCGTTGATCTGAATGATCTGACCGGTGAGGAAACCCGCGTGCGGGCCCGCCAGATGGACCACCGTGGCGGCGATCTCCTCCACTTCGCCGCCGCGGTTCATGGGGTTCTGCGCCGCGCGGCCGGCATGGAACTCGGGGTTCATGCGCTCGCCGTAAAACTCGGTGCCGGGCACGTAGCCGGGCGCCACGACGTTGGCCGTGATCCCTTCGGGCGCAAGCTGAACGGCAAGCTCGGCCGTCCACGGATGCAGGGCCGCCTTGGCCCCGCCGTAGGTGGCGGGCCCGCGAAACGCCGCGATCGAGGTCACCGTCACGATCCGCCCGCCCGGACGGGCCATCAGCGGCAGCACGGCATGCGTGAGCAACACCGCGGGCAGCACATTGCCCTCCACATTGGACATCCAAGACTCTCGCACACCCTGCAGGTCTGCCGCCGGGCCGGGGGCGACGTTTCCACCGGCGTTGTTGACCAGAATGTCGACGGCGCGCCCGGCGGAGACCGACGCAGCCACGCTCGCCGCCCCGTCGACCTCCCGCAGGTCGGCGGACACGGCGCGGACACGCGGCGTACCAACGGTTTCGTTAATCTCCTCGGCGGAAGCCGCCAGCAGCTCGGCACGGCGGCCGACGATCACGACGTCCACCCCGTCGGCGGCGAAAGCGGCGGCGATGGCGCGGCCGATACCGGTCGCACCACCGGAAACGATGGCGAGTCGGGTCATGACCCGCGCTACCCGGCCGGCGTGCACCCGAAACACGATCGGCGGATGAAGTGATGAAAAGACTCTTCGGCGGGTACCTCGTGACCGTTGCCTTGCCGCTTGCCGCAACGGTTTTCATGCTGACACGGCTGGCCGGGACCGCTCAGCCGTCACCGGCGGGCCACGGCGGGCCCAGCCAGCTGCTCTACCGGCTCCTGCTGGCCACGGCCGTCGTCGTCGCGCTGGCCGCGGCCGCCGGTGCGCTGGCGCGGCGCTTCGGCCAGCCCCGGGTCATCGGCGAGATGGCCACCGGCCTGGTGCTTGGGCCGTCCGTCCTGGGCCTGATCGCCCCACGCGAGCAGCAGTGGCTCTTCCCGCCTTACATCATGCCGCACCTGGAAACACTGGCCCAGTTCGGCGTGGTGTTCTTCATGTTCCTCGTCGGCGCCGAACTGGCCCCCCGCACCCTGCTGGCCAGCGGAGCACGCGGTCTGGTCATCGGGCACGCCTCGATCGCGCTGCCGCTGCTGGCCGGCATCGGCACGGGCTGGTGGCTGTACACCACCTTCCCACCCGCCCGCGACCCGGGGGTGCTGCCCTTCGTGCTGTTCATCGGCGTCTGCTTCGCCATCACGGCGTTTCCGGTCCTCGCCAGGATCCTCACCGACCTGCGAATGGTACGGACCCCTTTGGGCACCACGGGAATCGCCACTGCCGGCATCGGCGATGTCACCGCCTGGTGCCTGCTGGTCGCCGTCGTGGCCATCGTGCGGGGCACCTCACCGCTGTCGGCCCTGACCGCGGTGGCGCTCGTGACGGTCTTCGCGGGTTTCATGCTCGGCGCGGTCCGTCCCGTACTCGCCAGAATTCTTGAAAGGTCTGAAGCCCGAGCCTGGCCCAGGTTTACCGTCTTCGCCGGCCTGATCACACTCGTGCTGGTGGCGGCGGTGACCACAGAGCAGATCGGCGTGCATCCCATCTTCGGCGCCTTCGTCGCCGGGCTGGCCATGCCGCGCGACTCGCGGGCGGTCACCGAGCTCACCAGCAAGCTGGAGGGCGTCACGCTCTGGTTCATGCTGCCCATCTTCTTCGTCGCGGTCGGCCTGAGCACCAAATTGGACAGTCTGGATAGCGCCCGGCAGTGGCTGGCCTGCGCACTGATCACCGCTATTGCCATCGCCGCCAAGCTGCTGGGCACCGGAAGTGCCGCCCTGGCAACGGGTTCACCACCGCGTGAGGCGCTGGCGCTTGGCGTGATGATGAACTGCCGCGGCCTGACCGAGCTCGTCGTCCTGAGCCTGGGACTCCAGCTGGGAATCCTGAGCACCCAGCTGTTCGCCATGTTCGTCATCATGGCGCTTCTGACCACCGCGATGACAGGTCCGCTGCTTCGCCTGACCACCCCGGAGGCCACACCTCATGACCCTGGAACTGGACATGACCCTGGAGCTCGACGCCCTCGAATCGGAAGCCATCTTCATCATTCGCGAAGTGGTGGCTGAGACGCAACATCCCGCCCTGCTCTTCTCCGGTGGCAAGGACTCCATCGTGCTGCTTCGCCTGGCGGAGAAGGCTTTCAGTCCTTCACCGGTACCGTTTCCGCTGTTGCATGTGGACACCGGCCACAACTTCGACGAGGTGTTGGACTTCCGCGACCGGCGCGTCGCCGAGCTCAGCCTCCAGCTGGTGGTGGGCAGCGTGCCGGAGGCGATCGACAGCGGCCTGGTCACCGAACCCGCCTCCGGCATGCGCAACCCCATCCAGACCCCGGTACTGTTGAAAGCGGTGGAGGACAACGGGTTCGACGCGCTCTTCGGCGGCGCGCGCCGCGACGAGGAGAAATCGCGGGCCAAGGAACGGGTATGCAGCCTGCGCGACGAGTTCGGGCAGTGGGATCCGAAGAACCAGCGTCCGGAACCGTGGGCCCTGTACAACACCAGGAAGCAACCCGGTGAGTCGCTGCGCGTGTTTCCGCTGTCCAACTGGACCGAACTGGACGTCTGGCACTACATCGAGCGGGAGAAGATCGAGCTGCCGTCGCTGTACTTCGCTCACCCCCGCGATGTCGTCGAGCGGGACGGCATGCTCTACGGTGTCCATCCGGCGCTGCCCGCACGCGAGGACGAACAGCCCTTCGAGGCGATGGTCCGCTACCGCACCGTCGGCGACGCGTCCTGCACCGCCGCCGTGCGTTCCGACGCATACGACGTCCCCGCCGTGATCGCCGAGCTCATGGCGACGCGGCTGACCGAGCGCGGCGCCACCCGCGGCGACGACCGGGTAAGCGAGGCGGCGATGGAGGACCGCAAGCGCGAAGGCTACTTCTGAACCCGCCGCCGTCGAAGTCCCCGGCGACCAGACGGCGCAAGCCGTAGGGGAACCCGGCGCGGTGGCGCCGCGTGCCTGATCAAGCGGCCGGGGCCACGACTGACGTGTCGTGGCCCCGACGTCGGTCACTGGGTGTCTAGATGGGAACGTCCACCCACGACGATTCGGCACCGGGTCCGGACAGGATCTCCACCGGGGTACCGATCACCGACTCGACGGCACCCTCGTAGAGCGGGTCGTTCGCCGTGACGACCACTACCATCCGGTGATTTTCGGGCACGATGTAGTTGACGAACTGCATCGGGATGTCGATCTCCTTCACCGCTCCCGGCGTGGCGTTGGTGTAGGAGAACACGCCGCTGGTCACCATCCTGCCGACATTGAGCAGCGGACCCGATACGAGCAGATATACGCAGACGGTGATCCGGGTGGCTTCCGCTTTGACCCGCAGGTGAGCCGTCGGCCGCCCCTTGATTTGTCGCGGTCGGCTGCCGGCGCCGGTTTGCTCCGACCACACCGCGGCATGTTGGCGCGGCAAGGGCCGTGAGCGAGGCAGGAAGTGCGGTTCCAGATCGAATGGAGCCCCCGGAATGACCGGGACCGGGACCGGCGGCAGCTGCTGAACGGTCATGTTGTAGTTGACCGGCACATCAAGCCGCTCCAGGATGCCGCTGAGCACCACCAGTGGCGCCGACTCGACCGAGACGTCGTCGTTTTGTCCCACCGTGAACCTGGCGACGGTAACGGTGGGCGGCGCGGTTTCGGCGAGCCTGCCGTCGAGGCCGAGACCCTGCACAAGGTAGCGACGTCGAACCGGATTCTCTACCGCGGCCAGGTCCGGGAAAGGTTTCGGACCTGCGGCCGGCTTCCACATCTCCTCGACGAACACGGTGTTGGGATTGTCCTCGCCCTCGCACTTGAGGTGCCGCGCGAACCATTGGTAGAGGTGTCCGGTCGGGTACGTGTCCATCCCGGCCAGACCCAGTCCCTCCGCGTTGCCGTGGTCACCGATCTGTGCGAGCAGCCGCTTCGGCGTGGTCAGGTTGCGGAAGAGCTCGATCACGGCCGCGTTGTTGAAAATCGTCTCGTGGTAGTAGGTGTGCAGGTAGATGGCGGTGCCGTTGGCGTTGTACTTGGCCAGATACTCGCTGGGTGACCGGGTCAATGCCCAGGTCCTCAAGTTCTCGACGTCCTCATGGGCCAGGTAGTTGTCGAAGACCTGCCGGGTCTTGTTCGAGATCCGCTTTCGCGGGATCCCCACCCCACCTTCGAAGAGCGTCTTGAGGTTCAGGAACGCTTTCATGTGCCGGGTCTCGTTCTCGTAGAGCGAGGCGTAGAGATCGGCCCATGCGCTCAGGGCCGCCACCGCCTTGACCCGATCATCATGGGCGGCGATCAGCAAGCTGGTGCCCGCGCCATAGGACGCACCCGCGAATCCCACCTTGCCCATGTTCGGGTTGGCGGTGTTGTCCCGTACCCAGTCGATGACCTTCCTGCCGTCCGCCACATCGAGGTCGCCCGCGACGTCGATGTAACCGGTCGAGTGGGACAGGCCGCGCTGACTGTAGGCGACCACGATGTAACCCTGCCGCACCAGCTTGATGGTGATGCCGGAGCCCTCGGGGTACTCATCGCTACCGCCGTCCTCCGGGTCCTGGTAGTAGGCCCGCCAACCGGTGCCGATCAGCGGAGCGGGCATGATCACCACCGGATACGGACCGGGCCCGTACAGGGACTCGTCCGTGGGTTCGAAAACGGCGGCGTCGAGTTGGACAGCGATATTGTCCTCGGGCTCCGGGTCGACATCGATCTTGATGAAATCCTTGCGGAAGTCGTTGCCGATCACCGGCAACGTGATCTCTCGGGCTCCCCGCCCGAAGACCGTGTCGAAGACCGTCGGTGCGCTGGAACTCGTTGGATGAGTGTCGTTTGACATGCGCAGACTCCTTGATGCGTATCGGCCGCCAGGCTTGGTGCCTGCTTACAGCTTGGGGTGGTCTGCGGTTGAATGACTTGAACATTCACGTTGCGAGGCGATAAGCAGCCCATATGGCGGACTGATACACCCTCGCGTGAGCAACCATTCGGATTAAATACCAGCTCGCGGCGGATGCAAATCGACGCAACATGATGTTATATTCATGAGCTCATTCATGTCACCGGGGCTTTGCCCGCAATACCGGTCGGCGATCATGTCCGCTACGCCGACACCGCCTCAACCAATCCGGGGCTCAGTGCTGGCGGTTAATGATCAGGCTGGCGAGGGTGGTGAGGTGAGCGGCGGCTGGTGGGTTGGGGTTGACGGTGTGTAGTTCATGCAGGGCTTGGGTGTGGAGTTGGCGGGCTTGGTGCTGGCTCCAGTCGCGGGCGCCGGTGGCGTTGATGAGCTCGGCGGCGCGGGCGGTGTCGGTGTCGGTGACAGGATGTCGGCGGCGTGGTCGCCGGTGGGGGTGGCCGAGGGCGGACACCGGGTTCCTCCTTCGGGATGGGGCGGCCGTAGGGCGTGGTGGGTCGGGCGCATGCCTTGTTTTTGTGGTGGCCGCTCAGTCGATGATCGTTCCGTGGCCACCGGTGCCTTGCTTTACCGGCTGCTGGCAGCGACGGCTTCCAGCCTTAGCTGCTCGGCGGCGGTTTTAGTCGTGGTATCGGGCGACTTCGACGTTGTCGAGGATGCCGAGGGCGTCCGGCACGAGGACGGCGACCGAATAGTAGGCGCTGACCAGGTACGACATCACCGCTTTGTTGTTGACGCTGGTGAGCCGTACGGACAGGCCGGGCTGGTATTCGTCCGGGATGCCGGTCTGGTGTAGGCCGATCACACCCTGGTCCTCTTCACCAGTACGCAGGACCAGAACCGATGTGGTGTTGTCCGCCTTGATGGGGATTTTGTCGCTGGGTAACAGGGGTACCCCGCGCCACGCGGGCACCCGGCGGCCGTGCACCTCGACGGTCTGCGGGTAGAGCCCGCGGCGGCTGCATTCACGACCGAATGCGGCGATGGCTCGGGGATGAGCGAGGAAGAACCGTGACCTGCGGCGGCGAGCGAGTAGATCGTCGAGGTCGTCCGGAGTGGGTGGGCCGGTCTGCGTTGAGATGCGCTGGCGCAGGTCGACGTTGTGAAGCAAGCCGAACTCGGGATTGGTGATTAGTTCCTTCTCCTGCCGTTCCCGCAGCGCCTCGATGGTCAGCCGTAGTTGCTGTTCAAGCTGGTTCATCGGGTTGTTGTACAGGTCGGCGACGCGGGTGTGGATGCGCAGTACCGTTTCGGCAACGCTCAGCGGGTACTCCCGGGGTGCCAGTTCGTAGTCGGCGTAGCTACCGGGCAGCCTGGCCTCCCCAGACTGTCCTGCAGCGATCGCGATGTCTCTTTCGCCGACACGGTTGCGCGGTGGCAGAAGCGAATCCCGCACGCGCTGGATGTGCTCACGCAGGGTCTCCGACCGGCTGTTCACCTCCTGGAACGACTCGCGGGTCAGGATCAGCAGCGTGCAGGGGGTCTCGGCGCGGAGGCTGAAGTCCCAGTCGCTCTCGTCAGTGGTGAGAGCCTGACCGCCGACGTAGTCACCGTCAGCGAGCACACGCAGCACAGTCTCGTCACCGTATTTGCCGGTGGCAATCTGCCGGGCCTTGCCATGCGCGATAAGTACCAGCCGGTCGGCCGGCTGTCCGGACTCCACGATCATCTCGCCGGGCTGGATCTGCTGCTGGACGAACCGGTCGGCCAGTCCCTCCAGCACCTCCACGTCGCGTAATCCCCGCAGTGTCG
The DNA here is from genome assembly GCF_003426775.1 of Allorhizocola rhizosphaerae. Taxonomy (GTDB): domain Bacteria; phylum Actinomycetota; class Actinomycetes; order Mycobacteriales; family Micromonosporaceae; genus Allorhizocola; species Allorhizocola rhizosphaerae. Next base: position 5,748 of record NZ_QJUG01000013.1, on the reverse strand, counting down.
GCAGCTCGCCCAGGTCCCGGGGGATGACCCGTACCTGATCACCGGTCTTGGTGACATCCACCCGACCATCGCCGATCCTGAAGTAGGCTCGCCGATTGAGTCGGTAGGTGCCTGCACCCACCTGCACCCAGGGCAGCATGCGCAGCAGCCATCGGGGTGAGATGGCCTGCATTTGAGGCACGGACTTGGTTGTGGCGGACAGGGTACGAGCGGCTGCGGTTCCGAGCGCGGAAAGCGGCTGGATCCCTATCGTGGACATAGGTCTCACCGATCCCGTCGGGGTTCAGGTGTGGGCAGACGCACGGCGGAGGTGCCCAGCCCCGTCGGACCGGCAAGGAGTCGATGGAGATTCGGGTACCGGGTTTCGTCGCTGCGGTAGCGGCCTGTCGCCGAATGCCAACGGAGGAACCCGGCCAGGCGGGTCTGTACGGCCTCGATGTACCTGTGCAGGCTGGTCCTCTGGCCGTCCTGCGCGTGGTGCTCGTCGAGAAGAGCGGGTAGGTCGAAGGCTACGATGCCCTCGAACTCGTGCAGCCGTGCGGTGGCCAGATTGTTGAGCACTCCGACGGCGCGGTCCAGGTCCCAGTCGAAGGTCCGCCGCAGGACCAGTAGTCCATTGTGGGTTTCATCCTCCTCCTCGATCTCCCGCCGGTAGGAAAAGATGTCGTTGTAGATGCCGTAGACATCGCCGATGATGTCCGACAGCATCCGCATCGGCCGGGCCGCCAGGAATTCGGCCGGCAGGTCCTGGCCGGTGACATACTGGCCGAGCGCGTCCTCGAAGCGCGCCCCGACCGACCGCCGGCGCATTTCCATGTAGTCCACTGGGTCAGGAAGCCTGCTCTGGACCAGGTTGCCGAGTTCCCACAGAAACGTGTCCAGAAATCCTCGGGCGCGGGCGATGAACCGGCGACGCGCGTCTTCCGGCAGATTCGGTCGGGTGCGGGCCCACACCTGCTTCAGTCCTCGCTGGACCGGATCCGTCGGCGCGGGGATATCGAGCGACGGTTCGGACAGATACGTCATCAGGCGGCGCATGTATGCCGTTGCGGCCGGCAGGTTGTGGCCTCGCTTGAACACCTTCAGGAAGAAGTCGTCCAGGTAGACCGTCCAGATGGTCCATTCGGTCACGAGGTCGAGCGCGCGGTCCGTGGCTTCGGGAAACCTTAGCGCCACGAACAATCCGAGATCCATGCGGTCGAATGCCGGACGGTTCCACACAGTGGGGGTGGCGAAACCGGATGGCCAGTCGAACATGCCCATCTGCTCGGCCCATGCCGTCGCGTGCCGGCGGATCGTCTCCAGGTCAGGGTTCAACCGGACCTGGAACGGCATGTAGAAATCTGGTGGCTCCACGGGCTGCGTGCGGCCGTCGTCCACCCCGAGCCGGATGGCCGGGCACCCGCGCCGCCGCGCTGCGCCACCTCGTACTCCAATGTGGACTGCCGAAGTGCCCAAGGCGATAGGACCGGCAAGCCATGGTACGCGCATCGGACCGACCTGCGAACTGGGATCCGCGTAGCGGCTGGACCGCTTGTGCCACTCGTACGAACCTGAATACCACTCCTGTAGTCCCCTGATGTATCTGAGCACATCCAGCCGTTCTGCCGGCCGTAGCCGGTTCTCCTCATACAGGACGGGCAGTTCGGCCACCACGGTGTTCTCGAATTGGTGCAACCGCGAGTTCAGCAAGTCATTGACCACATCGGCGGCCTGTTGGGGCGTACAGCCGAGGAATCGCTCGGTCAGTAGCACGCTGTTGCTGGGAGCCCCCGTCTCCTCCTCGGCTTCCCGCTGGTACGAGAAAATGTCATTGAGGAGATGCACAGCGTCGGCGAAGGTGTCCCGCAGGATCTGTATCGGCCGGGACAGCACAATCCTCGCCGGAAGCTCCGTGCCGGCAGCGTGCTCGACCATGTCCGCCGCCCACAGTGCGCCGCCGTCCTTGCGCCGCATCCCGATGTATTCGACCGGGTCGACGGTGCGGCCGTGGGTAAGCCTGGCCAGTCGGTACAACGGTTCCCGGAGACAGTCCTGGACGTCGGTGGCGAACCGGCGCCGCCAGTCGGGCGAGGCGGGACGCATGATGCGGGGCCACAGGTCGGTCAAGCCCCGCTGCATCACATCTGTCGGCGCCGGGGTGGCCGTCGGCTCCGTCGGCATGAACGCGAGCAGGCGGGCGAACCACTCCTGCGCCCCGGTGAGGTCCTTGCCACGTTCGAAGGCGTCGAAGGAGTCGTCGAAGGCAAAAGCCCAGATCGTCCACTCGGTCAGCAGGTCGAGTTCGGGGCCGGAGGCGTCCGGCCACACGTACGCGCAGAACAGGGCGAAGTCCATGGTGTCGAACTTGCGTTCACTCCAGACGGCCCGGCTTCGCGGATGGTCCTCACCGTCCAGGAAGCCCATTTCGTATGCCCAGGTCTTGCTGTTCTGGCGCGCCGGCTCCAGACGAGGATTCAGCCGTGGCGGATACGGCACGTAGAACTCGGGGAGGTCAAAAGGTTGCATGGGCTACCTCTTCCCTGTCGCCTGGGCACCGGGTCGGGTGTCAGTCGGCCTACCGTCCTATTTCGACGTTGTCCAAGATGCCGAGCGCGTCCGGCACCAGGACCGCGACGGAGTAGTAAGCGGTGACCAGGTACGAGATGATCGCCTGCTCGTTAATGTTCATGAACCGGACGGAAAGGCTCGGCTGGTACTCGTCCGGGATACCGATCTGGTGGAGACCGATCACGCCCTGGCTGTCCAACCCGGTACGTAGCAGGAGGAAGGATGTACTGTAAGCGTCGGAGATAGGGATCTTGTTGCAAGGCAGGATTGGGATGCCCCGCCAAGCGGGTACCGCGTGGCCCTGCAGATCGACGCTGGTCGGATAGACGCCGCGGCGGCTGCACTCGCGGCCGAACGCCGCGATCGCCCTCGGGTGGGCAAGGAAGTAGCACGGATCCTTCCACACCAGAGTGAGCAACTCGTCCAAGTCGTCCGGCGTGGGCGGCCCCGTACGGGTAGAGACCCGCTGTCTGGGGTCCACGTTGTACAGCAGCCCGAAATCAGAATTGTTTACCAGCTCCCGTTCCTGCCGCTCCTCAGCGCTTCGATAGTCAGTCTCAACTGCTGCTCAAACTGGTTCATCGGATCGTTGTACAGATCCGCCACCCGCGAATGAATGCGCAACACGGTCTGCGCCAAGCTCAGCTCGTACTCTCGCGGCGCCAGTTCGTACGCCACGTAGGTGCCCGGCAGTCGCGGCTCCCCGACATGCCCGGACGCTACTTCTATGGCTACCTCTCCGTATTCGTTGAGCGACGGCTTCGGCCGGGTACGCACCTGCTCGACATGCGTGCGCAGTGCCTCGGACCGCTCAAGCCGCTCCTGAAAATCTCGGCTCGGCAGGGCCAACACCGAGCACGGGGTCATCGCGCGGACCGTGTAGTCCCAATTCGCGTTCGGCTCCACCAGCGATTGTTCACCGAAATACTCACCGTCGGACAGCACCCGCAGTAATGTCTCGCCGCCGTACCTGCCAGAGCCGATCAACTCGACTTTGCCGTGGACGATCAGCACAACCTGGTCGGCCGGCTGACCGGACTGCACGACCACCTCGCCCGAGGCGAACTGCCGCTGCACAAACCGCTCGGCCAGCCCTTCGAACACCTCAGCGTCCACGAACCCCCGCAGCGGCGGAAGCTCGCCCAACGCCTGAGGATCCACCCGCACCCCGGCGCCACCGCCGGTCTCAGTGAACCTCACCCGCCCTGCATCGGGCGCGTAGGACAACCGCCGGTTGACCCGGAACGTGCCGCCGGATGCCTGGATCCACGGCAGAATCCGCAGCAACCATCGCGACGTCACCCCCTGCATCTGCGGTACGGACTTCGTTGTCGTCGCCAAGTTCCGAGCAGCGGCGGTGCCAAGACTCAACGGGGTCTGCTCGTCGTGGACCGAAACACCCATTTCAACGGACTCGGTCATGACATCACCCTTCTTCGAGGAAGGATCGATACATGTGAATCTATAGTCTGAGAGGGCAACTCAACAAAAGCAATACCTCGCCGAATTCATTCCATCCTGATGTTGGTCGGTCTGTACGACTTGAGCACGGCAACAGTTCTTTACCGTTGCCGGATTAGTCGGTGTGACGACGGTCGGAGTCTTGTACGGGATCCCAAGATTGTGTTCGTCCGCGGCTCGTCACACAGCTCGACGGACGTCACTTGCCGCTACGTGACGCCGCCTGGCACGGGTTGTTGCTGTCCGAGGTGCGACGACGGCCACTGCCGGTTCGAAGGCTGCATACACAACATCGGCTTTGCCCGTTGCCGCTTCAGGTAGTGGCCGAGCGCGTGCAGAGAAACAGCGTCGCGAATCGCCTCCAACGGGGAATTCCCCGATGGTTGGAGCCACACATCGCCGTGAGGTGGCACCAAAACCGTCGAGACCGGTGCGGCGACTGTGACCGGACGCTACCCTTCGTGCGCAGGCATCGGCCATACCCCAAAGGACCGAGGTCGTAGCGACGCCTGTCGAATGTCGTCATGTGCGGGCCACCGCCGCCTGCGCCCGGCTCGGAGTCACACCGTCCATGAGCCGAGCTGGATCAGCACTGGAGGCGTTCGCTGAACCGACGCGGGCCGGCCCGGTCCACTGTGGACAGCAATCCGCGCGTGTCCGCCATGATCGTGCATAATACCTCTCTGCGCTTTTAGCGTGGCCTGGCCGCCGTGCCATGACGCCCGCCCAGGGCGGCACCGGCCGCGATATAGCCGCTTGTTTTGGGCGTCGGGTTCGTCCGGCGTGGGTTGACCGAAGGGAACTGCCATGCAGCAGGGTGCGGCCTTGGCCGGCCGTTACCGCCTTGTCGAGCTGATCGGCGCTGGTGGTATGGGCGAGGTTTGGCGGGCCACCGACGCGATTCTCGGCCGCACGGTCGCGGTCAAGGTGGTGTTGCCGGATCTGCAGGCCGATCCCCAGTTCGGCCGGCGGTTTCTGGCCGAGGCGCGGGCCCTGGCCAGCGTCCACCACCCGGGAGTGGTCGCTATCCACGACTTTGGTGAGACCGAGCTGTCCGACAGATCGGGACCTCAGGGCACGGCCGCGTTCCTGGTCATGGAGCATGTTGCCGGGGAGCCGCTGTCTGCGCTGCTGAGGCGGGTCGGCCGGCTGTCTCCCGAGACCACAATGGACCTGGTCAGGCAGACCGCGCAGGCGCTGCAGGCCGTGCACGAGCACGGAATAGTGCACCGCGACATCAAGCCGGCCAACCTGTTGATCCGGCTCAACGGAGCCATCGTACTGACCGATTTCGGTATCGCCACCAATCCGGATGCCACGGCGCTGACCATGCCGGGGATGATCCTGGGCACGCCGTCCTACCTGGCCCCCGAACAGGTTCTGGGCCAGCCGGTTTCGGCGCTCAGCGACGTGTACGCGCTCGGTGTGGTCGCCTACGAATGTCTCGCCGGGCAGAAGCCCTTCGTAGCGGACGATCCGTTCGCTGCGGCCCTGCAACGCGTGCATCGCCCCGCACCGCCGCTGCCTGCCGATGTACCGCAGCACGTGGCTCGCGTGGTGGCCCAGGCGCTGGCGGCCGAGCCCGCCCAGCGCTGGCAGACCGCCGCGGAGTTCGGGCTCGCGGCCGAGCGGGCCATCGCCGGCACCGGCGCGGCACACAATCCCCCGACCGGATCGCAAGCCGGACCGTTGGCCGAAACGCCTGCGCCAGCGAAGGCGGAGCGTCCGGCCCAACCG
>NZ_QJUG01000129.1 GCF_003426775.1 Allorhizocola rhizosphaerae | reverse complement strand
CACCGGGCCGGGTCGCGCGCGATCGCCTCGCCCAGCGCCCGCCGGCTCTGCCCGGCGCCGATCGGGTCACCGATCCGCTCGAACAGCGTGGCCGCCTTGCGCGCCGCCCGCTCGGCCTCCCGCGGCCGGCCCATCGCCATCAGCGAACCGGCGAGACTGCGCGAGGCGAACGCCTCGGCGAAGACGCTCCCGCACGATCGGGCGACCGCCAGCGCGGCACGGCTGAACTTGACGGCCTCTGTGCTTTGGCCTCGTTCGCGCGAGACGAAGGCCAGAGACGTCAGCGCGATCGCCCGGGTGGCGTGCAGCCCGACCGCGTCCAGCTCTCTGACGGCGGTGCGCAGCTCCGCTTCCGCTTCGTCGAGTTGGCCGGTCAGGCTCAGCACGAACCCGATTTCCCGGCGGACGAGCGCGGTCCGCGCCGGGTCGGCGACCTCCTCCGCCAGGTCCCGAGCCGCGCGAAGGGAAGACAGGGACTCGTCGCGGGTCCCGATCTCGATCAGACAGCTGCCGAGCCCGTGCCGCATCGCCGCCTCACCGCGCCGGTCACCGGTCCGTCGGCACGCCTCAAGCGCGGGCTCGGTGACGCGACGCCAATCCATGTAGTAGGCGCGCAGGGCGAAGAAGTCGGTGCTGCACCCGGCCAGGCTGCGGGCCAGCCCGGCCAGGCCGGCCTCGGCACACGCCGACACCAGCACCCCCAACGACTCGCGCTCGGCCTCGAACCAGCCCACCGGCCGGCCAGTCGCCGTGGCTATGGCCGACCAATCCGCCATGGCCGCCGCGATTGTCTTGTCATCCAGGTGGTACGAATCGGCGGTCAGGTGGTCGCGTGCGAGCCGGCCGAGGGCCAACCAACCGCCCGCCACCCTGGCGAGCGCCGCCTCCCACTCGGCGTGGCCGATCGCGGCGTCCCGGCACTCCCGCGCGAACAGCCGCGTCACGTCGTGCAAGCGGTAGCGTGCCTGCCCGGCTTGGTCACGCCCGCACCCTTCGACGAGGCGGGCGTCGAGCAGTTCCTCCAATGCGGCGCGGCCCGTGGCCGGGTCGGTGTCCAGCAGGAGCGCCACCGGCCACGCGGCGAACGACGGCACGCCCAGCCCGCCGAGCAACCCAAACGCCCGCGCCGCCGACGGACTCAACCCACGGTAGGCAAGTTGCAAGCCCGGCCGCACCGCCAGGTCCCCATAGGACAGCTCGTCCAGCCTCCGGCGCTCGTTGGCGAGGCGTTCGGCGAATTCCGACACTGTCCAGTTTGGACGTGCGGCGAGCTTGGCCGCCGCGATCCGCACCGCGAGCGGCAACCCGCCGCAGGCGGCGACCACCTCGGCCGACGCGGTGTGCTGGGCCTTCACCCGGGGTCGGCCGACCACCCGGCACAGCAGTTCGATCGCCGCCGACGTGTCCAGCGGGCCGAGGTCGATGTTGACCGCTCCGGGCAGCCCGGTCAGCGGCAGCCGGCTGGTCACCAGCACGGCCGCCCTGCCCGCCGGAAGCAGTGCCTCCACCTGGCGGTGACCGGCCGCGTCGTCGAGCACCAGCAGGATCCGGCGGGCGGACAGCCGGGTCCGAAACAACGCAGCGCGAGCGTCCAATCCGGACGGCAGGGCCGAACCCTCCACGCCAAGCGCCCGCAGCATGTCCCCGAGCACCTCGCCCGGGTCGGCGGACACCTCGGCTCCGGCACGAAGCGCCACACAGAGTTGGCCATCCGGGAACCGTTCGGCGATCCGGTGACCCGCGTGCACGGCGAGTGCGGTCTTGCCGACGCCCGGTGGCCCGGACACCACAGCCAGCCGCGGCCCGTCGGTGAGCACACGCTCCAAGGTGGACAGTTCCTCATCGCGCCCGACGAAGTCGGGAAGGTCGGCCGGCAGTTGGCACGCGCCGATCGGGTCGGGCTCCCGCTCATCGCGACGGGCCTCCCAGATCAGCGCGCGACCGGCGGCGACGAACTCGGCCCGCTCGTCGCCCGTCAGCTCCAGCGCGGCGGCGAGCCGCTCCACCGTCTGCGGGCGCGGGCTGCGGCCACGACCACGCTCGATCTCGCCGATCGACCGTGAGCTGACACCGGCCCGTTCGGCGAGCGCCTCCTGGGTGAGCCGGCGTGCGAGCCGGTGACGTCGTAATAGCGCGGAAAACACGCAGTCCTCCCCATGGCGTGCCTCAAGAGCATACCGGGGGAGGACTGCGTCGTGTCAGCCGGCGGTGAGGTGAGCGAACACCATGGGGCGGCTGCTGACCGGGTACCACCAGTTCACCGTGTTCTCGTTGATGCCCCACCAGTGACCCAGGACGTTGCCCTGAGCGTCGGTGCGCAACACCATCGTGCCCTCGCCCAGCCCGTCGTATTCGGTGGTGCCGACGGCCCGGGTGTCGGGGTGGTTGAGGTAGGGCGAGCCCTGGTTCACGCTCGCCACGCCGTGCGGGTTGCTGGTGCTGTCGAGCACCTTGACCGCCCACTCCAGCGTGTTGGGGTCGCCGTCCTTGTCAACCGGGGTGCGGCTGATGAAGAACGCCGTGTGGCCGGTGGGATCGCCGTTGGCGCTGTTGCTCGACAGGTACTTGATGAAGATGAGGTCTCCCATCTCCAGCTCGGTCAGCTTGGTGCGCTTGGCGAAGTGGGGAACGGTTCCGGTGCTGACGCCGGTGTAGTACTCGGCCGAGGTGGGACTCTCGCTGCCGAAGTTGGTTTCGAAGAAGTCGTCCGTGGCCCAGGTGCTGCCGTAGGCGTGCTTGAGTGCCAGCGTGATCAAGGGCGCGCACTGTGCCTTGGCGGCATAGGTTGTCGGCTGTCCGGCCGTGCCCCACACCAGCGTGCTGTCGATGTCGGGGTGGCCGTTCTTGCCCGGATAGAAGTTGTGGGTCGCCTGCCCCGGCCAGCCCAGCGGGGCCAGTTGCGACATGACGGTGCGCGCGTGGCCATAGGCGTGCCAGTGGTAGGGAAGGTCGAACGCCGACGCCGGGGTGGCCGGCGCCAGCGCGAGGCCGACAGCGGTTGCGCCGGCGATAACCGTCGAAACCGCGGTGCGGTAGAGCGACATCAAGTCCTCCAGGTTCACGTGTGTGACTGGAATTCGACCACGCGATGCGCGCGCCACCCGACGCTTTCCCGACACTTGCCAGGCATAGACCCGACACGATACGTGTGATCAGCGTAACGCGTACGGCCGCCGTAACGGGAAAGCGACCGCGCCAGCGCCTCGTTCAACGCGTGCTCTGCGTCCGGGGTCGCCCCATCGGCCAGCCACGTAATGAATCCGTCCGGGCGGATCAGCACGGCGCCGTCCGGGCCCATCCCGTAGGTGTCGGCGCCGGCGAGCCGACACCTACCAAGATCCGCCGGAAACACCGTTAGCGGGGGTGGTGACAGCCCGGCCACCACCCCCGCCCGAGGTCAGCCCGAGACCGGCGTGCCGCTGGAGTACGCCAGCCGGAGCAGGTCTCCCGTGCGGTTGCCGACGTAGAACTCGCGGCCGAGCCCGGTACCAACACTTATTGTCCACATCGGAGTGTCCTTCTGCATGACGCGAAGGTCTTCAGTGACTGGGTGTCGATGGTGAACACGCCGCGCTCGGTGCTCGCGAAAAGCATGCCCGCCAGCGGGTCGAGCCCGGGCGAGCGCACCGGGCCGGGCATCTTGACGTCGGCCACGTGTCAGCCGCGCGACAGCGGTGGCTGGGCGAGCAGGCCGATTCTGCGCGCGATGCCGGCCGCCTCGCACCTGTTGGCCACGTCGAGCTTGCGCAGGATGCTGCTGATGTGAACGCTGACCGTCTTGGGGCTGATGTAAAGCTGTTGGCCGATCTGGCGGTTGGACCAGCCGGCCGTGATGCAGGCGAGCACCTCGCGTTCGCGTGGGGTCAGCCCGAACTGCGCCTCCGCGGACGGGCTCGGCGACGCCGCGAGGGCCGTCATCGGTACACGATGCAACCGGGCCAACGCCTGGATCTGTTGGTGCAGCGCGATGGCGCCCAAGCCAGTCGCGGTTTCCGCGGCCTCGACGAGCACGGTGCGAGCCAGCGCCGGATCGGCCCGCGACAGCAGGAGCGCTTCGGCCCACCGCCAACGGCAGTACGCCGCCTCATAGGGGCGCCCGAGCCGGTCCCAGCCGCACACGGACGCCTGCCAGGCGTCCCGGTGGCCGGTCGCCTCTGCCTGGCACTGGCGCGCGAATGCCTGCTGTTCCGGCAGTGGCGCCAACCGGGCGGTGTGCTGGAGCAGCTCGGCCACGATCTGCGGCTCGGTCTCGGCGCGCAGGCGCAACGCCAGCAGCTGCCCCGAGAGCGTCGCCTCGCCGGTGTCCACAATGGAGCTCCATACGTCGCGAAGCCGTTGCCGTGCAACGTCTGCCCGGCCCGCCCACAGCGCACGCTCCGCGTCGGCGAGGTGCCGGCAACGGGCCTCGGCCGGGCGCACAGGGATCGCCGCGGCGATCCCTGTAGGCGCGTGCGGCAACAGGCCCACCACATCGTGAGCCCGCATTGCCGCGATCTTTCCGATTATTCGGTACCCTGCCAGCCACGCCAGTTCGTCGGCCGAACGCTGGATCGCCTGCTGCGCAAGCGTTTGCGCGCGGTCCCAGTGGCCGAGCGCGAACTCGGCCTCGGCCGCGTTGGCAAGCAGCAGCCCGCCACGGCGGTCCACGTCGTCCGTGGCGCAGGCCAGCTCGTATCCCTCCAGGTTGACGGCGACCGCCTCGTCCAACCGTCCGGCCAGGCGCAGCCCGCAGCCCAGGTTGATGTAGGAAACCAGGACGGGGTCGGGGTCGGTCAGGCCGGCGCAGAGCGCGCGAGCCCGCCGCAGGTCGGCCAGCCCGGGTTCGACCTCGCCCGCCTTCACCGCCGTGATCCCCAGCGCGATGCGGCCCAGCGCCTCGGCGAGCCCGGAGCCCTCCGCAAGCGCTTGGGACACGGCCGAGCAGCCCAGCGCGCGGGCCTCGAAATGCCGTGACCACAGCATCGCGACCCGGGCCCGTCTCGCCATCGACAGAGCACTCACGCCGCTCATTGTCATCGGCTGCCCGGTGGCTGGAACCACGCATAGTAAGGAATCGGACATGAGCGACTAGGGAATCGCGGGCGGGGATCTGAGGAGCCGTGCCCGATGTGGCCACCCACGCCGCTGCCTAGCGTCGATGGCATCCAAACCCTGTCTCTCGGAAAGGAGAGAAAATGTCGCTAGCACAACGCATCGTGGGTGTGGCGGTCTCCGGCGTCTGCGCCGTGGCGGCGTTGGCCGCGCCCGCGTCGGCCCACACCGGCGATCCGCAGCCGACGGTGGAGCACTGCGACTTCACGTTCAAGTCGCTCAAAGCCATCGACCTTTGGGATGACGGCGACTCCGACTATGTGATCTTCCAGCTGAAGGGGAACAACTATCCCGGTGGCGGGTCGTCCATCCGGTTCTTCACGGGAACGGTGCACACGGCCGCGGCGTTCAACTATCCGGCGGCGAGGGCCACCATCATCGCGCGCAGCTTCAGCGTCAACGTCCTGCTCGACGAGCCCTGGCCGGCGTCCAATGTGGACGTGCCACCGGTGCAGCAGCTGTCGTGCGGCGGCGGCCTCACCGGCACCAACCGGACGCTGCGGTTCGACAACGGCGACGCGGAGTATGAGCTGACCTACGACCTGACCCCGCCACACTTCTAGGCCGTGGCCGGGTTCATGATCGACGGGAAAGAGGGATGAGGTGGGTGCGGAGGGCGGTGGGGGCTAGGCGGCCGAGGAAGCGGGGTGGGGCGGAGGCCGCGTTCGGGGAGTCGATGGTGAACGCTTGGGCGAGCCGCGAGGTGACCAGGGTGAGCTGACGCATGGCCAGCGCCGAGCCCAGGCAGACCCGTGGGCCTGCGCCGAACGGGAGGTAGGCGTTGCCCGGCGCGGGCCCGTCGAGCCATCGGCCCGGGTCGAACTGGTCCGGCCGCTGCCACCACCTCGGATCGCGGTGGATCAGGTACGAGTTCAGCAACACCTCGTCTCCCGGGCGCAGCGACCAGTTTCCGAGTGTGGTCGCGGTCCTCGCCGTGCGCGTCATCAGCCACGCCGGTGGATACAGCCGCAGCACCTCCTTGACGACAGCCTCGGCAAGCGGGAGCCGTGCCCTCGGTGGCGCGTCGCCCAGACTCGACGGGCCACCGGCCTCGTCGCGCAGGTCGGCGACAAGTCGCGGATGCGAGGCGAGTTCGCGGACGAGCGAGGCAAGTGCCGCAGCCGGTACCCCGTGCCCGCCCATCAGGATCCCGCGAAGTGTCGACATCACGGTGCCATCGGGCATCGCCGGATCGGCGTCGAGCAAAAACGCGAGCAGGTCGCCGGGCGGGGCGGGGGTTGGCCAAGCGCGCCGCCGCCGCACGATCGCGATCAGCGTGTCGAGTGTGTGCCGGTGGGCTCGGAAGAACCGGCGATGCCGGCGAAGCGGGAGCCACGCGGGAAACTGGTACGACGCCCGCGCGAACGGCTCGGTGGCGTCGATGCTGTCGGCCAGCAGCCCCGGGATGTCTGTCGCATCAGGACCGAAGCAGTAGTCGGCGACGGCATGCGCGGTGAACGTGAGCATCATGGTGAGCACGTCGATCTCGCGCCCGGCCGTGCCTCCCGCGATCCGGTCGAAGATCTCCATCGTGCGCTGGTCCGCGGCGGCCGCGGCGCAATGGTTGAGCCCCGGCCACACCGTGCGGCGTGCGGCCATCCACGCGCCGTCCTGGTCGGCGATTTTGTCCAGATCGGGCCGGCCTTCGAACGGCGCCAACTCGGTGATGAAGCTGCGGTTGGTGCGGGTGAGCGCGTCGTGTGCCAGCGCCGGGTCGATCACGAACACGGTCCGCTCGTCGAATGCGAACACGTCACCGTACTCGGAATGGCTGCGAAGCAGAAACCCGATCCTGTCGGCGTCGTATTCGGCGGTGTTGCCCATCAACCAGTGTCCTCGGGGACCAGGCGGCCGCCTGCCCTCCGCAGCGTCAGCCATCAGGCCCTCCTTGGGAACCACAGGATCCGCGGATGGGATCCTGTGGCATGGTTTGCGACCGCTCTAGTAGTCGTAGTTGTAGAACCAGTACGGGTAACGCCCGCTGACCCGTCTCCTGCCCATGAGGCGAGCCGCGACGTGCCTCACTATCCGTGCCATGCACACCCCCTAACGTCGGTTCAGTAAATATTCGTGATATCAGATGTATCGACCGGTGCGCAAGACTGTCGATGTGTGGCTTGCGCCGTCCTGTCGTGTGACAGGCCTGGCGAGGGGGCTGCTCCTGCAGCGGGCCAGCTATCTGGTGCCGACCGTGGCGGACGCGGGCGGCGAGATCGACCGTGGGTTTTAGCGTGAGCTGAAACCGTTGGCAGAGAAGCTAATCAATGACATGTTGCGAACGTGCGCCGCCCCAACCGATGTGACAGCGCCCGGTCGCCGCCGGATTGACCGTGAAGTCAATGCCGCGACACGCCGTCGAACATGGACGAGTTCATGATCCACCGGAAGGGGGAGGGGTGGGGTTTTGGGTTTTGGGTGGGGTTGCGATTCGGGTGGACGGGCGGTTGGTGCCGCTCGGGGCGCGCAAGCAGCGGACGCTTACGGCTCTCCTGCTGGCACGGGCCAACACGGTGGTGCCGCTGTCCGAGATTACCGAGGAGCTGTGGGTCGAGTCCCCGCCCAGGTCCGCGGCCGCGAACCTGCGGTCATACGCCGCGCGGTTCCGGGTGGTGTTGCCGCCTGCGCAGCGGGACCGGTTGGTGGCCCGGCCGCTGGGCTCTCTGCTCCGCGTCGAGCAGCGTCGGCCTCGCCGATCCGCCGCCGGCAGCCTGGGAGATGAGCTCGGTGTGCTCGCGCAGCCGGCGGATGACGCCGAAGGTGAGCAGCAGATTTAGTGTGGCCAATGCCCGACAAGCAGGACGGCGACCGCGACGAGACCCGACACCGTACCTCTCCTTTCCTTTTAGGTACCGGACCGTAGCCGCGATGGCGGTAGGTCGTGCATACATGTTCGTGTATCGCGTTATCGGCGAGCTCCGTACCGTCGGGCCAGATCCGTCTGCGGGGAGGTGAGAGAAATGGATCGGATGTTCGGCAGGATCAGTGATCTGATGCTCGGACTGTTGGTACCCAAGGCGACCGCGCGGGCGAGCACGATGAGCGGTTCCTTGCCGCGGCCGAGTCGGCCGCCACACAACTGCTGGTGTTGCGCGCCGACGCGCCCCCCATCCCACCGGTTCGCAGTTGGGGTCAACCCAGCGGCGTGTCGTGGGCCAGCGGTACTGCCGGAATCCTTGGCTTTCTCACCCGGCTCCGCGACCTCAGCCCGGCCGGCAGCGTCGCCAGCCCGTTGTGAGAACCGACCTGGATAACTTGTCCAATATAGATGATGGTGTGTGGCAATTCTCCGAAACGCCTGCGCGATGGCGGCGGCCTTTGTAGCGTCGAACGGGTGGGAGGATTATTGCCGTACCTGCCCAGGCTGTTGCGGATGGGAGCGACCGGATTGATCGGGGGAGTGGCGGTGGCACTGGCCATTCTGCCCGTTGTCCTGGTCACCGGGGTCACCGTCAGGGACAGTTCCGAAGCGTTCATCGACATGCCGATCAAACTGTCCGAACCAGAGGTTGGACAGACAAGCTACGTGTACGCGGCCGACGGGCAAACCCTGCTGACCATGTTCTACGAGGAACACCGGCGCTATCTGAAGCTGGCCGAGATGCCGTCTGAGCTGCCGCAAGCGGTCGTCGCCGCCGAGGACAACCGGTTCTACGACCACCACGGCGTCGACGTGCAGGGCGTTGCCCGCGCCTTCGTCGCCAACCAGCACGCCGGTGGCGTCGCGCAGGGTGCCTCCACGCTGACGATGCAGTATGTGCGCATGGCGCTGCGTGACGGGGCCAGGACACCCAGCGAGGTTGTCGCGGCGACCGAGCAGACCGCCCCCCGCAAGGTCCGCGAGGCACGCATCTCGATCGAGCTGGAGAAACGACTGTCCAAAGACGACATTCTGGAGCGGTACCTCAACCTCGCCTACTTCGGCCACCGGGCCTTCGGTGTGTTCGCCGCGGCCCAGATCTACTTCTCCAAGCAGCCCAAGGATCTGACCCTGGCCGAGATGGCCATGCTGGCCGGGCTCGTCAAGGCGCCGACCGACTTCGACCCGGCCAGCAACGATGCCGCGGCGGCCACGCAGCGGCGCAACTGGGTGCTCGACCAGATGACCCAACTGCACTACATCAGCCCGGCACAGGCGGCGAAGGCGAAGTCCGAACCGTTGGTGCTCAAGGTCTACAACCCGCCGAACGACTGCACAGCGGTGGCGCAGGCCATCAACAACTGGGGCTTCTTCTGCGACTATCTGAAAAACTGGTGGATACGCCAGCCCCAGTTCGGCGCCACTCCGCAGGAACGCCTGGATCAGCTGCGCCGGGGTGGGCACAGGATCGTCACGACCATCGACCCCGCGCTGCAGGAGATCGCGATCGACGAGGTCTTCGCCCAGCAGAGCGCCAAAAGCCCGTTCGCCCACGGGCTTGTCGCGGTCGAACCCGGTACCGGATATGTCAAAGCCATGGCCATCAACCGCGTCTTCTCGGTCAACCAGAGCGCCAACGGCCGCCACACCGACCCGGCCAAGGCCTCGGCCATGCCCGGCAACTACCCCAACACGGTCAATGCCCTGCTCGGCGGCGGCGACATGCCCGGATATCAGGCCGGATCGACCTTCAAACTCTTCACCATGCTCGCGGCGCTCGAAGCCGGAATGCCTTTGGAGACAAGCTTCGACGCCCCTAAGCAGTTTGTGTCCAGCTATCCCGGCAAACCGGGGGAGCCAAGCACGTGCGGCGACAAGTGGTGCCCGGTCAACGCCAGCGACGCGATGACCGGCATGCACAACATGTGGTCCGGGTTCGGCATGTCGGTCAACACCTACTGGGTGCAGCTGCAACAGGCGGTCGGCGCGCAAAACGCGGTGAAGATGGCCGAACGCCTCGGGCTACAGTGGCGCTCCGAGACCGACAAGGCGCTGGCCTCCAGCCCGCGGCGGGCCGCGCAATGGGGCTCGTTCACCCTGGGCACCGCCGACACCACGCCGCTGGAGATGGCCAACGCCATCGCCACGGTCGCCGCTGACGGCGTCTACTGCGAGCCCAGCCCGGTCGTCTCGGTCGACCGTGCCGACGGCGCACCGATCGTGGAGGTCGGCAAACCCCGGTGCCACCAAGCGATCCCCGTCCAGGTTGCCCGAGCCGCCACCGACGCCGCCCGCTGCGTGACCGGCTACCGTGCTGTGGGCGGTGAATGCGGTACCTGGTCGACGGCGCAATGGATGGCCGGGGCCGTGGGCCGCCCGGTCGCGGGCAAGACCGGCACGACCGACGACACCAGGACGGCCTGGTTCGTGGGCTACACGCCGCAGCTCGCCGCCGCGGGCTTCATCGCCGACCCGGACAACCCGTTCAACGCCGTCGGCGCCGGCAACGCCCAAAACCCCGCCCAGTCGGTCGCCGGCCTGCTCCGCGACGGGCTCGCAGGACAACCCGTCGCCGAGTTCACCTATCCGTGAGAATCCATGCTCGGGCAAGGCCGCCGGGTCGCGGTCGCGCAGCTCGGGCCAAAGGACCTCGATCGGAATCGGGACGTTCCAGGTGTCGAAACGCGCGGCGATAACATCGCGAGCGGTCCGGCCAATCCGTCCACGGAAACCTTGAGGTCAATGCGCGGTTTATGAGCGGTTGCCAATCTGTGGGGATCGGACGTTGCCCCGCAAAGTATTGGCTGTGATCAGCGAGATGGGATGCCAAGGAGCGCACCAACATCGTGCGCCGGGTGGCTCGGTGTGCCGGGCCGGCGGAGGTGTTCACGTTCACCGCGGGCACGGCGCGGGGCCCGGGGCGCACTGGGCCCGCGGCATCCATCGCATATCCGACTCGGGCGATTTCTGCGCTCGGCTTGGCCGGGGCCGGTGCCTGCCGCATTCTGATCACGTAACCACCGCGACCCAGGGGAGCGCCATGCGGCCGGAAGGGGTTTATCCACGTCGTGAGCTTGACTTGAAGCTTAACGGCGCGTTGACCCGACGGTTGACGATGCTGGTGGCCGCGGCGGGGTATGGCAAGTCGACGTTGCTGGCGGCGTGGGTCGCGGCGGCGGGTGGGCGGCTGCATAGGCTGGGCAGCCCGGATCGGGACCTGCCGCGCCTGGTGGCGGCCGTCGCCGAGGCGACCGTGCCCGACCAGGCGAAGGCGCTCGCGGCCGCGGCGATCGGGCCCAACGGCGAACGCGATGACCCGAAGCTTGCCGGGCACATCGCCGGCATGATCACGGACTTGCTCACCCAACGGCTGCGCCGCGACGTGGTCCTCGCGCTCGACGATGTCGAGGCGATCGCGGACGCGCCGGCCTCGGTGCGTTTCATCGAATCGCTGGTGCGCACGGCTCCGCGCCGGCTGCATGTGGTGCTCGCCGGGCGCGAGACGCTGCCGTTTTCGACCGCCCGCCTGACCGACCTGCTTACCTTCGACGCCACCGATCTGGCGCTGACCCCCGACGAGACCGAGACGTGGCTGCGGGTCGCGCTCGGTGAGGCGGCCGCATCGCTTGCGCCGCAACTGCACGCCGCGTGCAGCGGATGGCCGGTGGCACTGCGCGCCGCCATCGACGTGCTCTCCCGCACCGAACCGTCCTTGTGGGGCATGCGCTGCGCCGAACTGGCCGACTCGCTCGCCTCACCACAGGAACTGGTGCGCGAGGCCGTTGCCGCGCTGCCGCCACCGACCCGGCAACTGCTGCGGGCCGCGGTGATCCTGCCGGTGCTCACCGACGATTTGGCGGCCGCGTTCGGCGCGCAGCCGGGCACACTGTCGCGATTGCACTCGCGAGGCCTGTTTTTGGAAACCACTTTTTCCGGGTACCGCCTGACGCCGTTGACCCGTCGGGTATTGGCTCAGGATTTTCCCGTCGGCAGGCTCGCCGCCTATGCCATCGCCGAGACGGCCGCGCAGTGGTATCTGGCCGGTGGCGAACCGGCCCGCTCGCTGCGCACCGCGATCGACGCCGACCATCTGGACCTGATGGATCGGCTCGTCCGCGAGCACGGCTCCGTGCTCGTCGCCCACCCCGAGGATCTGCTCCTGGCCCTGGACCGGCTGCCCGGGCAACTGCGGGAGAGTCCCGAGAGGATGGTGCTCGCGGGCTTCGCCCAACACCAGCGCGGCGACTGGACCCGCGCCCGCGAGTTGCTGCAGCAAGCCTCGCAAGGCACGGCCTTCGACGCCGACATGGCCTGGCGGCTGGCCCAGATCGACTACCTGCGCGGAGATCTCGACTCGGCACACGACATGTGCTTGCGCGGCATGGAGCATGGCAGCCCACCGGCCGCGGCCGCGATCTGCGCCGCGACGGCCGCGTCCGTCCGCTGGGCGCGTGGCGACCGCGAAGGCTGCGCCGAGCTGGCCGATCAGGCGCTGGAGCAGGCCGAGGCCACCGGCGACTCACGCGCGCTGTCGATGGCCCACACCGCACTGGCCATGCTGGCCGCCTTCGACGGCGATCGCCGTGCCAACGACGCCCACTACACCCGGGCGATCGAGCACGCCGAGCGGTCGGGCGACGTGGCCCAGCAGATGCGGCTGCGATCCAACCGGGGGGTGCATTTCCTCAAGGAGGGCGCCTACGAGCAGGCGCTCGCCGAGTTCGACGCCGGCGAGCGACACGCCTCGACGCGTGACCTCGCGCCCATAGCCGCGCTCATCAAGAGCAATCGCGCCGAGGTGCTGATCCGGTTGGGCCGCCTCGAAGAAGCGGCGGTTGACGCGGGCGCAGCGGTAGCGAGCTGGGAACTGCTCGGGTCCCGCCTGATCGGCTACGGCCTCAACCGCCTCGCGCAGATTCAAGCGCTGCGCGGCGACCGGGCCGCCGCCCAGGCGAGCTACCGGCGGGCCATCACGGCGGCCGAGGCCGTCGGTGAGGTGCAGAGCCGGGCGACCGCGCTGGCGGGCTTGGCCGAGCTGCTCGCCGTCGACGATCCGCAGGAGGCGCAGACGGTCGTCGAGCAGATGAGCTACCGCAGCGGCACCGCTGCGGTGAAGACGCGGCTGGCCGCCACGCGGGTCGCCCTCGCCGCCGGCCACTTGGACGAGGCCCGGTCCCTGCTGGCCGAGACCGCCGTCGAGGTCGAGCAGCGCCGCGATCGGGTCGGTGCGGCGGCGGTCGCCGAGCTGCGCGCCCGGCTGGAGTCCGATGTGGACGCCGCCGACGAGGCCGTGCGGCTGTGGGCCGAACTGCGCGACCCGATCGGGCTGGCGCGAGCCGAGTTGGTGCGCGCAAGACTCGGCGATGCCGCAACCGCCGCCAACGTCGCCGAAGACGTTGCCAAGCGCATGCGCGACATCGGCTGCCGCTCGCTCGACGCCGACATCGCAGCCTTGCGCGGCTCCGCGGAAACGCACGGCGTCGTCACCGTCCAGGCGCTGGGCCCATTTCGCTTGGTGCGCAACGCAGTGGCCGTGTCCCGCAGCGACTGGCAGTCGCGCAAGGCCCGCGACCTGTTGAAGATCCTGCTCACCCGGCAGGGCCGGCTGCTGCCGCGCGAGCAGGCGGCCGAGCTGCTGTGGCCCGACTCGGAGGGCACCGAGGCGACCGCGACGGCGTTGAAGCGGCTCAACGTGATGGTGTCGACCCTGCGGGCGGTGCTCGACCCCGAGCGCGCGTTCCCGGCCGCGCACTATCTGATCTCCGAGGACGGTGGGCTGCGCCTCAACCCGGCCACCGTGCGCTCCGATGTGGACGGTTTCCTCGCGCTCGCGGCCGAGGCGCACCGCAGCGGCACGGTCGACCGGTGGCGCGCGGTGGAGGCGGCATACACCGGTGAGTTCTGCGCCGAGGATCCCTACGCCGACTGGGCGGCGCCCATGCGCGACCAAGTCAGACTTGCCTACATGCAGGCGGCGTCCAAGGTGGCCGACGCCGAGTCGGAAAGCGGACACTTCGAGCAGGCGGCCCGGCTCTGGCTCCGGCTGCTCGAACTCGACCCGTACCACGAACCGGCGCACCTGGCGTTGGTGCAGGTCATGGAGCGGGCCGGGTGGCGCGCGGAGGCCCGGCGGCGCTATCACGCCTACCTCGACGTCATGCGCCAGCTCAACCTGGAACCGTCGGCGTACCCCGGCTGAGTCGGTCACCTGAACCTGACCTGAACCTGGACCGGCGATGCTGCTCACGTGATCGGCAAAGCACTGCACATCGACGTACTCGGGCCGTTACACGTGACGCTCGCGGGATGGCCCACGGTCGTCGACGGCACCAAGCCGCGCGCCCTGCTGACGATCCTCGCCCTGCACCAAGGGCGGATGGTCCCCGCGAGCGCGCTGACCGCGCTGCTCTGGGGAGACGATCCGCCGCGCACCGCCCGCAAAGCGTTGCAGACACACGTCTCCACGCTGCGGCGCGTGCTCGGCGACGGCGTCGTGGTGACCATGGGAGAGGGCTGGGCGCTGCGCGCCGGTTCCACCGACGTGGCCCGGTTCTGCCGCGCCGCCGAGCTGGGCCGGGAACACGCGTGTGCGGGTGATCCCGCGGCGGCGGTGTCGTGTTTCGACGAGGCGCTCGCGTTGTGGCGCGGCGACCCGGAGCTGTGCCGCACGGACCGTTCCCGCTCCGAGGCGGCCCGGTGGATCGAGCAACACCAGACACTGGTCGAGGACCGGCTGGAGGCCCTGCTGCACAGCGGCCACGCGGGCGAGGTCATCGGCGAGCTTGAGGCGGCGGTCGGCGCGGCCCCACTGCGCGAACGGCGCTGGGCCCTGCTGTGCCACGCGTTGTATCTAGCCTGCCGACAAGCGGAAGCGCTGGCCGCCTACCAGCGCGCCCGCACGACCCTGGCCCGCGAACTGGGCGTCGAGCCGGGGCCGGAACTGCGCCGGATGCAGGCGGCCATCCTGGCGCACGATCCGATGCTCGATACCGTCCAAATTAGACATCACCCGGAAGACGGAGCGACTCTCGCCCTGATCGCGAAGCTGCGCCAGGACATCCTCCGCCTTGAGCAAATTCTGACCACGCAAGGAGTCGTGCACCGGTGAGTGAGCTTTCCATCCCCGGCTATGACGGGTTCCGGCTGCTGGGCCGGGGCGGTTTCTCGGCCGTCTACGAGGCGCGCCAGGTGGAGTATGACCGCCAGGTCGCCGTCAAGGTGCTCGACATCGGCATCAATGACGAGACGGTGCGCCGGCGCGTGCAACGCGAGCGGGCGGCGACCGGGCGGCTGACCGGCCACCCGCACATCGTCACCATCCTGGACTCCGGGTTCCTCGCCGACGGCAGGCCGTTTCTCACGATGGCGCTGTGTCCGGGCGGCTCGCTGGCCGATCGCGTCGCGCGGGAGGGGCCGCTGCCCATCGCGGACGTGCTGCGCATCGGCGTGAAAATCGCGGGTGCGCTGGAGACCGCGCACCGCAACGAGATCACACATCGCGACGTCAAGCCGGAGAACATCCTCCTGACCGCCTACGGCGAGCCGGCCCTGGCCGACTTCGGCATCTCCACGGTCGTCGACCAGCGGTCGCTGACCCGCAACACGCAGGCCTACACGCCCAACCACGCCCCGCCCGAGGTGCTGCGCGGCGAGCCCGCGAGCGTCCGCTCCGACGTCTACAACCTCGGGTCGACGCTCTATCAGCTGCTCGCCGGCCATCCGCCCTTTGCACTCTCCGGCTCCGCGGGCCTTGCGGTTTTTGTCGATCGGGTGCTGAACCAGGAAGCCCCGCCGCCACGCGACGATCTGCCGGAATCGTTGCCGGCGTTGTTGCGCCGGGCGATGGCAAAGGATCCCGCGTCGCGATTCGCAACGGCGGCCGAGCTTGGCACGGCACTGCAACAGATCCAGCGCGAGCTGGGCCAGCCGGTCGACGAGCTTCCGCTGATCGCGCCGACCGCGGCGTCGGCTGCGGCGGGCGCCACGGCCGCCCCGCACGCCGACGCCACGATCCTTCCGCCTCAGCCGACGCGAGGCGTGTTCGTGGGCGGGGCCGACGGCATGACGTTCCTGCCGCCGAAGCCCGATGGCGGTAGCACGCCACCACCCGCAGGTGACGCGACAGTCCTGCCGCCCCGCCCCGGCATGACGTCTGCCGCCTCGCCACCGGTCGGCGAGGCCACGATGATGGGCGACCGTGTGGGGGCGCCTACTGCGCCGCCGGCGTCCAAAGTGGAGCGGCCTGAACGGGGGCGGTGGCCCGTGCTCGCCGCAGCGGTCGTGTGCGCCGTGCTGCTGGTCAGCGGCGGCACCTACGCCGCAGTGCAATATCTGGGCGACGATCGCGGCGGTTCGGGGGCCGCCGTTCCAGACGTGTCCGAAGAACCCAAGCAATCGGGCGGCACCGACACGGCCGGTCCCGTCCCATCGCCCACCACGACCCCCTCACCCACGCGAAGCCCCGGCCCGTCCGTCGAGCCGACCGGACCGGCGGTCGCGTCGCTCAACGTGTCGCATGTGCAGTGCCAGAACCGGTCTCACAACGGCTGGCTGGGAGAGGTGACGGTCAAGTGGCGCCTGGCCCGCGCCGACAACGTGCAGCTGTTAGGGCCCGACGCGCACAGCTCGCTCGGCGGCTTCCACGGCGACTCGGGCGAGGAGACCTTCGAGATGCCGTGTGTGCCGGGGCAATCGTTCCTCGTGCGGGCGGTGCCACAGAAGCAGTCGAGCGCCGGCACGCGCAAGGACTACAACGGCAAGTGGCCCGACGGCGCCCGGCTGGTGACCTTCTCGGTGCACAAGTACGTCTGCACGGGCTCCTCCGGCCAGCTTGAGGTCGAGTGGACCACCGACAACGCCGATGAGGTGAGGCTGTTCCTCAACGGCACGCAGCAGTTCACCGGCATTCCCAACGGGCCAAGCGAGACTGTTCACGTTCAGGTCAACTGCAGCAACGGTCAGGAGTACTTCATCAGGGGCGTCGCCTACAAAGGCGGCAAGGCCGGCGGCTCACGCCAGGTCAACATCAGGTGGCCATGACGATGGACCTGCTGCTGACGGCCGTCGACACGACGGCCGCCGAATACGACCTGATGCTCACGGCCGACCCGGAATCGACCGGCCATGAGGTGATCGTGGCGATTCATCATGTGGTACCCGCCGCAGCGCGCGGTCAACGGGTATTCGTCGAGCGGACCCGGGCCGAGCTGCTGCCCGACCGGCCGATCGGCGACGCCGGATTGCGGCTCGGCGACCGGCTGCTGCTGACCGGGCCGGTCGCCCCACCGTGGCTGGCACCGGGGCCCACCGGCGCAAAACCGGCGTTCGAGGTGCTGATCGTCGGCGGGCCGCAAGCCGGGCGGCGGCTGCCGTTGGCGGCGGGAAGCGCGCTCTACGCCGGCCGTGATCCCGGCTGCCAGCTCACCCTCGACGACAGCCAGGTGAGCCGGCGCCACCTGCACATCGGCGCGGGTTCGCGACAGGTGAGCCTGACGGACCTCGGCTCAAGCAACGGCACTTTCGTCGACGGCGTGAAGATTTCCGGCACCGTCGACGTCCGCCCGGGACAGGTGATCGCGCTCGGCAACACCCTGCTCACGGTCGAAAAGGCGCGCACGTCGGGCGGCAGCGGCACCGCAGTGTCCTATGCGGACGGCCGGTTGGCTTTCGCGCGGCCACCGCGCATTCAAAGGCCCACGCCCGCAACGGCTTTCAAGCTTCCCGCACCGCCGCCCGTGCCGCCGCCTCGCCGGATCCCGCTCATGGCGTCACTGTTGCCGGTCGTGCTCGGCGGCGTGATGGCCGTGCTGCTCGGGCCGATCATGCTGCTGTTCGCGTTGATGGGACCGGTCATGCTGGCCGGCTCGGTCTGGGAGGACAAGCGCTCCGGCCGCCGCGACCACAAGCTGGCGCGTCAGAAGTTCGCCTCCGAAATGGACAGTCTCAGCGAGCGGATCGCCGCCGCCCACGCCGAGCTGCTCGCCGCGCGCCGAGCCGCCGCGCCCAACCCGGCGCAGCTGGCCGAACGGGTCACCGGCCACCGACCCGAGCTGTGGGAGCGCCGATCCACCGACCGCGACTTCGCCACCGTCCGGATCGGAACGTCCGATCTGCCCAGTCATCTGCGCCTCGACGGCGACCCGAAAGAGCTCGCCACCACCGAGGCCGAACGGGTGGAAGCGGTGATGAAGGCCTACGCGACCGATCCGGATGTGCCGGTGGACGTGGACCTGCGTGCCATCGGCGTGCTTGGTGTCGCGGGCACCGGCCCGGAGCGGGACGCCCTGCTGCGCTGGCTCGTCATGCAGCACGCGGTGCTCGCCAGCCCGCGCGAGCTGGCCATCGTCGTGCTGGCCCCGCCGGGTTCGGGCGATGCCTGGGCCTGGACCCGCTGGCTGCCGCACACCGAAACGCTTCTGGCCGGGGTGCCCGGCGCGCGCACGGTCGCCTACGACGGCGAAGACGCGCGAGCGGTGTTGCAGATCGTCGATGACCTGATGCAGCAACGGCGCATCGCACTCGAACGTGGCACAGGGCACGACGGTTTCTGGTACCCGAACATATTGGTGTTGATTCCCGGAGACCTTCCAGTGCCACGCTCCGCGCTGTCGCGGGTGCTGGCGGACGGCCCCAGCCTCGGCATCATGGCGGTCACCGGGGCGGCCACACCCGAGACGTTGCCGGGGGAGTGCCGTGCGGTGGTGAAAACGGGCGGCGGCAAGGAAACGACGGTCACGCTGACGTCCAATGGCGACACGGTCCCCGGCATTGTCGTGGATGGAGTGTCGCTGCCACTGGCGACCGACGTCGCGCGGCAGCTGGCGCCGATGCGGGACAGCTCGGCGCAGACCGCCGGCGGCGAGGTGCCGCGGCGTGCACTCCTGCTCGACCTGCTGGAGCTGCCTTCACCCGATGCGGCGGGTGTCGCTCGGCGGTGGGAAGCCTTGGGGAGCAACGGGCTGGGAGCGCCGATAGGCGTGGGGCCGAGCGGTCCAATCACGATAGACCTGCGCCGCGACGGACCGCACGGGCTCACCGCGGGCACCACGGGAGCAGGCAAGTCGGAACTGTTGCAGAGCATGATCGGAGCGCTGGCCGCCACCTATCCGGCAAGCCGGCTGACGTTCGTGCTCGTGGACTACAAGGGCGGGGCGGCCTTCAAGGACTGCGTCGGGCTTCCGCACACCGTCGGCTTTTTCACCGACCTCGATGCGCATTTGGCCAAGCGCGCGCTCGTCTCGCTCAACGCGGAACTGCGCCGCCGCGAGGAGATCCTGCGCGAGCACGCCGTCAAGGACCTCATCGAGCTGGAGCGGCGGCATCCCGCACACGCGCCGGCCAACCTGTTCATCGTCATCGACGAGTTCGCGTTCCTGAAGAAGGAGCTGCCGGAGTTCGTGGCGGGAGTCATCGACATCGCGCAGCGCGGGCGGTCGCTGGGGGTGCACCTGATGCTCGCGACGCAACGCCCGGCAGGGGTCATCGACGACAACATTCGCGCCAACACCAATCTGCGCATCGCGTTGCGGGTTGCGGATGAGGGCGACAGCAACGATGTGCTCGACCGGCCGGACGCGGCGCGGATTCCCAAGAGCCTGCCGGGGCGCGGCCATGTCCGGGTAGGACACGGTGAGATCAGCCTGGTGCAGAGCGCGTATGCGAATGCGCGCAGCTCCCAAGGACCGCAACGGATTGCGGCTTCCGCCAGGCTCGCGCCGGCCGGATCGGGGCTGCGCTCGCATAGCGGCGGCGGTACGTCCTCAGGCGACGACGGGCACGACGATCGGCCGACCGATCTGCAGCGGTTGGTGTCCGCGATTCGGGATGCACATGTTGCGCGCGGCGTTCCCGAGCAACCGCGGCCGTGGCTTGACTCGCTGGGCGGGTGCTATGCATTGGACAGCCTCGCTGGGGGCGACGACCCGTTTGCCGTGCCGTTGGGGCTGGCCGACCTTCCGGCGCGCCAGACGCAACAGCCGTGGCTGCTGGACGTGACGGAGCGCGGGCACCTGCTCGTTTATGGCACCGCCGGAGCGGGCAAGACCCAGGCACTGCGCACGCTCGCCGCCGGTCTTGCGAATCGCCTCGACCCCGCTGACGTGCACCTCTACGGGCTCGACTTCGCCAGCGGCGGGCTCCGGTCGCTGGAGGCGCTGCCGCACTGCGGTGGCGTGGCCGGCGCCGACGAGCCGGAACGGGTCGACCGCCTGTTCACGATGCTCGGTCGCGTCATCGCCGAACGCAAGCAGCTCCTTGGCGCCGGCGGGTTCTCTTCGATCAGGGAGTACCGGCGCAAAGCCCGGCTGCCGTATATGGTCGTGTTGCTTGACGGTTACGGGGCCTTCCACCAGACCTACATCAACGTCGATCGGGGTGAGCTGGTCGACACGCTGGCCCGTCAGGTGGCCGACGGCCGGGCGGCGGGCGTGCTGTTCGCCGTCACCGCCGACCGGCGTAATGCCATACCGTCCACTTTGTCCGGTGCAATCTCGACCCGGCTCGTGCTGCGCATGGCGGACGCCGACGAATACGCCTCGCTCGGGTTGCCGATGGCGATCGCCCAGGCCGAAATCCCACCCGGGCGCGGCTTCATCGACGGCGACGAGGTGCAGATCGCCGTGCTCGGCTCGGATGCGTCAGGTGCGGCTCAAGCGGCTGCCGTCGCTTCGCTCGCGATTGCGTGTGGGAGAGACGGCCCACTGCCGACACCGGTGACCGTGCTGCCCGCGCAGGTCTCGCTCGCGGAGCTCGACGCGTCTCCGGCCGGCCCGCTCACCGTCGCACTTGGACTGTCCGGCATCGACCAGGCGGCGTCGTTTGTGGACCTCGGAGACACGCCGGTGTTCGCGGTCTTCGGCCCGGACCGGTCTGGCCGCAGCACGGCGTTGGCCACGCTTTGCGCCGGAATCCGCGGCCAGATCCCCGACATCGAGGCGTATCTGCTTGCCCCTCGGCGCAGCGTCCTCGTCGACTCTCCACACTGGACCGAGGCTGCGCTGACGGTCGACGCGTGTGATGCCCTTGCGCAGCAACTCAATGCGCTGCTGCGCGAGCGCACCGGCGACCGGCCGTGGCTCGTGGTCATCGACGACGGCGATGAGCTGGCCGACCTCGGCTCGCTGGCCAACCTGGTGCGTCGCGGCCGCGACGCGCGCATGATCCTGCTCGCGGCGGTGCAGACCCACGTCGCACACCGGGCGTTCGGCGGCTGGATCACCGATCTGCGCAAGAGCAAGCATGGCATGCTGTTGCGGCCGGAGATCGACCTGGACGGCGAGCTGTTCGGCCAGCGCCTCCCGCTGAAGGCCAGTCGGCGCTTCCCGCCGGGGCGAGCCTACGTCATGCGCCGCGGCGACATCGACTACGTGCAGGTCGCGCAGATCACCAGCGGGCCGGCTTGAGTAACGAGTACTCAACCGGCCCGGCTGAGGTCCGCTTCAGGTCATGGTGCAAGGGAAGTGCAACCGGATCGCACGCGCGAGGTCCTAACTTTTGGGCTGCATCTGTTGGCAAGCCGGAAGGAACCTCGATGTTCAGACACATCATGACCGCTGCAACCTTGACCGTCGGGACGACCGTCGCCGTTCTCGCCGCGTCGTCGCTACCGGTGGCGGCACACGATCTCAACCGCAGCCTTGACTACTTCGGTATCCGCGCGACCGGCGCGATCTCCCAGGGCCACACCCGGATCGAAAACTGCGACAAGAACAACGATGGCTACGGGACACGGACCAGGTACGTCATGAATGACGGCCGCGAAGACTACGTCGGCGACCCGAACGGCACCGGGGCGGGCTGCGGCTCGGAGACGACGCCACCCGGAAAGACCGTCATCTCGTTCAAGATTTGCTTCCGGCCGGTCGGTCCGGACGAGTACTGCACCGTATGGATCTCGGCCTGACCGGAGCATGTCAGGCGTGGGGCTGGAAACGCCGGCCCCACGCCGCTATCGGCCCTGCAAAAGCGTGACCGGGACGCTGTCGTCACGCAGGATCGCCTGCTGCAGCCGGCGCAGCTCCGGCCCTGGCACCAGACCCAACTCTTCGACCAGGATTCGCGCCGTACGCCGGTAGGCAGCGAGCGCGTCGGCGCGGCGCCCGCCCCGGTAGAGCGCCACCATCAGCTGCGCCGTGAACCGCTCCCGAAGCGGATGGGCGCAGGCCAGGTCGAACAATTCGGCGATCACTTCGCTGTGCCGGCCGAGCGCCAGGCGCACATCGACCCGCAGTTCCAAGGCTGCCAGCCGGTGTTCGGCCAGTCGGACCGCCGCCGGTTGAAGCGGGCTCACCTCTGACATGTCGGCAAACGGGGTGCCCCGCCAAAGCGCGAGCGCCTTGTCCAGCGCCGTCAAGCAGCGCATGTTTTCACCGGCGGCCATGGCTCGCCGCCCCTGCTCGGTCAGTGAGACGAATCGGTGTGCGTCCAGCTCTCCGGGCCGCACGCCGATCTGGTATCCAGGCTGGCAAAACTGGATGCGCTCGCCCGCGACAGCTCCCATCGCCCTGCGCAGCCGGTGGATATAGACATGAAGAGATTTCAATGCACTGGGTACCGGGTCGGCACCCCACATCGCGTCGACGAGCCGCTGCGGGGAAACGACGGTGTTGCAGTGGGCCAGCAGCGTGGCGAGTGCCGCCCGCTGCTTCATCGACCCGATGACCAGGTCATCGCCGTCGACACCCACCCGTAGCGGGCCAAGTATGCGGAACTGCATGCCACCGCCTCCTCCTGGCCCCACCAGGATTGCCGATCCTCCTATATGAGCGTTTATTCAATTGGTATACGCCCATGCCGATAGATCGCGGGTCGGGTGCGGGAACACGGCCGGTTCTCAAGCGGCTTCTTCCGCAGGAGGCTGCCGATCAACCAGGGCAGCGAAGAGTGCCGCCGACAATGCGAGTGATGCCGACGTCAGCAGCAAAGCGAGCAGTATGTGAATTGAACCGGCAGTACCAAGAGAAGGGCCTGCGACAGAGGAAATCAATGCGCCGCCGCCAATGGACATTGCTGCGGGGCAACGGCAAACCCGCCAGCATCTTGCGTAACCGGCCGATCTCGATCTGCCCTGATTGAGTCCGTCGTACATTGCGCCATTGCCACGCCGATGCGCCGGGACCAGCGTCAGATCCATTTAGCGAGGAGACCTTCTCAGTCGATGCTGCTCACGGCCTTTCGGTGTCCACGAAGACCGCTGAGCCGGCAGCGCGGTGACTCACCTACAAGAACCCGGCACGCAACCTCCAAAGACATTCACCGTTGGAACTGTAAGAGTGCTTATGGCACTCACCTGGCTTTAAGGAGGTCACTATGTTGACAACGCGGCGCGTGCTGAGCTGGACCGGCACAGTACTGGCCACGGCGGCGATGGCGGTCGCCGTCCAGGCCGCGCCCGCCCAGGCAGATGGCACGGTCACGTGCCCCAACGGCCATGAGGTCGCCACCTACAGCCCCGGCCTGACCCTGACCCTGCGCAACGTTGCCGTGCACGCTGAAGGAACCATCGGCGCCTGCGTCGACGTTTCTGGCGATAGCCCGGCGCGGGCCAATGGCGAGATATCGTTCAGCGGCAACGGTCAACTGTCCTGCGTGGCTGGCAACGCCTCGGGCACCGGCCGGGTCAACTGGAACCCGTCCGGCATCCCCACCACCCACTTTACCTGGACCGGAGCGGTCGGCCTGCGGCCAGGCGGCTACGCGGTGCTGGTCCTGACCGGCACGGTCACCAGCAACGACTTCCAAGGGCAGACGTTGCAGATGGAATTCGTCTTGAGCACCACCGCCGAGCAGTCAGCGCAATGCACCACGACAGACGGTATGGAAAGCAACTCCGGCGTCTTGGCCCTGTTCACCATCGTCTGATGAACCGAGACGGCACCGATCGCTGAAATGTTCACCGCACCTGAACGGACCACAGTCGTCGGCGCTACGACAGCAGGGCGAGGAGCTTTTCGGCGCGATCCGTGCCCGGCTGGTGGCCCGTGGCGGCGTGCGATCGCGCGGCCAGCCGCGCGCTGTGCCGGGCGGCGGCGACGTCGCCGATCCGGCACTCTGCCACGGCGCGGGCGGCGAGCGCTTGGCCTTCGAGCACCCGAT
>NZ_QJUG01000128.1 GCF_003426775.1 Allorhizocola rhizosphaerae | reverse complement strand
CGGACTGGGTGCGGCCGCGGGTGGCGGTCCGCCGGGCGGTGGCACCGGTTGCGACGTGAGCATCAGGGCCAGCGCGGCCCCGGCGGCGACGGCCACCACCCCGGCGACCACCTGGGTGTCGCGCCGCTTGGCCACCTTGACCACCGGAGCCAGCCACACCACCTTGCCAGCGCTTACGAAGTAACCGGATGCCACGAGAGCCGGCGCCAGCAGGTCGCGCATCCGCGCGCTGACCTCGCCCAGCTCGACGAACAGCACATGGCACCGGCGGCAGCCGGCCAGGTGGGCGTGGATCTTCGCGGTGTCGCGGCGGGCCAGCCCGCCACGCACGTAGGCGCCCAGCCGCTCGATCGCCCACCGGCACTCGTCGGCGGGCTCTGAGGCGATGTGCTCCTGCAGATATTGCTGGCGTAAGCCTTCGCGCGCCCGGTAGGCCAGGGCCGCCACGCCGTTGGGGGTCAGCCCGAGCAGCGGTGCCACCTTGGACGGCCGCTCGCGCTCGACCTCGGTGTGCCACAGCACGGTCTGCCACCGCTCGGGCAGGCTGGCGAACGCCTTGGACACCAGGCTCATCTCGTGCGCCAGTTCCAGCGCCCCGACGGGCGTGTCGACGAACGGCACACCGGCCTCAAGGCGCGACATGTCGTCGGTGACCTGCAGCCGCCGCTCCTGCCGGGTGCGCTCGTAGAACTGGTTGCGCAGGGTAGTGAACAGGTAGGGCCGGAACGCGGATTGCGGGCCGCGCCCGGACGAGAGGATGGCCAGCACGCGGGCGAACGACTCTGCGACGAGGTCGTCCACATCGGACGGATCGCGTGCCAGCACACGGGCCATCCGGCGAGCCGCGTGCACGTGCCGCCGATACAGCACGTCGAACGCGCCGGTGTCACCCGAGCGGACGGCCGCCATGGCCTCCGCGTCGCCCGGTTCCCCCGGGTCTGGGGCTTCGTATTCCTTTGTCATTTGTCTGCCACATGTGGTTGAGGGGACGTCTATGTGACGTAACGCGCGGAATGCTCATGAGTTACGATGGGTGGCGTGACACATCACCTTCAGGCAGTAGTACGCGTAGCCGACCAGGGCCGCGCGTAGCTTTCTGTCTGATCGCCGTGCGCCCGAGCGCACGGCGATCACTGTGTCGTTCGGGCGCCCCTGACACCATTGGGGACCCACAATCATGAACCTCGACGAACTCGCCGGGAAGTGGTCGGCCCGCTGGGAGACCGACCAGATCTACCGCTTCGACCCGGGCGCACCACGCGAACGCGTGTTCGCCATCGACACTCCCCCGCCGACCGTGAGCGGGCAGCTGCACATGGGCACGGTGTTCGGCTATGTGCAGACCGATGTGATCGCCCGGTACTCCAGAATGCAGGGCAAGACCGTCTTCTACCCGATGGGTTGGGACGACAACGGCCTGCCCACCGAGCGCCGGGTGCAGAACCACTTCGGTGTGCGGTGCGACCCGTCGGTGCCCTATGACCCCCACTTCACACCGCCGATGAAGGGTGAGACGCCGATCAGCCGGCGCAACTTCATCGAGCTGTGCCACGAACTGACCACTGTGGACGAACGCTCGTTCGAGGAGGTGTTCCGCGCGGTCGGGCTGTCGGTGGACTGGTCGATGCTGTACACGACGATCGGGCGGCGGGCGCAGGCCGTGTCGCAGCGGGCGTTCCTCGACGCGCTCGCGGCCGGGGACGCCTACCGGGCGCACGGCCCGACGCTGTGGGACACCACGTTCCAGACCGCCGTGGCCCAGGCCGAGCTGGAGGAGCGCCAGGTCAAGGGCGCGTTCCACGACCTGCGGTTCGGGCCGGTGACGGTGAAGACGACGCGGCCGGAGCTGCTGCCGGCGTGTGTGGCCCTGGTGGCCAACCCTTCAGACAACCGATATAGAGATCTATTTGGTACGAGGGTGAGCTCCCCGCTTGGCGACGAGGTGCCCGTGCTGGCACACCATCTGGCCGACCCGCAGAAGGGGACGGGCATCGCCATGGTGTGCACGTTCGGCGACACCACCGACGTGATCTGGCAGCGCGAACTGGACCTGCCGATCAAACCGGTGCTCGGTCTGGACGGCCGCTTCCTGCCGGACGTGCCGCACGTGGGCGGGCTCACCGTGCCCGCGGCGCGCGCCCGGATCGTGGAGTTGCTGGGACTGACGCCTTCACCCATTACACACGCGGTGAAGTTCTACGAGAAGGGCTCGCGTCCGCTGGAGATCATCCCGACCGGGCAGTGGTATCTGCGCAACGGCGGGCGCGATCAGAATCTGCGCGAGGAGCTCCTGGAGCGCGGGCGCTCGCTCAGATGGCATCCGGCGCACATGCGCGTGCGCTATGAGCACTGGGTGAACGGGTTGGCCGGCGACTGGCTCGTGAGCAGGCAACGCTACTTCGGCGTGCCGCTTCCCCTCTGGTACCGGCTGGATGGCTCTGGAAATCCTCAATACGACGAACCCCTTGTGCCGCAGGAGCTTCCGGTGGATCCGGCGATCGACACCCCGCCCGGCTACGACGAGTCGCAGCGCGGCAAGCCCGACGGCTTCATCGGTGACCCGGACGTCCTCGACACCTGGGCGACCTCGACCCTCACCCCGTCGATCGCCGGGTTCGACGGCACCATGGATCTGCGCCCGCAGGGGCCCGAGATCATCCGCACGTGGCTGTTCGGCACGGTGCTGCGCTACCACACGCTGCACGGCCGCCTGCCGTGGACGCATACGATGATCAATGGCTGGATCCTCGATCCGGACCGCAAGAAGATGTCCAAGTCGGTCGGCAACGTGGTGACGCCGATGGAGCTGCTGCGCGAGCACTCTCCCGATGCCGTGCGCTATTGGGCGGCGGCCGCGTCGTTGGGCACCGACACGGCGTTCGACGTGGGGCAGATGAAGGTGGGCCGGCGCCTGGCCACGAAGATCCTCAACGCGTCTCGCTTCATGCTCGGGCTGCCTTCTTCGTCCGAAGTGGACCGGCCGCTGGACCAGTCGATGCTGGCCGGGTTGGCGTTGACCACCGCCGCCGCGAAACATGCTCTCGACGAGTACGACTACTCGCGTGCGCTGGACGTGACCGAGCGGTTCTTCTGGCGCTTCTGCGACGATTACCTGGAGCTGATCAAGGCGCGAGCTTACGAGGGTGCGCCGCCCGCGCTGCGCACCGCGCTGTCCACATTGCTGCGTCTGTTCGCGCCGATGCTGCCGTACTGCACCGAGGAGGCGTGGTCGTGGTGGCAAGAGGGCAGCATCCACCGCTCGCCGTGGCCGTCGCTGCCCGCACTGGGCGATCCTTCCTTGTTGGACCTGGCCGGTGAGGCGATCCGTGCGGTGCGCAAGGCCAAGTCGGACGCGAAACTGTCGATGAAGGCACCTGTGTCGCGCTTGATCGTCCACTGTGAACAGTCCACTTGGGAGCTTCTCGGGCCGGCCAGGGACGATGTGCGGGCGGCCGGAACCATCGGGGAGATCGAGCACCGCCTCATTGAGGGGCCGCCGAGATTCGAGGCGGTGATTACACCCGGAGCGTGATCGCTTGGCGGGGTCCGGGCATCGTCGCCGGCGGCGACCGCTGCGGTGCCCGGCCTCTGGCCGCAGCTGCCATGGCTGCGGTGCCCGACCCTTCCCCAGCTGCGACCTCTGCAGTGCCCGACCCCTGGCCGCAGCTGCGATGGCTGGGGTAGGTTTCCCGCTCGCAGATGCGAGAGGTACGGTACGAGTGTGGCCGCATTTCGGATAGGTGAGGCAGCTCAGTTGCTGGGCGTGAGCGCCGACACCGTGCGCCGGTGGGTCGACGGCGGGCGCCTGCCGGCGGCGCGTGATGAGCACGGGCACCGGGTCATCACGGGCACCGATCTGGCCGCGTTCGCCCGTTCGCTGGCCGAGTCGCCGTCCCTTGCGGGCTCGTCGGCTCGCAACCGGCTGCGCGGCATCGTCACCGCGATCGTGAAGGATCGCGTCATGGCGCAGGTCGACATCCAGGCCGGGCCCTATCGCGTGGTGTCACTGATGAGCCGGGAGGCGGTTGACGAGATGGACCTTCGGGTCGGCTCGCTCGCGGTCGCGGTCATCAAGTCCACGGCTGTGGTGGTGGAGAAGCCATGAGGCGCCTGCTCGGGCTGCTTCTCGTGCTTTCCGGCTGCGGTGTGCCCGCGAATGGGGCTGTGACGGTGTTCGCGGCGGCTTCGTTGACCGAGGCGTTCACGAGGATCGCGGCCGAGTCGGGGTTGAACGTCAGGTTCAACTTCGCGGGCAGTGCGGCCCTGGCCGCGCAGATCGACCAGGGGGCACCGGCGGACGTGTTCGCCTCGGCGACTCGCATCACCATCGACGGCGTTGCGCCCGTTGCCTTTGCGAAGAATCAGCTCGTGATCGCGGTGGCGAAGGGAAACCCAAAGGGCCTCAACGAGTTGAGTGATCTGATGCGGCCGGACGTGAAGGTGGCGCTGTGCGCGCAGCAGGTGCCCTGCGGCGCGGCCGCGAAGAAGGCGCTGGCCAGCGTCGCGGTGCAGCCTGTGACGCTGGAGCAGGATGTGAAGGCCGCGCTGTCCAAGCTGAAGCTGGGCGAGGTTGATGCGGCCGTGGTGTATCGCACGGACGTCCGTGCCTCACCCGACGTCGAGGGGATCGAGTTTCCCGAGTCGGCCGACGCGATCAACGAGTACCAGATCGCCGTGCTGAAGGAGTCCCCGAATCGCGCTGGGGCGCAGGCTTTTGTGGACTACGTCCGGTCAGAGAAGGGCATGGCGGCGCTCGTGGCCGCCGGGTTCCAGCGATGAGGCGGGCGCCGCTGGCGTTGGTGATTCCTGCGGTGCTGGGGCTCGCGTTTCTCGTGCTTCCGTTGGTAGGGCTGGTGGTGCGGGCCCCCTGGGCGAGCCTGCCGCGGCGGCTGGCCGAGCCGGGTGTGGTCAGTGCGCTCGTGCTGTCGCTGCAGACCGCGACGCTTGCGACCGTGCTGTGTCTGGTGTTTGGCGTGCCGTTGGCGTGGTTGCTGGCACGGGCCGACTTCCCGGGGCGCAGGCTGGTGCGGGCCCTGGTGACCGTGCCCCTCGTGCTGCCGCCCGTGGTGGGCGGGGTCGCGCTGCTGCTCGTGTTCGGGCGGCGTGGGTTGGTCGGTTCGTGGCTCGGCTTTTCGCTCCCGTTTACGACGGCAGGGGTGGTGGTGGCCGAGGCGTTTGTGGCCATGCCGTTCCTGGTGATCGCGGTCGAGGGCGCGCTGCGCGGGGCCGACGCGCGCTACGAGGAGGCGGCCGCCACGCTGGGCGCGTCGCGATGGGTGGCGTTCACCCGGGTGACGCTGCCGCTCGTGGCGCCGGGCATCGCGGCCGGGGCGGTGCTGTGCTGGGCGCGGGCGCTGGGCGAGTTCGGCGCGACCATCACGTTCGCGGGCAACTTCCCCGGGCGCACGCAGACCATGCCGCTCGCGGTTTATCTGGCGCTCGAAACCGACCTGCAGTCGGCGATCGTGCTCAGCCTGATCCTCCTCGGGGTGTCGGTGGCGATCCTCGCGGCGTTGCGGGACAGGTGGATCGGCTGATGTCCACATTGGACGCCCATCTGGTGGTGGGGCTCGACGGCTTCCGGCTCGACATCCGGCTGACGGTCGACGCGGGTCAGGTCGTCGCGCTCCTGGGGCCTAACGGGGCAGGCAAGACCACGGCGCTGCGCGCGCTGGCCGGGTTGCAGCCGCTGACCGATGGGCACATCCGGCTTGGCGGGCGGGCGCTTGCCCGCGTCCCGCCGGAGAAGCGGCCGATCGGCGTGGTGTTCCAGGACTATCTGCTGTTCCCGCACATGAGCGCGCTGGACAATGTGGCCTTCGGGCCTCGGCGGCGCGGATTGTCCAAACGCGACGCACGAGCCGTGGCCGCGGCATGGCTCGCACGTGTAGGGCTGTCCGGTCTGGAAAGTCGCAAGCCACGGGAGCTCTCGGGCGGGCAGGCGCAGCGGGTCGCGCTCGCGCGGGCGCTCGCGGTCGATCCGGCCCTGCTGCTTCTCGACGAACCCCTTGCCGCGCTTGACGCGCGCACCCGGGTGGACACGCGTGCGTCGCTGCACCAGCATCTGGCTTCGCATGAGGGTGCGGCGCTCATCGTCACGCATGATCCGCTCGACGCGATGATGCTCGCCGACCGGCTGGTCGTGGTGGAGGACGGAGGCATCGTGCAGGAGGGCGACGCCGCGTCGATCACGGCACAGCCGCGAACCGATTACATCGCCCGGCTCGTGGGCCTGAACCTGTACCGGGGTAAAGGATCGGGGCACACGGTCGCCGTCGCGCCGGGCTTCGCACTGACGGTCGCCGAAAACGTTGCCGGGGACTCGTTTGTGGCATTCGCACCCTCGGCCGTCTCGCTGCACCCCGAGCGGCCGTCGGGCAGCCCGCGCAACGCATGGCAGGCAATAATCGCCGGGATTCACCGGCACGGTGACAATCTGCGCGTGCAGTTGGACGGGCCCATCGCCGCGGCCGCCGATATCACGCCCGCCGCGGCAGCGCAGTTGAGACTGGTTGCGGGGCAGGCGATTTGGGCCGCGGTGAAGGCGACCGAGACCCGCGCCTATCCGGCGTGACGCTTGCCACAATCGCCGGGCGTTTCTCGCGGGCGCGAGGCAGGGTTGCACCCATGCTCAAACGGGTTGCCCTGCTGTTCGGGATCGCCGTGCTGGCCGGGGTGGTGTTGGCCGCGGCTGCGCTGCCCGCCGCTGCTCTCGCCGGTCTGGCCTTCCGTTTGCCGCCCGCCGAGTTGCCCGACGCGCTGCAGCGGCCGACCATCGCACAGGCGAGTTACGTCTATGCCGGCGATGGGCAGACGCTCATCACGACGTTCTACGACGAAAACCGGCGCGATGTGCGGTTGAGCGAAGTCGCCCAGGTCATGCAGGACGCGGTCGTCGCGGCCGAAGACAGCCGGTTCTTCGAGCACAACGGCGTCGACCTGAAGGGCATCGCGCGGGCCTTCGTGGCCAACCGTTCCTCGGGCGAGACGCGCCAGGGCGCCTCCACGCTGACCATGCAATATGTCCGCAATGTGCTCAAGAGCGACCCAACGCGGAGCGATGCCGAGCGGGAGGCTGCGACGGCGACGACCCCGGCCCGCAAGCTCCTGGAGGCGCGCTACGCGCTGACGCTTGAGCAGACACTGTCCAAAGCGGAGATTTTGGAGCGTTACCTCAACATCGCCTACTTCGGCGAGGGCGCCTACGGGATTTACGCGGCGAGCCACATCTACTTCTCAAAGGACCCGGCGCAGCTGACCCTGGCGGAGGCGGCCATGCTGGCCGGGATGCTGCAAACCCCCGACTTCGGCGAGGAGCGGGCGCTGACGCGGCGCGAATACACCCTCAACGCGATGGTCGGCACGGGCGCCATCACGGCCGAGCAGGCGACCGCCGCCAAGTCCGAGCCGCTCGGGGTCAAGCGCGGCACGATCCCCAACAACTGCGTTGCGGCGACGCAGGATTGGGGCTTCTTCTGCGACTACTTCGTCAAGTGGTGGGAGGCGCAGGCCGCGTTCGGTGAGACCCAGGCGCAGCGGCAGCAGGCCCTTCGCCAGGGCGGCTACCGCATCGTGACCACATTGGACGCTGCGGTGGCGCGGGAGGCGCAACGGCAGGTCGAGTCGGTGTACTCCAAGGACAGCAAATACGTTGCTCCGCTTGCGGTCGTCCAGCCGGGCACGGGCAAGGTGCGGGCGCTGGCCGTCAACCGCACGTTCGGCGAGACCTTCGACCAGCTGATCGCGGGCGGGGGTGGGCTGCCCGGATACCAGGCCGGATCGACGTTCAAGATGTTCGCCATGCTCGCCGCGCTGGAGGCGGGATATCCGCTCGACACCGGCTTCGACGCGCCCGCGCAACTGGTGACCCGGTGGCGCGACGGCGGCGAGGGCAACTGCGGCGGATACTGGTGTCTGCGCAACGCCAATCCGGCGTGGATGGATGGCTACCGCACGATGTGGGACGGGTTCGGCCGCTCCGTCAACACCTACTTCGTCTGGCTGCACCAGCAGATCGGCGCGGAGAAGACTGCCGAGATGGCCAAGCGCCTGGGCATCACCAACACGTTCGCCGGTGGCTCGTTCGTCATCGGCACCAGCAACACGTTCCCGCTCGAACTGGCCAACGCCTACGCGACCGTCGCGGCCGAAGGCCTCTACTGCGCGCCGCTTCCCGTCGAGTCGGTGACCACGGCCGATGGGCAGGCACTCGATGTCGCCCAGCCGCAGTGCAAGCAGGTCCTCAGCCCCGACGTGGCGCGGGCCGCGACCGACGCGGCGCGGTGCCCGGTCGGCCAGCAGAGCGCGTTCGGCGAGTGCAACGGCGGCACGGCCGCAGCGGTGTCCGGCATACTCGGCGGCCGCCCGGTCGCGGGCAAGACCGGCAGCACCGACGACTACCGCACCGAGTCGTTCGTGGCCTACACGCCCCAGCTCGCGGCCGCGATGATCGCGGCCAACCCCAAGCAGGCCGACGACGGCGTGGGCTCGGCCGCACTGTCGCGCGTTTATCGGGCGGTAGCGCAAACCCTCGCCGCTGCGCTCGAACCCGAGCCCGCCCAAGCCTTCACCCCACCGACCTCCACGCTCGCATACGGCAACACTCACAACCCTCGCACCCCGTGACCGCCCCACGCCCCAAACTCCACCGCCGCCCACCACCGACGCCTGGCGCGCCACATCCCGGCCCATCGCGCATTCGCCAGTGCCACGCGCCCACGGCGAGTAGCGCGCCGCGCCATCCCCGCGTGCGCGGAGAGCTGTCGCCGACGCCTGAAGCGGCGTCACCGACAGCCACGCCCTCTACGCGGAGATCCGCGGCCGCGGCTACCGCCCTAACACCGCACACACTGCAGCGATTCCTGTGCAAATCCTTGACGTTGCTCCGACCCAAACCATCTGCACACGAGCGACTGCACAATAGAGTCCTTGCTGCCGCCCCCGGGAAAGTATGCGATGAACTGATCGGTGCCCTTCGACGAGGCGCGAGGATCAAGCTCTGGATCGAGGCGCCTGCCGCGAGCCTGGCTAAGCACTACGTCAGCCTCGGCCAGATCGTCGAGGGCGACTCGGCCGTGGCGGCGGTACTGCGCACCGACGAGCGAATCGGCCTAGCCAAGGTGAATCACGGACCCTGGCAGTTCGTCATAGTCCTGCCGCACGACCGCCCTCCGTTGGTCGCCCGCGCCACAGCCGAACAGTAGCGGCGCAGAGGCCAAGATCGGTCACAGAAAGTGTGCTCAGCCAAACAGCTCGTCAATGGTGCCAACGGTGACCGCTCGCCTGATCCACTCCTCAAGCTGGTCGAGGTCGGTACTTGACTTGATCTGCTCACGCACCGGGGCGGGCACGTCGAAACCTCTGGCGGCAAGCACGGCCAGCAGCGACCGGATCTCGCCCTCAGCCTTGCCTTCGGAGAAGTAGCGGCGGGCAAAATCGCTCTGGTATTCGTAGATGCCGGTGCTCATGAGTGCCTCCAGGTGGTGTCGGGTCGCTGCCGACAGCGCTGCGAGCACAAGGTCAGCGTACAGGCTGGCACGCTCGTCCTCGACGGTCTGCAGTGCACGCAGGAAGGAATCAAAGATCTTGTCGCGTTGTGGATTCTCGCCGTGCGCCACCCCGGACAGCAGTGACAGCTCCGGGTTGCCGGCGGCTTCAGCGGCCTCGGTGATCACGGGCACCTGCCGCGGGCCGAGCACCAGGGGACGCAGTTCCCAGTCGGGGTGGCCGATGTGGATCGGTTGGGCACACCAGTCCGCACACCTGGTGTCCGGGCTGACGACCAACAGCAGCTCGGGCAGGTCCCCGGCGTCAAGGCGGGCTTGCTGCCACATGGGAACGTCCACATTGAACAAATCCGCAACCAGTTCAGCGGCGAAAGCGGGCCCGTGCCGGAAGACCTCGATGAGTCCTTCGTGTATCGCAGATGGCATGCGAGCCATATTATCAACTATGTAGATGATATGCAGGCCCGGGTGCCGATGAGTCGAACGCCGGCATCACCGTGGGTATCAGCGAGCGGGCACGGCGGTCGCTTCACGGGCTGAGGCGGCTTGTTTCTCAGGGGTGAGCCGGGTTCACGCGTCACGGATCAGGCCGCTGCGGTACGCGATCACCACGAGCTGCGAGCGGTCGCGCGCATCGAGCTTGGTCAGCAGGCGGCTCACGTAGGTCCTGGCCGTCGCCGCGCTGATGTGCAGCTCAGCCGCGACCTCCGAGTTGGACCTGCCCATGGCCACCTGGGCGAGGACCTCCCGCTCCCGATCGGTGAGGCCGCCCAGCAGCTCCGGTTTCCCGGCCCGGTCCGGCGAGTCGGCAGCGGCCCGCATGACCCGCCCGGTGACGGCCGGTGAGAGCAGCCCGTGCCCGGCGGCCACGACGCGTACCGCATGACGAAGCTCTTCAGGCTGGGCGTTTTTGAGCAGGAATCCCGCTGCGCCGGCCCGGATGGAGTCGAACACATGCTCGTCGACGTCGAAGGTGGTCAGCATGATGACGCGCACCTCGTCGGTGGCGATGCGCCGCGCGGCCTCGATCCCATCCAGGCCGGGCATGCGGATGTCCATGAGCACGACGTCCGGCCGCTCGGCGCGCACGATCCCGATCGCCTCCGCGCCGTCGGCCGCCTCCCCCACCACGGTGATGTCCTGCGCCCGGTCGAGCAGGGCGCGCAGGCCCGCCCGCACAAGGGGCTGGTCGTCGGCGATGACGACCCGGATCACGTTGCTCATTGGCGCCCTTCGATCGGAAGCGATGCCGACACCGTTGATCCCCCATTACCCACGATGTGCGTGGTCAGCTTGCCACCGACAAGCTCCGCCCGCTCGCGCATCCCGGCCAGCCCGTGTCCGTCGCCGTCTGCGTCGCCGTCTGCGTCGCGGCCGTGGCCGTGGCCGTCGTCGATGATGTCCACGTCGAGCCGGTGGCGGCCGTAGCGCAGCACCACCTCGACCCGGCTCGCGCCGGCGTGGCGCAGCGCGTTGGTCAGCGACTCCTGCACGATGCGGTACGCGGTCGTGTCGACGATCCCGGGCAGCGGCACGGGCTCGCCCTCGGTCCGGACCGTGACGGGCAACCCGTTGTCGCCCATTGTGCGGGCGAGCCAGCCGAGGTTGCGCAGGCTCGCGGTCGGGCTGCGGATCGCGGCATCGGCCGGGCGGCGCAGCAGCGCGACCGTCGTGCGCAGTTCGTCGCCGGCCTCGTCGCTCGCCGTGCGGATCAGCGCGAGCGCGGTCCGTGCCGCCGCGGCATCCGCGTCGTCGAGCGCCTCCCGTGCGACGTCCGACTGCAGCGAGATCACGGTGATCGTGTGCGCGAGCACGTCGTGCAGATCCCGGGCGATCGCCAGCCGCTCCTGCTCCATGCGGATGGCCGCCTCCCGCTCGCCCTCCTGCCGCAGGCGCCGGCGGTTGCGCACGCTGTCGCCGAGCGCGATCGCCGCCGCCATCATGGCAACACTCCATGCCAGCTCAAAGCCGATCAGATAGCCCGGGTCCTCGCCGTCGCGCAGGCGGAAGAAGTTGGACACGGCCAGCAGCGCGAGCGCGACACCGACGGCGAGCCGGGTCTTGCCGTGTTCTGCTGCCGAGTAGAGCGCGGCGGCCACGGGCACCGCGAGTCCAACGGGTGGGTAGTCCAGCGCGTGGTAGCCGATCAGCCCCACACCCGTGGCGATCAGCGCGAGCACCGGGTGCCGCCGGCGAACCAGCATGAGCAGGCCGAGCCCGATGGCGAACATGTACGCCGTCACATCGGGCCCGCGGCCGCCGCCCAGGTCCGCCGTGACCGCCACGGCGATGACGAGCGTGACGGCCGCCGCCAGCGCACCGTCGATCAGGATGTCGCGTCGTGCCACAACCCCGCAGCGTAGCCGGGCTTGCGGCGATGGTCGCCGATTGTCAACAACGGACGTAACGTTCGCCCGCCCGCATACGTCAGGAGGCGACACCGGATCGGGATCTCACTCCGATGACGCCACCCGATCATCTTCGTAGTGTCGGCGGCATGAGAACTCTCGGTGTCGCGATCCTGGGCTTGTTCCTCGGCCTGATCGCCGGCGCGCTGCTCACCTCCGCCGTCGCCCGCCCGATCGTGGCCGGCAACGACGGTGCCATCCCGGTCGGGGTCGGCATCCTGCTGGGCGCCATTATGCCGGTGCTTGGCGTGGTCGGCGCGGTGGTCGCGATCATGATCGACCGCAGGTCCGGGCGGAGGAGGACCCGGTGAGCGGTCCACATTGGACGATGTGGACGCTGCGCGGTCTCGTGCTGGCGAACGCGATACTCGTGTTGCTGCAACCGGTGTTGGCGGGGCTGTTCGTCACCGGCGACGTCGGCATGCTCCGGCTCCACGCCATGGTGGCCGGATTCCTCACCGTGACGGCGTTCCTTCAGTTCGTTGCCGCGATCCTGGTATGGCGGCCGGGACGCGGGCCGGGCTGGCCGATCTGGGCGAGCCTCGGCTTCTTTCTGGCCGTGGAGGTCCAGGGTGCGCTCGGCTACGCCCGCGCGGTGGGCGCGCACATCCCGGCGGGGGTGCTGCTGTTCGGCTTCACCGTCGTGATGGTGATGGCCGTGTGGTCACCGAAGGTGCGCGCATGAGGCGCCGCGCCTTTCTCGGCCTCGCGGGTGCTTTGGCCATCCCGGGCTGCACCGCCGAGCGCGCGGGCGTCGTGCTCGCGAGCCGGTTGCCGCTGCCGCGCCCGTTCACCGTGCCGCTGACCATGCCCGCCGTGGCCCGCCCGCTCGTCGATGGCGGCACCGCCTACGAACTCGTGCAGCGCCCGTCCAGAGTGGAGATTATCCCCGGGACGAGGACCGAGGTGTGGGGCTACGACGGCACGTTCCCGGGGCCGACATTCGACGTGCGCGCCGGGCGTCCGATCACCGTCTCAATGGTCAACGAGCTTCCCGTGCCCACCTCCACCCACCTCCATGGCGGCGTGAACCCGCCACAGTTCGACGGATACCCCACTCATCTGGTCGTCCCGACGCGCAGGTTCGTGCATGAGTATCCGCTGTCCCAACCGGCCGCGACGCTGTGGTATCACGACCATCGCATGGACTTCACTGGCCCACAGGTCTACCGCGGGCTGGCCGGGATGTTCATCCTGCGCGACGACGTCGACGACGCACTGCCGCTGCCCAAGGGTGACAAGGACATCCCGCTGCTGATCTGCGATCGCGCCTTCGACGCGGACGGGTCGTTCCTCTACCCGTCGCTGCCCGGCAGACCCGGCGTGAAAGGCGAATACCATCAAGGCGTTGAGGGCGACGTCATCCTCGTCAACGGCGCGCCCTGGCCGGAGCTTGAGGTCGATTCCACGCGGTACCGGTTCCGCCTCCTCAACGCCAGCAACGCCCGCCGCTACGACCTGCGGCTCGACCCCGCGCCCCCGGACAGCAGCGCGCCATTCACCCAGGTCGGCAGCGACGTGGGGCTGCTCGGTGCGCCGCAACGGCTCGACCGGGTGGTGCTGGCGAGCGCCGAGCGCGCCGATGTCGTGGTCGACTTCGGCGCCTATCC
This sequence comes from Allorhizocola rhizosphaerae, assembly GCF_003426775.1. Lineage (GTDB taxonomy): Bacteria > Actinomycetota > Actinomycetes > Mycobacteriales > Micromonosporaceae > Allorhizocola > Allorhizocola rhizosphaerae. The sequence goes on along the minus strand of NZ_QJUG01000128.1, from coordinate 10,747 downwards.
GGTGGGCACCGAGGTCACACTGGTCAACCGGCTGGACGCCGGTCCGGCCGGGCAGGTGATGCGGTTCCGGGTCGCGCGGCGGGGCAACGACGACAGCCGTGTCCCCGCCAAGCTCGCCGACCTCGAACCGCTGGCGCCGGGCCGGGCGGTGCACCGGCGCCGCTTCGACTTCCGGCTCAGCGGCCCGGGCGCACACGGTACCCACTGGAAAATAAACGGCGAAACCTTCGACCCGGCACGGACCTCGGCCACCCCGCGGCTCGGCACGACCGAGCTGTGGACGTTCAGCAGCGACTTCCACCACCCGGTCCACGTCCATCTTGGACACTTCCAGGTGTACCGCCGCAATGGCCGCGCGCCCGGCCCGGCCGACGCGGGCTGGAAGGACACGGTCGACGTCCGCCCGTTTGAGGTGGTCGAGGTGCTGGTCCGCTTCGAAGGTCACCGCGGCCGCTACGTCCTGCACTGCCACAACCTGGAGCACGAGGACATGGCCATGATGGCCAACTTCGACGTCGTCTGAAGCGTCCGTCTGTCGTGCAACATCGCGTCCGCGCCACTGCGGGGTCGGACTGGACCGTCGACCTGTTCATCATCTGACGGCTGGGCGAGCTACGGCCTGCAGACGCAAGGGCCGCATCCATAGCGGATGCGGCCCTCACGCCCCTGGTGGGCTTATGCCCGGCTCACTACCCGGGCTATTCGGTTGTAGTTCTGGCTACAGCGGCGGGTAGGCGTTGGCCATCAGCTGCCGGAACTGAGCGGAGAACCAGTGACCCGACAACGGGGAGTCGGGCAGCGCACCGGACATGTTGTTGCCGTTGCGCACGTTGCCGGTGTACCGCTCGTCGCACATCTGGTCCCAGCCCTTGCCCTCGTTGTTCGGGATCGCGCGGCTCGACCCGTCGGACTCGCCCGGAGGCTTGATCCACACGTAGGCGTCGATGCCCGTGGCCGGGTTGGCCCGCGGCCGCTCGCCGAGGCCGGCACCGGTCTGGTTGCACCAGTTGCCCTTGTGGATGCGCCGGTCGATACGCGACTGGTTCACGAACTCGTTGAGGTTGGTCGAGCTGCTCGGCCCGGTCGGCCGGTTGGCCAGCGTCGGGCACGGGGCCTGAACGCAGTTGCCCCAACCGTTGCGGGACGTGTCGATGAGCATGCCGATGCCGTCGTTGCCGCCGCCGTTGAAACCTGCGCTGATCAGCTGGTTGCGGAACGACTGGGCGAACGCCAGCTCCTCGTTGTAGTTATTGAAGTCGACCCAGGCGGACTGCCGGATCTGCTGACCACCGACGCTGCCCTGGACGTTGATGTACGGCTCGGTCAACGCGGAGTAGTTGGCCGTGTTGGTGATGAAGCCGTGCACGTCGGCAGGCGTCGCGCCGTTGGCGTTGGCGGCTTGGGCGAGCTTCTGCGCCGTGGCGCCGAAGTTGTCGCTCCAGCCGATCCAGCCGTGGTGCGCGGCGTCGATGTAGTTGTAGACGTTCGGGATGTCGCCCAGCTTGTTGAGCGCGTATCCCACACCGTTGACGTAGGCGCCGTTAGCGTTGACCACGTCGCAGGCCGGGCTGGCGGTCGGCCGGCCCGAAATGTTGGTCACCAGGTTGGGCAGCGAGTCGATCTCGATGACCGTCACGATCCGCAGGTTGGCGTACGCCGGCCGGGCGAGGATCGCCGCGATCGGGTCTATGTACTCCGCCTGGTAGATCGGCAGATCGTTGGGGCCAAGCTCGCCATTGGAGGCCAGCGCGGCGCAGTCACGGCCGGGCAGGTTGTAGATGACGACCTGGAACACCAACGGGGCGGCGCCGTTGGCGGCGTCCTGTGCGACGGCCTCATCGAGGTGCGAGGCGAGGCCACGCGCCCCGGGCGTGCCGTTGATGGCCGCTCTGCGGTCCATCCACACACCCGTCGGCTGGTTGGCGATCCGACTGCCACCCGGTTCGGCGGCCGCACGCGCCCGCCAGTCGGGGTTGTTGTACACACCGGCACCCGCGTAGGGGTTGGGCACCCGCGCGGTGGGGTTCCCATCGTTGTCGACCTCGGTCACGCTCGCCGATCCGGCCGTGTAGCCGGTCGCCGTCGCGTTGATGGTGGCCGTGCCGTTGGTGGTGTCGGCGTCTTCGGCCGCACTCACGTTGGCCGTGACACCGGTGCTCCAGTTGGCCGTGGTCACCGTGACCGTCGCCGGGACGGTGATGGACGCGTCACCGGTCCGGGCGAGCTGCACCGTCACGTTCGCGCTGGGCGCCTGGCTCAGCCGCACTGTCAGCGCCGCGGACGCGCCTTCGGCCACCGACAGGTCGGTCGGACTGAGCAAAATGGACGGTGTGCCCGTGCCCTGCACCGTGAACGGCACGTTCGCCGAGGCCACGCTGCTGCCCGCACTGTTGAAGGCCCGTGCCTGTGCCACGTGACTGCCGGCCGCGAGGCCGTTCGCCGTGCCCGTGTAGGGGCTCGACGTGTCGGTGGCGACCATGACGCCGTCGACGAAGAACTCGACGCGCGCTGCCGTGCCGCCACTGACGGTCGCGGCCAGCGGGACTCCCTGGCCGGCCGGGAAGGTTTCCCCACTGGTCGGTCTGGTCAGCGCGACCGAGAGGCCGCCGCCGGGCCCGTTGCAGGCCACACCGTTGACCGTGAACGCGGTCGGGTTGGTGTAGCTGCCGGTCCAGCGTCCCTGGAAGCCGATCTGGGTGGACTGGCCGGTGGCCAGGTTCCGGTTCCAGTCGACCGGGACGGCGGTCACGTTTTGGCCGGATGCCGAGAACGTGGCCGACCATCCGGGCGGGGTGAGCGTCTGCCCGGCCGGGAGCGTGAACGCGAGCGTCCAGCCCTGCCAGGCGTCACCGGTGTTGCGTACTGTGATGTTGGTGGTGAAGCCGCCACTGCTGGGGCCTTCCTGCCAACTGTTGGGGGTGTAGACCACTTCGCACGAGACCGCCGCGTGTGCCGGTGAGGCCGCGACGATCCCTCCTGCCACCACGAGTGAGGCAGCGGCAAGAATTCTGCGCAGGTTCATGCCAAGCTCCTAGTTTGGAAAACTGACATGCCCGGATGCCCACACCCTACATGGGAGCGCTCCCGTCGTACAAGAGCAGGGCTGTAATGAGGGAAACGACGTCGTCATAGAGCGCGGAGAAGACACCGTCCACAGTCGACGGACCGGCGTAGGGGTCGATGGCATGCAGCAACAGCTCGTTGATGCCGCCCACGATGGCCAGCGCCCGCGGCATGGCCAGGGGCTTGATCTCCGGGTTGGCCGCGCGCCCCACCTCGACCAGGTCGACGATTGTGCGGGCGAACCCGCGCAGCGTCTCCTGCCTCATCCGGAACGCCCGCGGACCGGCGCCCTGCATCTCGACCAGCAGCGTGCGGGTGAACTCGGGCATCGAGTCCAATGCGGATAAAAAGGCCTTCGTGCCGGCCGCGATCTGTAGCTGGAACCGCTGATCGGCACCGCCCGCCGCCCGGATGATGTTCATCAGCCGGCCCGTGACGTGCGCGTAAAGCGCGAGCAGGCAGTCCTCCTTGCCGGAGAAATGCTCGTAGAAGGTGCGTTTCGACACCCGTGCCAACGCAACGACGTCCGAAATTGTCGTGGAGGCATAACCCTTCTGCGCGACGCAGGCGGCGAGCGCCCCGATCAGGTCACGGCGGATCGTCTCGTCAGTCCGCGTCGCCACAGTCACGGGAACGAGGTTACCCAATGAGGAGCAACCTAAAGTTCGCTTTAGGACTGTCGCTGGTGGTGGCGATCGGGATCGCGATCGCCTATTCGCTGCGGCCCGACACCCCGGCACCGCCCGCGACCGCCGGTGACGGCGTAGTCGTCTATCTCGACTTCCAATGCCCGGCGTGCGCGCAGACCCACCCGGTCATCGAGCGGCTGGAGCAGGAATACCACGGCCGCATCGAGTTCGCGTCACGCCACTTCCCGCTGCCGGGCCACCGCCACGCCGAGGCCGCCGCGCGCGCCGCGGAGGCAGCCGCTCAGCAAGGTAAATATAAGGAGATGGCCGCGCTGCTGTTCCAGCGTCAGGCCGAGTGGGGGGAAAACCCGGATTTCACGCGGTACGCCGCGAGCCTCGGGCTGGATCTGCGTCGCTACGAGGCGGACGTCGCGTCGGCGTCCACGAAGGCCAAAATCGCCGCCGACAAGGAGCGGGGCACGGCCCTGGGGGTCCGCGGCACGCCGACCATCTTCATCAACGGCGACCGCTTCACCGGGCAGCTCACCTACGCCGAGCTCAAGTCGGCCATCGAACGGGCGCTGAAGAAATGACGCGGGCCTGGGTCTTCGTGATCGCGGGCGGGCTCGGCACGGCCGCGTCGCTCGGGCTGCTCCTGTCGTTGGGAGATGCCGCACCCGCGTGTGACATCAACCCGGTCGTGACGTGCGCGGCGACCGTCGACAACGTGCTCAACACGGCCATCGGGCTGATCGCGTTTCCGGTCGTGGCAACGCTTGGCGTGCTTATGCTCTCGGGTGTCGAGCCGTTGCCGAAGCTCGTGTGGCGGGGCCTGCGGGCGGGCGTCATCGCGGGCGCGGTGTTTACGCACGTGCTCATCTTCCTGAGCTTGTACGACCTTCGCGCCCTCTGCCCGTACTGTATGATCATTTGGATCTGCGTCGTGGCTATCGCCTGCCACACGTTCCTGCCGCGTTTTCCGTGGCGCGCCTTGACGGTCTGGCTGCTCGCGGTGATCGCGCTTGCGGCACAGGCGTTTTGGACGCAGTGGTGGCTTCTACTGTCCTGATTGGGGGATCAGGTGCTTGCTTCCGGCGCTCTTGCGCATCATTTTGCGTAGGCGCCGGAGCACGAGCACCAACCACACGATGGCGGCGACGACACCGGCCAGCGTCAGCCCCGTCACGAGCAGGTAGGTGGCGCCGCCGCCCGTGGCGAACACGCCCTTGCGCGCACCGCTGTCGATCGCCTCGGTCGTGCCGCCCCTGCTCAGCGAGTCGGGCTCGTCGTAGAGGATGACATCGGTGCGCGTGCTCGTGCCGTCGGCGGAAACCCAGTCGCCGTAGAACGAACACGTGCGCCGGCCACAGTCCTCGCGCTGCGCGGTGAACGTGCCCGCCACACCGGAACCGCTCTTCGCCTTCCAGGCGGGCAGCACGTCGACGGAGCCGAACGCGAGCCCGATCACCGCGATGAGTGGCAGACCCACCCACACGAAAGCCTTGGTCTGCCAGCCCTCGATCTTGCGCATAACACTCACGGCCCGAGAGCCTACACTCTTGGGGCATGAGCTCTTTTGACGGTGGACATCAGCCGGTCGCGACCGAGTCCGAGGTGCGCCACGAGGAGTGGGGCGACGACGACATCAGCGGCCGCACGCACGAGCGGGTGGCGTTCGTCGACATCGACCTGACCGAGGTGGCCAACCAGGGCGCGGTGTTCACCGACTGCACGTTCCGTGACTGCCGGTTCAATGCGTCCACTCACGACGATGCCGCGTTCGTGAATTGCAGGTTCGTCGGGTGCTCGTTCTTCGACGCCACGTTCACCGGGTGCAAGTTCGTCGGGAGCGCGTTCGACGTGTGCACCTTCGGGTTGCTGAAGGTCGTCGGGGGCGACTGGTCGTTCGTCGGGCTGCCCGGAGCCGATCTGGCCAAATCGTCGTTCAAGGATGTGCGCATGCGTGAGGCGGATCTGGCCGGGGCCAAACTCAAGGGCGCGACACTGCACAACGTCGACCTCTCGGGCGCCTCGTTTCGCGCGGCCGATCTCACCAAGGCCGATCTGCGGGGGTCCGATCTGTCCACACTGGACCCTCTGACCGTGCAGATCAGGGAGGCGATCATCGACCCACAGCAGGCCATCGCGCTGGCCGAGGTGCTGGGCTTCCACGTGCGCCAGCGATGATCTACCGGCTCGCCGCCGCTGCTCTCGTGCTGGCCTGCGGCCTGGCGGTGCGCGCATTCACCGAAGGCGCGTTCGCCAAGTACGCGGGCGTCGCGCTTTACGCCGCCTTCGTCTACACCTTGGTGGTGCTGATCGCGCCACGGGTGCGCCCTTGGCTCGCCGTCGTGTGGGCGCTGGCATTCTGCTGGGCCGTCGAATTCGCGCAACTCACCCCGGTCCCGGCCGGGCTGTCGGCGCGCAGTGCCGTGGCACGCCTCGTCTTCGGCACAACCTTCAATTTGCCAGACCTCTTCTGGTACGCCGTGGGAGCTACCGTGGCTGGCGGTCTACATTGGACCATTGCTGCCAAGTAGCTCGCGCACCAAGACGCTTCCAGCCATGCGCGGTACCGTCCGCGGCCCCCACCCGCGGTGGCGACACAGCAGCTCGCGCAGGTGCGGGGACCCGAGGGCGAACAGAATATCGGCCGCCTCCACCGGCCCGAGCCCCGCGTGCAGCGACCACGCGCTCGTGCAGCTTCTCCGTGAGCGCCAGATAGTTGCGGTGGGTGGCGGCGGCCCGCATGTTGGGGTCTCCCCCCGCCGCCATGATGAGGTCGCCGGCGCGCTCCAGCGGGGCCGTGATGTAGTCGAGCGCCTGGGCGAGCGCGGCAGATCGGGCTCCGCGCGGGCGGCGACCGGAACCGGTTGTTCGTCGCCGACGATCGCCACGCCGAGCGTGTGCCCGAACAGGGGGCCTTGCCGGGGAACGCGTCCTACAGCGTGCGCTCCCCCACCCCACCTCCGCGGCCTCCTCGCGCATGGTCGTGGCCACGCAGCCCTGGCGGGTGAGCAGCCGGGTGGCCGCTTCGCGGATTAGGGCACGCACCATGGCGGCTCCTGGCCGCCGCCCAGCGCCGTCCCAGCCTCCGGGATCACACGGCAGCAGAAAAAGCAACGGCGTGCCGGACAGCGCATCGTCGAGGAAACCGGCACCGGCGTCTCAGGCATTTCGGCCGAGGTACGTGATTTCACCGATCCGGGCGCATGGGCTCGCCAGCGCGAAACGGGACATCGGTGTGACCCGCACGGTCACACCTCGCGGGCCCATCGTCATGGCGACAGCCATCATCGCCGCGCTGGTCGGATGAGCTCAGCACACGCGGGCCAATCGGGAGTTTTTAGCAGTCAACGGCGCCCCGGAATCCAAAGGATCCCGGGTCGCCGTTGACGATCGGTGATTAGAGCGAGGTTACGTTCGCCGCCTGCGGGCCCTTCTGGCCCTGTGCAATGTCGAACTTCACCTTCTGACCCTCGCTCAGCTCCCGGAATCCGGTGCTGGCGATGGCCGAGAAGTGCACGAAGACGTCGGCGCCGCCGCCATCCTGCTCGATGAAGCCAAAGCCTTTGTCAGCGTTGAACCACTTGACGGTTCCTGTTGCCACGATGTTTCTCCATTCAATGTGAGGTCCAGGGGCCGCCTGCTTGCTGCGGGCTACGAATCACCTTGAACACCTCACACGTGCCTACCGTAGCACGGCATTGGCTTCTGCATAGCCCAATGTCCGGTACAGCCTGAAAAGGTGGTGGAGGTCTCCAGAACCGGTTGGCCGAGACGCAGGTGATTTGTGCCGCGCCATCCGGCTCGGCGAAGGGTACGCTCTGTGTCTCAGGCGCTCGGTGGCCAATCGGGTTATCAGGGCTTCCTGCCGACGGGATGTGATCGGTCATGGGCAACAAGTCGCCACAGAAGGACGGCAGCAAAAAGGCCGGCAAGACGCTCAAGGAAAAACGCGCCGACAAGAAGGCCAAGAAGGATCGGCGCGACACGTCGGATTGACGCTCGCATCGCACCGTCCGGTGTGGACGGCGGTGCAGCGCGGCAAACTGGGATGTTCCTCCGGGCGCACTTTGGCACCATGATCGGATGACCGCTAACAGGCCGCTGATTGCCGTGCTCACCGGTGCCGGCATCTCCACCGACTCCGGAATCCCCGACTTCCGCGGGCCCAACGGGGTTTGGACGCGCGACCCGGCCAAGGAAAAACTGTTCACGTTCGACAACTACATGAGCGATCGCGCGGTACGGGTCGAGTCGTGGCGTGCGCGCATGGAAAACCCGGCCTGGACGGCCCGGCCCAACGCCGCGCACCTGGCGCTCGTGGAGCTGGAGCGGGCCGGAGTGCCGATCCGGATCATCACGCAGAACATCGACGGCCTGCACCAGAAGGCGGGATCCACGCCGCGCAAGGTGATCGAGCTGCACGGCACCATGTTCACGGTGCGATGCATGGGCTGCGGTGCGCGCGGCACCATGGCCGAGACGCTGGACCGGGTGCGGGCGGGCGAGGACGATCCGGCCTGCATGGAGTGCGGCGGCATCCTGAAATCGGGCACCATCATGTTCGGCGAGCTGCTCGACCGCGACACCATCGATGCGGCCGCGCAGGTCGCCATGGCCTGCCATCACTTCTGGGCCGTCGGCACCTCGCTGCGGGTCGAGCCCGCGGCGTCGCTGTGTGAGGTGGCGGTCCGGTCGGGTGCGAGCCTCACGATCGTGAACGCCGAACCCACGCCGTACGACCACCTGGCCGACGACGTGGTCCGAGAGCCGATCGGCGAGGCCCTGCCGCGACTCGCGTCGGCGCTCAAAGCATCCCTGCTCGGCTAACCAGCCCGGGTAGAGGTCATGACCCAGTTGGTTTGCCAGTCGCCGCCGCCCGCGCTCGCGTAGGCCTGCTCCCACACGATCACGTCCGGCGATTCGAGCGTCCACATCTGCCGGACCCGGATGGCAGCCCCGTCGAGGGTGTCGTCGCCGAAGAACTCGGCCGTGGTGGGACCGGTCAGCTTGCCATACAGCGGCGGCTGCAGGACCCCGTCACGGCTGCCCACCCAATAGTGGGCCCAAAGCTCCCGGCCGCTGTCGTACAGCCCGATGGTGTGGCCCCACACGCCCAGCGTCGGGAAGTGCATCTCGTCGATGAAACCGATCCCGTCGGCCAGCGGCCGCGTCACGCAGCTGCCCTCGAATTCGCCCCAGCTGCCCTCGCCGGTCAACCGTCGGTTGTGGACGTGCCAGGTACCGTGAAAGAAATCAAAGTCGTCCTTTGCCATGCGGGCACCGTAAACGGCGCCCGCTGACACCTCCCGTCAGTGGAGAGCGCGGGTTTCACCAGGCGCCGAGGATGGCCCCGGCGACCGCGAAGAGCACGATCTGGTAACCACTGTTGATCGCCATGAGCACCGGCGACCTGGCTTCGAAGATGCCATTGATGAGGATGGCCACCGTGGCGATGCCCACGCCCGCGGCCAGCCCGGCCGCCAGGCCCGGCCCGACCCCCGCATCGCGGCCGATGAACAAGGCCAGGGCGAGCACGCCCGCCACCGTGACCGCGAAGGCCGTGATCATGGTGGGCAGGACGCTTGAGCCATCGGGCGGCTTGGGGCTTGCCCCGCGGAGCGTGGCGGGGTCACGGGGAAGGCCCTTGCCGCCCGTGCGGCCGGTCAGGCGCTGCCACGTGGAGCCGAAAACGGGCGGCGCATACCACACCGCGCCGATGCCGAATCCGGCGATCGCGGCCACGATGACCGCCAGATAATTGATCTCGTTGAAGCCTGCGAGGACCTTCATGGAGGCATCCTCGCGCCCGGGTACGACAATTCGATGCGCTGACACCCATTGGGGTGTCAGCGCATCGAAGCTCTACAGCAGCCCGATGGCGGATTTCACCTCGTTGATCGCCTGCTGCTCCTCCGGCTTGACCCCGTCGGAGGCGCTCGCGACCTGGTCGCACGCCGCCGCGATGACCTGTTTGAACGGTTCGAGATCCTGCGGCGCCTTCGTCTGGATGATCTGCGTCGACTGCTGCAGCGCGCCCAGCACGGTCGCCTTCATCTCGTCCTTGCCGCCCTTGGGCATGGGCGGCAGGCCGCCCGATTTGAACACGGTCTGCAGCTCACCGCTTGCCGAGGCCAGGGCCTTGGCCCCGGCCATGCTCTCCTTGAACATCGCGAAGAAGCCCGGATCGGCCGCGGAGACCAGGGTCATGGCCCCGAATGCCGCCTGCCGGATGGTGTCGATCTCTTGTTCGGTGTACGTGCTCATACCCATCATCTTCACATCAGGTGTCGCTCACGTTCGCGAAAACCGGATGATCTGTAGCAGACTCTCGTGGCGGCGCTCGGCCTCGTACGCCTTCCGTCCACCGTGGACACCGAACAAACGCTTGCGGTACACCAGGAATATCACCGCGGCGACGTTGACCACGAGCGCCGTCAGCCGGACCCACGTCACCCGCGAGATGAGCTCATGGATCTCCAGCGGGATGAACACCGATGTGGCCACGGCCGTGAGATATTCGCCCCAGCGGGTCAGCAGCCACAGCCCGACCGCCTCGGCCAGCTGCAGCGCGCCGTAGCCCAGCAGCCCCGCCGCCACCCACGCCAATGTGGACGGTCGTGCCTCCAGCGCGGTCCGGACCGCGTGCACCACCGACGAGTGGTCCAGGTCGAAGTTCAGCCGCTGCGCCAACGGCTCCAGCAGGGGCAGATCTTGCTCGAACGCGCGGTGCAAGGCGTCGGCATGAGCCCGGAAGCGGAGCACGCCATAGGCGGCGAACAACACGATGAGCGCCTTGACCAGACGGTCGACGGCGAGCACCCGCAGCACAATCGCGTCGCGCAGCAGCTGCCCGCGCAGCGGCACGGGGGCGTCCTCGGCCGGCCCGCTGTGCAACGGCGGGCCGGGCACGAACGACCCGCACCGCAAACACCGCCACGCCTCCCCCACCGGCGTCGCGACCCGCAGTTGGTCCTCATAGGACGCCGCCGCGTAGGTCAGGTGGTGGCGTGCGCAGGCCAGCAGCTCCCAGTCCATGGCTAGCGCAC
>NZ_QJUG01000127.1 GCF_003426775.1 Allorhizocola rhizosphaerae | reverse complement strand
GCGGCGGGCGTGGCCGCTGCACGCGCGGCTCGGCAATGCTGTGCTGGCCCGCAGGCTGCGCGCCGGCGCGGGCGTCGACGTGCACGATCTCGGGCCGATGCGCGCCGCCCGGCGCGCGGACCTGCTCGCCCTCGGGATCACCGATCGGCGTTTCGGGTACCCGCTGGAAATGGTTATTCTGGCGGCACGGGCGGACTGGCGAGTGTCCGAAGTGGACGTCGACTACGCCCCGCGGGCGCAGGGCACCAAATCCAAGGTGACCGGCACGATCGGCGGCACGCTGCGCGCCGTCCGCGACATGTCCCGCGTGCTCAGACAATCCTGAGCCGACGTGGACGTCGAAGAGCCGCCTCGCGGCAAGCGCTTGACCGGCCCGACCGCCACGCGTCACTCACGGGGCTGAAGCGACGCCGGTCATGCGCGGGTGGCGTAACAGGTAGGCCGCGTCCGGGCCGACACCGCGCAGCGTGGCCGAGGCGAAGCCGCGCTGCCACTCCAGCCCCACGAACCCGAGTCCCGGGACAGTGGTGGAGACGCCGGATCGGTGCACGGGGCCGCAGTCGCCGATCAGCGGGCGCAAATGGGCGAGATCGGGCCGGAATCCGGTGGCCAGCAGGATGGCGTCGGCTGTGTCCTTGGCCCCGTCGGCCCACAGCACGTGGTGCCCGTCGATGCGGTCGAACATGGGTCGCCACAGCGGATTACCGGATGTGAGCCCGGCCCGGTGGCGGCCGTCGTCGAGGGCCGCGACCCCGTTGCGTGGCTTGAGGATGGCGCTTGGCCGGCCGTGGTCGAGCCGGGTCCAGGCCAGCCAGTCGTGGATGTCGCGGCCGAACGGGCGCTGCGGGATGAACCGGATCGGGTGCCGCGAGGTGAGTGTCACCCGGGCGATCCCGGCCAGCTCGGTGGCGATCTGTACAGCGGAGTTCCCGGCGCCGACCACGACCACGTGCTGGCCGGAAAACGCCTGTGGCGCACGGTATTCGGCCGAGTGCAGCACCGTGCCAGGGAAGGTCTCCAGGCCGGGCAGCGCGGGCCGGTGCGGGCTGGCGAACCCGCCGGTCGCGCTCACCACGCGCCACGCCCGCAGCACGCCGTGCGGTGTGGTCGCGCTGAAGGCGTTGTCGTGCCGGGCGACCGCGCTGACCGGGGTGTTGAGCCGGATGTCGGCGTCGAGACGGGCGGCATAACCGGCCAGGTAGGCGACGACCTCGTCGCGATGCGGGTAGCGCCCGCCGTCGTCGCCGGGGAAGGGCATGCCGGGGAGGCTGGAGCGCCGGGCCGGGGAGAACAGGGTCAGGCTCTCGTAGAACCGCGGCCACGAACCGGACGCCGCGCCCGAGGCTTCCGCGATCACCGTGCGCCAGCCCTTCCGTGTGGCGTGGAACGCGGTGGCCAGTCCTGCCTGGCCGCCACCGATGACGAGCAGATCATGAGGGGTATCCAGCACGCCTCGATCATATCGTATTTTCGCGAAATGACGATACGTTATTTTGGAGGGATGGCTAAGCGGAACGGCACGGCGGCGAGCGGGCTCAGCGAGGCCGCGCAGGACTTTCTCAAGGCGCTGGCCAGCACGAGCCGCCAGCAAATCCTGCTGCTGTTCGCCGACGGGCGACCGCGTTCCGTGGGGGAGATCGCCGCCGAGGCCGGCATCGGTCAGTCCACGGCGTCCGAGCAGCTCGCGTTGCTGCGCCGGGGCGGCATCATGACCGCGCGGCGCGAAGGCAAGATTGTGCTGTACTTCCCCGATTCGGCGGGGATCGCCAGCGCCCTGGACGAGTTGCAGCGGCTGCTGATGCGCTGTTGCCCGCCCACGGAAGACGCCTAACTCGGCACGATCTCTTTGACCAGGGTCTCGACGCGGTCGCGGATGGCGTCGCGGACCTCGCGCACGACCTCGATCGGCTGGCCGGCCGGGTCGGTGAGCTCCCAATCCTCGTAACGCTTGCCGGGGAAGAACGGGCAAGCGTCGCCGCAGCCCATGGTGACGATGACGTCGGACTCCTGCGCGGTCTCGTATTCGAGCTTCTGCGGGATGTTGCCGGTGATGTCGATCCCGACCTCCCGCATGGCCTCGACCGCGATCGGGTTGATCGACTCTTTGGGCGCCGAACCGGCCGACAGCACGCGGACCCTGTCGCCGGCCAGGTGCCGCAGCCATCCGGCGGCCATCTGCGAGCGGCCGGCGTTGTGCACGCAGACGAACAGGACGGTGGGCTTCTCAGACATGTTGGGCCTGCCTCTTCTCCACGGTGGACGGTGCGGGGTGGAACACGGCGATCAGCGCGAGCGCCAGGACGAGGCCGATCGCTTGAGCGATGAGGAATCCGGGGACGCTGGCCGGGGCGATCCCGGCGTAGGTGTCGGTGAAGGCCCGCCCGATGGTGACGGCCGGGTTGGCGAAGCTCGTCGAGGACGTGAACCAGTATGCCGCGCCGATGTATGCGCTCACCGCGACCGGGATGACCGCCACCCGGCCGTGGCGCACCAGGCTCACGATGACCACGAGAAGCCCCGTGGTGGCAACGGCTTCGGCCAGCCAAAGATGTGCGTCGTCGCGGGTGGTGTGCGACCACGCGACGCCCGGAAGCGCGAACATCAGGTTGGCCAGCATTGCCCCGGCGATCGCGCCCGCGGTCTGAGCCGCGGCATAGACGCCGACGTCGCGCGGGCTCCGGTGGGCTCGGTTGAGCCACCAGTCAGCCAGCGACACGATGGGGTTGAAGTGCGCGCCGGAGATCGGCCCGAACACCGCGATCAGCACGCCGAGCCCGAGCACCGTGGCCGTCGAGTTGGCCAGCAGCCGCACGGCCCCGTCATCGGACAGGCGCTGCGCCATGATGCCCGAGCCGACGACGGTCATCACGAGCCCTGCCGTGCCGACCAGTTCGGCGGCGGCACGACGCCAGAGCGCGGTCACTTGAGCACGGCGGCCAGAGCCCGGATGGCCTCGGGGAGTGGGCGATACCACACCCAGGTGCCGCGCCGGTCGCCCTCGATGAGACCGGCCTCGCGCAGAACCTTCAGGTGGTGGGAGATGGTCGGCCCGGAAACGTCGAATGCCGGGGTCAGGTCGCACACGCACATCTCGCCCCCCTGGGCCGACGTGATCATCGACAGCAAGCGTAGCCGGATCGGGTCACCGAGCGCCTTGAACATGGGTGCGAGTGTCTCGGCCTGCCCGGCGTCGAGCGCCGCGTCGGCGAGCGGGGCGCAGCACGCACCGCTGACGGTGTCCAGCACCACGAGCTGATTCGACATGCGTCTAGCTTGACAGATTTCGAAACAGGGGGCAAGCTTGCCCGTACCAGCTGATTCGAAATTCATCTAGATAGGAGACGCGTCGTTAGTGCTCATGGAACCGCAACGGAAACGCCAAAAGGTACCAGCCCCATAGAGATATAGGAGATGGACATCATCATGACAACTGACGCATCCCGGCTCCCCGTCGCGGTGATCGGCGCGGGGCCGGTGGGCATGGCCGCCGCAGCCCAGCTGGCCACCCGTGGCATGGAGTTTGTCGTCATCGAGGCGGGCGACAGTGTGGCCGCGTCGATCGCGCAATGGGCCCATGTGCGGCTGTTCAGCCCGTGGCGGTTCAACACCGACGCGTCCGCCCGCGCGCTGCTGTCGGCGGCCGGCTGGACCGAGCCCGACCCGCAATGGCTGCCCACCGGCGGCGAGCTGATCCGCGACTACCTGGCGCCGCTCGCGGCTCACGAGGCCATCGCGCCGCACATCCGTTACGGCACAGCCGTTACCGCCATCGCGCGGCAGGGGCTCGACCGCGTGCGCACAGCGGGACGCGAGCAGGCGCCGTTCGTGCTGCGCCTGTCGGACGGGAGCGAGCTGGTGGCACGGGCCGTCATCGACGCGTCCGGCACGTGGCGCACACCAAACCCGCTGGGCGGCAACGGCTTGCCCGCGCACGGTGAGGCCGACGCGCGCTCCGCCGGACGGGTCTTCGACGGCATGCCACACGTGCAGCAGTTCGCGGGCAAGACCGTCGCGGTGGTGGGTGCCGGGCACTCGGCCACCGGGACGCTGCTCGCACTGGCCGAGCTGGGTTCGCAGCCGACGTGGATCCTGCGCTCGCCGGACCCGTCACGTGCCTATGGCGGCGGGGCCGACGACGCGCTGCCCGCCCGCGGCTCGATCGGCACGGCCGTGAAATCGCTTGTGCAGCAGGGCAAAATCACCGTCCACACCGGGTTCTTCGTGCAGGAGATCACGAGCGAGGGTCTGGTGTCCAGCGACGGGCGCAAGGTCGAGGCGGACGTCATCGTCAACGCGACCGGTGCCCGCCCCGATCACACCATCGCCACGGAACTGCGCCTGGACCTCGACCCGATCCTGGGTTCGACCCGCGCGCTGGCCCCGCTGATCGACCCGAACGTGCACTCGTGCGGCACCGTGCCGCCCCATGGCGTCGACGAGCTTGGCCATCCCGAGCCCGGGTTCTACGTCGTCGGGGCCAAGTCATACGGGCGGGCGCCGACGTTCCTGCTCGCCACGGGATATGAGCAGGCGCGCTCGGTGGTGGCCGCGCTCGACGGCGACTGGGACGCGGCCCGCGACGTGCGGCTCGAACTGCCCCAGACCGGGGTGTGCTCGTCGAGCAACGCGCAAGACCAGGTCGCCGGGCAGGCCCCCAGCGGACTGATCTCGCTGCCGGTGGTCAGCGGCGGCGGCAGCTGCTGCGGATGACGGTCGCGTTGCCGCGACTGCTGATCGCCGTGCTCGCCGTCACCCAGACGGTCGGGTACGGCGTGCTGTCCTACTCCTTCGCGGTGTTGCTCACGCCGATGGCCGCCGAGTTCGGCGCCGGCATACCGGCGGTGACCGGGGCCTTCACCGTGGCGATTGTGGCGGCGGCGGTCGCGGCCATCCCGGTCGGCCGGTGGCTGGACCGGCACGGCGGGCGCCTGCTGCTGACCGTGGGCTCGGTGGCCGCGGTCGCGGCGGTCATGATGTGGTCACAGGTCACGCAGCTGTGGCAGCTCTACGCCGTGTTCGTGCTCATCGGGCTCACCACGGCGGCCACGCTGTACGAGGCATCGTTCCCGGTCATCGTCGCCGCCACCGATCCGTCCAAACGCGACATGGCGCTACTGGTCGTGACCATCGTGGCCGGCTTCGCGTCGAGCATCTTCTTCCCGCTCACGGCCCTGCTGCTGGAGCGCCACGGCTGGCGCACGGCGCTGCTGATCCTCGCCGCCGTGCTCGCCGTGGTCACGATCCCCGGCCACCTGCTCGCCGTGCCCGGCCGCCGCGCACATCGGGCCCAGCCCAGGGCAGGGGCGGCCACGGCGGCAATCGCTTTGCGCGACAAGCGATTCTGGATCCTGACCGTCGGGTTCGTCGCGCACTCCGCTGCCGTGTCCGCCGTGGGCGTGCTGCTGGTCGGCTATCTGCAGCGCGCCGGGCACACCGCGGCCGTCGCCGCGACCCTGGCCGGACTGCTGGGAGTGCTGTCGGTGACCGGGCGCCTGACGACCACCGGACTGTCCAAACGCTACGGCATGACGAGCGTTGCGGCGGGCGTGTTCCTGATTCAGGCTGCGGGTGTGGCGGCATTGCCGTTGCTCGGCTCGACGGTGGCGGGCGCGGCGGCGTGCGTCATCGCGTTTGGGTTGGGCTTTGGTGTGGCCACCATCGCCCGGCCCGCCATCGTCGCGGACCGGTACGGTACCAACCGATATGCCACCATCGCCGGTGTGATGACGCTGCCGGTCACCCTGGCGAAAGCGGGTGGGCCGCTGGCCGCATCGTCGTTGACGGACAACATGTTCGCCACCCTGACCGCCGTGGCGTGCGCGGTCTCGGCCGTGTCTCTCATGCTGGCAAGCCGCGTCGGCCGGCCCGCGCTGGAGGGCCAGTGGTAAACCCGAGCTAACGCAGTGTTGCCGTGAAGCTCCGGCCGTAGGCGTGATGGGTGGTGACGTCGATGCGTGTGCCGCCTGCGATGGGTGTGACGCGGACGCCCTCATCTGCCGCGAGGGCACGCATCCGCCGTCCGCGCACGATCAGTGAGACCGCGTCGCGCTGCATGGTCGGGTCGGACACGGCGATGGATGTCTTGCCATCGCGGGCGGTACGCACGATCACGGAGGCCGGATCATCGATCGTGAGCCGCTCGGCGTGGTGCCTGCCAGGGGCGAAAACGTTGGCGGCGACCAGACCCAGCCCGGTGTGCTTGATGGCCTGCAGGCTCACGGTGTTGGCCAGAACCGTCACGCATGAGTAGGACTCCAGCTGCGCCCGCGTGGCATGGGGCACCAGCGCGTAGGCCATCGACCCGGGCTGCGCGCCGGCGGCCTGCTCGACGCTGAGCGAGAAGACCTTCTTGCTTACCGCGGTGTCGGGATTGGACACCCGCACCACCCGGCGGCTGCGCGTCACCTCGTCCAGTGCCACGGTTGCCTGCTGCTCATCGAAAAAGACATATCCTATTGCGGTACCCTGAGTGCCGTTCGCGTAGCGCAGCCAAGCCAGGCGGGCGGGGCCGGTGCCCGACCACGCCGTGCCGTCGCGCAGCGCGCCGGTCAGCACGACCGAGTCCGACGGCGCGGCGATGCGGCTGTCGATCGTCGTGGTCACCGCCCGCCCCGCGGAGTCGCCGACACCCGCGGCGAGCACGACTATCTCGTCATCGAGCATGAACCAAGACTTCGTGGCATCGGCGTTGCGGTAGACGACGAAGTCCTCGGGCAGGTCTCCGGCCTGCTTCGCGGCGTAGGCGAAGTCGCTGGACTGCACGAGCCCGGCCACGCCGTATGAGCCCAGCACCGATCCGCCGGAGAATCCGTTGGTACCACGTGGAAAATAAACAAAAGTGTTCTGTGATTGCGACGACGACGTGAACCCCAGCGCCGGATTGTCGTACCAAAGCGTGCCGTACAGCTCCGGGATGGTCCGGCGGGTCTCGACCGGCGCGGTCACTCCCGCGAGGCGATAGGGCGAGACAGTGGTGTAGTAGTCCACGCCGAAGGCCTGCGTCTGATCCTGACCCGACAGATAGAGGTAGTGCGCGCCGTCGCCCTGGAACCACGGCATGAGGTTCTCGCCGCTCATGTATTCGTACTTGCTGATCCGGCTGGAGCTGCGGGCGAGTGCGAACGCGTAACCCGGGCGGCGGTGGACGGTCTTGTCCATGGCGTTGAAGGCGACATTGCGCTCGGCCGGGTTGAGGTCCTTCGCCGGAGCCGGATCGTTGAGAATGTCGGTGTAGCGGGCGATGCTGACCGGCGACACAAAACTGGTCGGATTGAGCGGCGTGCGCGTCGTCTCCCGCACATGCTTGATGTAACCCTTGAGGGCGTTGGCATCGTGCGCGGCCGCGTAGCCGGACAGGTCCACGACGGCCTCGACGACCACGGCAACGTCCGCGTAGCCCGTGGTCGTGCGGGACACCGCGCGGCCCTTGACGACCTCCATCATCCAACCCTCGAAGATCAGCGGGGCGAAGCCGTTGACCACCCAGCCCTGCACCACACCTACGAGCTCGCCGCCCTGCGCATAGCTGGTGCCGTCAAGGACTTTGATGCTCTGCACGACGCGCGTGAGCAAGGCCTTGCCGTATGAACCGGTGTAGGCGACCGAGCTGTGCTGGATGAAGGACCCATCGGCGTAGTAGCCGTCGGTGACGCCGTGCTGCAGATGGTACGGGTCAACCGTCGCGAAGACGGTGAGCTGGTCGGCGATGGCCTTGCTGATGCGTGCGTCGTCGCCGAGCACGGCGCCCTGCAGGATCCGGTTGGCCGTGATGTCGGCGAGGTTGGCGCCGGTGTGGAAGCGGGAGTCGAGGTCCACGTCGCCGTTCTTGCCGTTGCGCAGGTAGGCGTCCATCGAGGCGACATAGGTGGCGGTAAGACCGGGCTGATACGTCGCGAGCTCATCGGCAAGCAGCACAAGGGTTTTGCTGGCGTGCGACGAGATGCCGATCTCCCAGTTGTGCCAGTTGCCGTAGTAGCCCTTCGACTGGTCGCCGTAGTAGTTCTCGTGCAGCCAGCGCAGCCCGTCGATGACCCGCCGCTGGACCACCGCGCTGCCGTGCAGGTCGGCGGCCGTGCCGGGGGTGCGCGTCGCGAGGGCGATCTCGTAGAGATATCGGAAAGAGGTGTTGAGATTGGGATCGCTTGTGCCGAGCGGGACTCCCTTGAACAGCTCGCCCGTCCCGGCACTGTCCATTGCCGCGAGCCAGTTGCGCGCGGCCGTCTCGATGGCCGCGCGTTTGCCGGCGACCTCGGGGCGGGCGTTGGAGTCGGGCGTGCCGGCGAACATCGCGACCGTGTTGGCGATCAGCGTCGCGTGGTCACCGGCCGCAGCGGCAGGTGGTGCCGCGGCTCGCGCGCGCAACGGTTGCGCCACCGTGAGGAGGGTGGCCGCGGGGACAACGGACAGGACTGCACGACGCGAAATCTGCACGGAAAACATTATCGCCGTGTAGTCGATCACTGACAAGAATTTTCGGCTCAGCTGATCAGCCCATCTGGAACACGGCTCGGGTGAGGCGGTGCACGGCACCGTGGTGGCGCTCCAGCGGCACGGTCCGGTCCCACCTGAGGCGGGGGCGGCGCGCCAGCATCTCCCGCACGGCGATGTTCAGCTCCAGGCGGGCCAGGGCGGCGCCCAGGCAGAAGTGCTTGCCACGGCCGAAGGACAGGTGCGGGTTGGGGGAGCGGGCGGGGTCGAACCGGTCCGGGTCGGGAAACCGCACCGGATCGCGGTTGGCCGCCGACAGGTAACCCGACACCGGAGTGCCGCGCGGGATCGTCACGCCGTTGAGCTCCAGTTCACGGGCGGATATGCGGGTCTGCGCGGGGAACGGCGGGTACCAGCGCAACACCTCCTCGATGGCCGGGCCGACGAGTTCGGGCTCGGCGGCGAGCTTCTCCGCGTGGCCGTATTCACTCAGGAACAGCAGTGCGTTGCAGATGACGGTCGTTGTGGTGTCGATCGCGGCGCTCAGCAGCATGACCGCGTAGCCGAGCAGATCCCAGTCCGACAGGGGCGCGCCGTTGGCCTGCGCGCGCACGAGCTCGCCGAGGAGGCCGTGCCCGGGTCGGCGCTTCTGCTGGTTGATCATCTCGCGGAAGTAGCCGGCCATCTCGGGCTGGCTGGGCAAGGCGGCCACCGAGGTGACCGCGGAGGTCTCGTCAATCCAGCCCATGACGCGCTCGGTGGCGTCCATGGGCAGGTCGAGGATCAGGCAGATCACCCGGCTGGGCAGAACCCTTGCCAGGTCGGTGATGTCATACGGGCCGGATTCGGGTGTGGCCTCGATGAGCTCGACCGCGATGTCCCGGACGCGCGGTTCGAGCCAGGCCAGATAGCCGGGCCGGAACGGGTCCGCGACCGCCGAGCGCAGCACCTCGTGGCGTTGCCCGTCGGTGGCCCACATCCCGGCCCAGGCCGGGTGCAGGTTGGGCAGGTCGGCCTCGTTGATGCCGTAGTCCGAGGTGAACGACGTGCGGTCGGTCAGCAGGCGCACCACGTCGTCATAGGAATACAGGCTGAATGTCTGCGTGCGCTCATCGAGCCCGGCGGGCTGGGCCGGGTCGAAGTACTGCGGGGGCAGACGGGTAAGGGCGGCATCCACATCGATGAGCATGAACGCCTCCGCGTCTTGGTCACAAGCGGCGAGCCTCGACGAGGCCGAGGCGCAACAGCGGCTGCGCAAGTTCGACGAGCCGGCCCGCCCAGGTCGCCCTCGGTGCGGGGGCACCGCTGGGGTGGGCCCCGGGGGCGGCGGTATGCGCTGATCCTCGCCGGCCTGTGCTTCTTGATCGCCCGCAGCGCCGTCAGCTCGTGACAACGCGCATGACTTTTTCGAACCATTCGGGATGGGCGCGATAGACCGCTGAGTAGAAGATGATCGCACCGGCGAGCAGGATGCCAAAGGCGGCGGCGGAAAGCCATCTGCGGAATGCCAGCGCCAGTGACAGTCCGATCGCGACAGACAGGAACAGCAGGCCGGTGCCGACCGTGAGCGCCCACATGTACGGCGTCGAAGTGCGGAACCCGCCGCTTCCGAAGATCGCGCCGGTGCCTCCGAGGCCGTACGCGAGCAGAGGAACGGTCACGAATCCGACGATCGCCCACAACCCGAGGAACACCAGCGTAAGCCAGACCCGCCGATGGCGGGGGCGCGGCTGACCGTCATCGGCGGCAAGGTCGAGATCGATGTCCGCGCTCATCTCGCCGATGGTAATGCACGTTCCACTTCGCGGGTGTTCAAACGGTGGAGATCTCGAAATGGACCGGTGCGGTGCGGTCGGTGGGTCCGTCGAGCACCAGCAGGTCGACGTCGGTGGGCTGAGCGAGCATGCCCGTGAGCGCGCGGGACAGCGGGTCGCGTGAGTCGAGCCCTATGGTGACGAACGAGTACCGGCCGCGCAGCCCGTTGCAGCCGTGCACGAGCAGAGTTCGCAGTGTGGCCGCGTCGGCTGCGCACGGGTTGACCACTGTGCGATAGCTCAGCGCCCCACCGGACCGTGGCAGGCATGGCGCCCCAAACAGCGGTGCCGCAAGGTTGAACGCGACCCGCGCGCCCGCCAGGCGAGGCGAATAGCCGGTGACCCGCATCTGTTTGATGGCGTGCTGGTCCCATAATCCGACGAAGCCGGCCAGCTTGCCGTCGGGGCGGTGCGCAAGCAGGTAGTCGAGCCCGGGGACGTTCAACGGGAAGGACTCGTGAACCGGGGCGAACTGGCGTGAGGCGGCCAACCGGCCCCACAACGCGACCATCTCCGGCACATCGTCGGCCCCCCCGGGGCGCACGGTCAGTGCGCTGCGCGGGATGCGGCGCCGCCACAGCAGGTTGATGCTGTGCGATCTGATCGTTGTCCATCGAGTGACGGAAAACCCGAGCCGCGACGCATCCACCGCAGTGTTGCCCGCCAGCACGGTCGCGATCAGCGGGCCGCTGCCGGCAGCCGCGACCGCCCACTGTGCCAAGGCGCGGGCGGTGCCCCGCCTGCGATGCGCCGGATGCACCTTCAAATCACCGATGTATCCGACGTCAGCCGACCGACCGTCCACAAAGGCCGGACGGCGTGCGACCCCGACGCACGCGATCGGGCCGTCGTCGCCATCGATGACGCCGACCCGCCACGATTGCCCACCCAACCGGTGGAGCGCGAAGAAGTCCGGCGACCGGTCGATGCACAACGAGAGATCCCCATCCATGGGACACTGCGCGGCAAGCGCGACCAGTGCGTCATTGTCGCTTGGCCGAGCGTCGCGCACCCTCATCCCGCCACCTCACACACCACGATGCGCCGCTGGCAAAGGCTGCGATCCCGGCGCATGAGCTCCTCCCCGCGTGCCCGGTCCTCGCGCACGACGCCGCTCCACTTAGGAGGGACCTCGGTCCAACCGACGAAGTTGCGCAACACCACCCGCGCCCCGGGCCGAGCCGTGCGCACAATCTCAGCGAACAGCTCGTCGATTTGCGCGGCCGTCAGCCACTCGCAAATGTTGGACAAGGCGAACCCGGCCAGACTCTGATCCGGCTGGGTCCGCAAATAATCCGTGAGGGTCGCATCGACAAGCGTGAGGCGATCGACTGGCACGTGTCCGCCGCTCAGATAGGGCGGCCGGCTACCGGCGGGATAGCGGCCCGTCAACATGTAGTGCAGGAAATAGTTGTCACGTATGGAAAGCCGGGTCAGCGTGTGCTCGGCCACCTGCCGGAAATGCCGCGCATAACTCGCCTTCTCCACGTGGGCGAAGAACCGCTCGTCATATGTGCGCCGCAGCACCAGCCGGTTGCACAGCACGTCGAACAGCAGCCGCCAGCGTGCGTTGTCCCACTCCCGCCGGTAAAACTCCCGTTGCTGCTCCAGCGTTTGCAGACCGAGCAATCGTGTAATGCGCCTGTTTGGATGGACCAGCCGCAGGCTCCGCGCGATCACGCGCATGAGCCGCTCCGTCACCCCGGCATTGAGGACTCCTCGCGCCACGATATCCGGCCGTGCATCCCAATAGTCGCGTGCCTGCTTGGTGAGCCTGGGCCGAATCCGTTGGTACGCAAGCATCCGAGCCGACCCGGCCATCGGTGACGCGCCGAGCAGTCCGAGCGCCTGGTCGAAATCGCCTGCCGTGACCGCCGCGGCTTTGAGTTCCACCAAATTGTTCTGGGTACGGTTGACATCCACGCCGATCACCTCGACCGCACCGCGCGCGACCAACGACAACGCCGTGCATCCGGCCGAGCTGACCACGGCTATCGGGCCGTCCTCCCACACGCCCGCAAACGCCGCCAGCTCCAACTCGGGATCCTCGCGCACCTGCGCGAAGAACAACCGGTCGTCGACCGCGCCGGGCAACTCAACGCGCCGCATTGAACCTCCGCTCCACCAGATGGGCGCAGACCGACTCGACCAGGGCCACGGGATCTGCCGTCCGATAGCCGGGCCAGGCGGCGCGCAGCCGTTCCGTGCGGAACGACTTCGACAAATAGAGCTGCTCCGCGAAGGGTGCGACCGAGGCGAGGGCCGGTTGGAGCGGGCCGCCGCGCAGTGCGCGGGCGGCCGACACCATGTCGTGGAAGCTGGCCTGGTCGCACGGGACCGGCCGG
This sequence comes from Allorhizocola rhizosphaerae, assembly GCF_003426775.1. Classification (GTDB taxonomy): domain Bacteria; phylum Actinomycetota; class Actinomycetes; order Mycobacteriales; family Micromonosporaceae; genus Allorhizocola; species Allorhizocola rhizosphaerae. The sequence goes on along the minus strand of NZ_QJUG01000127.1, from coordinate 11,741 downwards.
GGCAGCATGCGCCGCATGAAGTCGGCATCGCGTTCGAACACGCTGAACGCGGTGTCGACCGCCGTGCCCAGCGAGACCGGGCCCGAACACGCTTGATAGATCCCGGGTTCGGCGTCCAGCAACGCGGTCACGGCGTCGACCGTGAAGCCGGCCGTGGCCAGGCTCAGCGGCGTCGCCGGATCGCCGGGCAGGAGAGTCAGCAAGCCTGAGTAGTACAGCCGGATGGTGTGGTGGAAGGCGTTGTATTGGCCTACGGTGCCGTCGTCCTCGGAGATGACCGTGGGCAGGCGCACCACGGTCACCGGAAGCCCAGGCGGTTCGAGCACGCATTCCTCGGCCGCCCACTTGGACCACTCGTAGTGGTTGACGAACCCGGCATCGTCGTGGCGCACCTCGCGTACATCGCCTTGCCGCCGGCCCGCGCTGTACAAAGTGGACAGCAGGACGAATCGTTCGAGCCGCTCGCAGCGTTCGGCGAACTCGCGCACCCGGGCCGTGCCGGCGACGTTGACCCGCCGGGCGGTGTCCCGGTCCACATCGAACCGGATGACCGCGGCCGCGTGGATGATGCGCGTGATGCGTCGCGGGTCCAATTCCGCGAACGGGTTTTCCTCACACAGATCGATAGGGATGACCTCTTGCGCACCTGGACGCTCCCGCTTGTCCGCACCGCGCATGGCCAGAATGACGTCCTCGTCATGCAGCGCAGCCGCGATACGGCGCCCGAGATAGCCGCCCGCCCCGGTGATGAGCGTCGTCACCGGTCCACCACCTGGTTCGCCGCCGCGAGCAGGTCCGGCCAGCCGTCCGGGTCGGACCCGTGCCGGTCGGTCAGCGCGTAGAGCCAGCGCTCGACGCCGAACGCCACGCACGCCGTTGTGGCCGGGGCTCCGTCGCGTGTGATGCCAAAGGCGGTCCCGAAGTGGTCGTGATGCAGGTTGACCGACCCGAGGGCGAGCGAGCCACCGTAGAGCGCCTCGTGCTTGCTCGGTTGGATGCGCTGCAACAGATAGCCCGGGTTGGTGTGCGGGCGGAAGAACGGGTCCGTGGCGGGCGTCCAGTCCAGCGGCACGTCGATCAGCAGGGCGAAGTAGTCGACCGCCGCTCGCGCCTGCGCCAGAAACGCATCCGCCTCCGCCGGGGTTCCCAGACACACGATTTCGCGCATGGCAAAGCTCCACTGGCGGAGCAGCGGCTCGTATCGCGACTCGCGCCTAAAGCACGTGTTGCGCGTGCTCACATAGCGCGCCTCGGACAGGTGCTCGCGTGCGTGCCCGGCGTAGACGTGGTAACAGGCCGCCGGAGTGAGGACTGTCGTGACTGGAGCGATTCGGGTCAGCGCCACGGTCCCGTTTGGAGCGGTCACCGGCCCGTCGGCGAACTCGCCGAGGTTCGCGTCGGCCGGGTCGAGCGCGGCCGCGAACGTCGCCTGATGCGGGAACGACCGCAGGTGGGTGGCGAGCGCGGATGCGGGCATCGCGGACGGATGGCGTTCCTCGGTGGCGTGCCAGCGGTCGGCGAGGCGCCGGAACGCGAGGTCGCAGTCGTCGGCGAGGGCCAGCAGCGGCCCGGTCAGGCCCGCATGGCCGCATGGGTCCCAGCGAAGCCCGACCCGAGTGAGGTCCTTCATGACACGGCCCCAAATCGTCGCACGATGACGTCGATGCTCGCGAAATCGCCCGGCTGGAGTTGTTCGACGTCGATTGGCCCGGCGCGCAGCCGTTCGAGCAGGAGGATCAGCTCGGGCAGGTGCACCGACCGCAGGACCCGTAGCGTGAACAGCGGGGTGTCGTCGGTGAGCGGGAAGTCGTTGGCGTGCCGCTGCACGAAGGCGTGCAGCGCCGCGCGGATGTCGGCCTCAGAACGCATCGACCGGCTCCTGCACGAGCACGCCCACGGAGGTCAGGAACTCCAGGCATCCGGCGGACACCTTGCGTCGGTGGGCCCGCTGCGCCGGCGCCGCCCACGCGGACTCCGCCAGCTCCCACGGGTCGTCGAGGCCCGCGTCGGCGTAGACGTCGGGGTGGTAGTACTCGCGCCAGGTGGCGGTCAGGAAACGGGCGAGATCGTCGCGGATCTCGTCGATGGTCGAGCCGGTCCAATGTGGAGCGCCAGCTGTCCACATCGCGCTCACGACGCGACGGCCGAACACGAGGTGCCGGGCCTCCTCGCGATGGTGGTTGTCGTTGATGAAGCGGGCCAGCGGGTGCAGCCGGCGGTCGCGTGCCTGGACCCGGTTGTAGCGGTCCACTATCTCCTCGAAGATCAGGGTCGTGGCGAAGAAGAGGAAATCGGCGACATCGCGCTCTCGCTCGGTACCGAACAATGGTTGGCGGCTGCGGTAGACCCGGGCATAGCGGGTGCAGAATCCTCCAAAGTAGATGCTGTGTTTGTTTTCCTCGTCGAGGAAATGGTGCAGATAGCCGGTGCGGTCGGTCAGATCGCTGCGGTAGAGGCGGGCAGCCAGCCCCTGCATCAGTGCCTTCTCGCCATGGATGTTGAGGCTGTAGAAGCCGGCCGCCTCGTGGAACGCGAGGCGTCGGCGGGCGGCTTCGTCCAGCCCGGTCCACATCGGAGTGCCGTGGAGACTCACGTATTCCGGCGTGCTGAACCAGTCGCGTTCGGGTTCGAGCGTTGATGGCCACTCGACGCTGGTGTAGGGGTTCTGAAATGCCCGCTGGGACAGGCGGCTCAACCGGGCCGTGGTCTCGGAGACTTGCGAAAGTGCGGCCGCTAGCGCGCTCATGGTTGGGCCACCTCCAGCACGGCGGCCTGCCAGTTCAGGCCGAAGCCGGCCATCACCAGGGCGACCCGCTGTCCAGACTGGAGTTTTCCGGAGGCCAGCAGAGCGGACAGGTTGACGATGACGTCCGCCGATATGACGTGCCCGGCGTCGGGCAGGGACGGGCTCCACACCCGGTCGTGGTCGATTTCCAGCAGGCGGGCGAGGATCTGCCACGCCTTCTCGTGCGTGTTCTGCGTGACGACCCAGTCCAACGCGGACGGTGCCGTGCCCACGCGGGCGGCGGCCTCCCGGACCAGGCGGTGCGTGTAGGCGAAGTAGGTGCCGACGGTCTCGTCGTCGCCGGCCCGTGCCAGACCCCCGTTGCTGATTTGGTGTACCGTCAGCAGCCGGCACGGGGCGCGATCGCGTCCAACGACACACGCGGCGGCGCCGTCGGAGATCAGGTTGTAGGCCTGCTCATAGAAGGCGCCCGCAGGAAACCGGTCGGCGGTCACGCACAATACGCGCCGCCATTGCGGCTCGGTGGAAAGCAGCGCGCCGGCCAGGCGCAGCGCGCCGAGCATGCCGGTGCACGCCTGTTGGTGCAGCCCGACCACGATGGCCCGGGACAGCCCAAACTCCGCCTGCAGGCGGCCGGCGGGGAAGTCCATCAGGTCCTTCACATCGCGGATGGGGCCGTTGGCGTGCGGCCACTCGGCGGGAAGGCAGGTGGCGTAGACGATCGCGTCGATGTGGCCAAGCTCGCCCCGCTCGGCGATCTCGGCGACGGCCGCGCGGGCCAGATCGTATGCGGTTTCGTCCGGCCCGCATAGGTGATGCCAGCGGAAGCCGGCGGACTCCAGGTCCTCGGGCGCGGACCGCAGGAGCCCCGCACCGGCCGACTCGCGAACGTGCCGCTTGTGCGCGCCCAGTGCGTAGGCGAACGATCCGGCGTACAACCCATCCATGTGGCACAGCCTCGCGGCATCCGGCCGCGAGGACATGCGCACACGTACTCAGATGACGCTGAGTCGTTCACCTCAATCCGGCTGCGGCTGCGGCCCTAGGAGGCCCGCAGCGGATCGTGACCGAGCAGCATCACCTCCCGGCGCCAGTCGTCGTCGGCCGGCTGACCGGCTTGCGGACGATTCGCCAGGCGATCTTGCAGTATCCCGATCACGAGCTCCATGAGCTGCTTGTCGTCGGTGGTCAGGTCGGTCTTGCGCTTGCCGAGGATGGACACCACGCGCCAGCCCATCGATTCCAGGTCGCCCTCGGGCTCCTCCCTGGCCACGCCCGGTGCTTCCTGTCCGCGCACGGTCGGGTTGGCGGCGAGCCAGTCACGCAGCTGGGCGGAGGTCATGTTCACCATGGTGTGGAACTCCTGCCACAGCACGTCGACCTCGGTAGTTGTGCGAGCCATCGCTACCTCCGCCGGCCCGATGTGGACGATGGGGTGGACGACGAGCGTTCGCGGGCCTTGCGGCTGCTGCGGTCGTTGGCCTTCTGGATCGCGTCGACCAGGTCAGACTTGGTCATGCGCGACCGGCCGGCGATGCCGAGCCGCTTGGCCACGTCCATCAGATGCTGCTTGCTCGCGTTGGCGTCGACGCCTTCTGCGGTGTCGGTGGGCTTGGCCCGGCGGGTGCGGGCCGCCTGCGGATCGCTAGGCCCCTTCTGCGCCTTGGGCTCCCAGTGGTCGCCGATCTTCTCAAACGAGTGTTTCACCGCCGAGAAGGCGGTCCGGTGCGCCCGCTCGCCCTCGCCGTAGCTTTCCACGGCCGAGTCGTGCGCCTTGGCGTATGTTTCCTGTGCCTTCTTGGGTGAACGCCGAAGCGTACTAGGCATGTCCTCACGTGCAGGCAACGACATCCCCTCCCTTCGAATGCGCTTCCCTGTGCTGTTGCCCGCCGCATGGCCGGATAAACGTTCGCGTGTTCGACAGCGCGGTCGGTGTCCGGCAGGATCGTCGGTATGAGGCTGTTTGCCGTGCTGTTGGTCCTGCCCTTGTTGGCGGCGTGTGAATCGACAGCCGAAGTACCCTCGTCGGGTGGGCCGCCCGTGCGGTCCGGCACCACCGGCACGGTCGACCTCGACGGCCGGCCGTTCCAGCTGCACGTGCCCGGCTCGTCCGACCCTGCGGCAAAGGCGCCACTGGTCGTGTTGCTGCACGGCTTCACGTCCGACGCGGCCCAGATCGAGAGCTACTTCAAGCTGACCGCCGAGTCGCAACGGCGCGGATTCCTCTTGGCGATGCCCGACGGAACCAAGGACCGGGAGGGCAGAAGGTTTTGGAACGCGACCCAGGCGTGCTGCGACTTCGGCGGCCTCGGCACCGACGATTCGGGCTACCTGAGCAGGCTCATCGACACGGTGGTGGCGCGATACCCGGTCGACACCAAGCGGGTGTACTTCGTTGGCCACTCCAACGGCGGGTTCATGTCCTACCGGATGGCGTGTGAGCACGCCACGAAGGTGACGGCGATCGTGTCGCTGGCCGGGATGGCCACCGCCGACGTGGCCGCGTGCAAGCCGCAGCGGCCCGTCAGCATCCTGCAGGTCCACGGCACCGACGACCGGACCGTCCTGTTCGAAGGCGGCGGGAACGCCGGCCGTTCCTACCCCTCCGTGGACGCGACACTGGCCCAGTGGCGCGGCCACAACGGCTGCGCCGACGAGGCCGACGCATCGGCCGCTCCCATGGACCTGGATTCCAACCTGGCCGGCCAGGAAACCACCGTCACCACCTATCGCAGCGGCTGCCGCGACGCGACGCGAGTGGAGCTGTGGACCATCAAGGGCGGGAGTCACGGCCCGGCGTTCACCTCGAATTTCGCCCCAGCGGTCACCGACTTCCTGCTCGCACTGTCCAGCCAGTAGCACCTACCGGTTTGACAGTTCCCCAACCCAACCGTCAACCAAAAGAGCGACCCCGGCACACACCAGCGCCGGGGCCCTCTTTCGCGTTGATCATGAACGTAGACATGTTCGATGGCGTGTCGTTTCCGTGATTTCACGGTCAATCCGGCCGCGTTAATCATGAAGTTGATGCCGCGACACGTCGCCGAACATTGACCTAAGTTCATGATCAACTGGAGGAGAGGCCGAGGGGGTTAGTCGCAGATGGTGGTGTTCAGGAGGTGGAATTGGCGGTGGTAGACCGGGAGGGCTTCGGAGTCGCTGGCCAGTTGGGTGGTCAGGGCCAGCACCGCGACCCGGTTGCCGTCTGGGCTGACGCCGTTGACCGTGCTCACGCCCGGCACGTCGCCGCCGTGCGACCAGTATCCGCCGCACCTGTTAGGCAGGAACATGATGCCCAGACCGTATCGCAAGCCCGGGTAGAAGTCCTGGAACGTCTCGGCCAGCACGGTCCGCTGCATCTCGGCCATCATCTGCGGTCCGAGCAACCGCCCGTGCTGCAGTGCCTGCCAAAACCGTGCGATATCGGCCGTCGTCGAGATCATTGAGCCGGCCGCACCGCCGGCGCTCGGATTGAACTCCGTCGTATCCATGAGCGGCTCGCCATCGGCCCACTCCTGGTATGCCCTGGCGTGTGGTCGTGGCAGGGTCGCCACGTCGCCCGGGATGGATGTGTGCCGCAAGCCCAGCGGGCCGAGGATGCGTGCTTGCGTCTCCGTGGCCCAGCTGCGGCCGGTCACCGCTTCGATGATCATCCCCGCCAGGACGTAGTTGGTGTTCGAGTAGTTCCAGCCAGTGCCGGGCGCGAAGTCGGGCTCGTGCTTCATCGCCAGCGCAACGAGCTCGGCCGGATCCCAGTGGTCGTAACGGTGGGCCAAAAAGGCGTCGGGTGAGGCCAGCGCCTCCATGTCGTTGGTGTAGTTGTAAATCCCGCTTGTGTGCTGCAGGAGCTGCCGCACCGTGATCCGGCTCCCGTCGTTGCCGTTGCCGCTGACCACCCCGGGCAGCCAGCGCTCGACGGTGTCGTCAAGGGACAACCGTCCCTCGCCGACCAGCTGCAGCACCGTGACGGCGACGAAGGTCTTGGTGGTGCTGCCGATCCGGAAGTACCCGTTGAGCGGCACCGGCCGGCCGTTTTCCAGATCACCGACGCCGGCCCTGGCCCGGCTCGTCCGGCCGTCGATGCGGGTCAGCCCCTGCACCCCCGTAATGCCCAGCCCGTGCAGGTCGTCCACCGCGGCCTGGAGGCGTCGCTGATCGCCCGTGCCACGCCACTCACCAGCCGCCGCCGGCGCGGCCAATCCCGCGGAAAGTGCGGCGGCCACACAGATAACGGCGATAACCCGCCGGCTGCTGCCATTTGCGTGCATGCCATCTCCTTTACGGTCTTGTTAGGACAGACCGTACGGGCAAAGTGATGCGCGCGACCATCCCGCTGGCCACCCGATCCGAGGTAGGGCTAGGCATACCGTGACGCGCGGCGTGTCCTATGTGGTCGCTCGGTCACCGGATTGGTGACCAATTCGAACTCGCTGTATCCTCCTCGCGGGCATGAACCAGCCGGGGAGAATCCTTGCACCCATACGATGATCGCTCATCGCAGGAGAATTGGGAGGCCGACGAGCCTCCGGATCCCACCGCCGCGCAGACCGCGGGCGAGTTCCTCGCCGAGCTTGAGGTGCTGCTCCGGTGGTCCGGGCTGCCCGTCAGTGAGATCGAGCATCGGGCGCGCATCTACAGCGGTTTCCTGCCCGAGGGTGCGGTCGCCAATACTTTGCGTGGCAACGTTTTGCCCAGCGAGGAGCTGCTTATGCAGCTGCTGTGGGCGGTGGGCTGCGACGACGAGACCGTGGGCCAGTGGGTCTGGGCCCGGGGGCGGCTTGCGGAGATTTATTCGGTACCGGACAAGCCAACCGGTTTTTCGGAGGGTGCACTGGCCACAGCCGTCAAGGAACGGCGCAACCAGAGCGGTTGGCGGGGCCTGCACCGGCGCGCCGCCCCCGACGACGGCGACGACGAGGCGAAGCACGTCCCGAGGCGGGCGCGCCGCAAGGAAGCCGCCGGCTGGTCGTCGGGGGCGATGATCGGCCTGGTGGTGGCCGGGGTTCTCGCGCTGACCGCCGGGATCGCGGTCGCGCTCAGCGGCGGCGACGAGACCACCACCCCGCCCCCCACGGCCGACGGCAACAAGGCGTGCTGCCTCGACAGCCGCGCCCCGGACTCCCCGGCGGCGCCGGACGTGCTGCCAAGCGACCTGTCGATCGCCACGCCCACGCCGAAGACGAGCTCCAGACCGCCGAACAGTCCCACGCCGACGCGGACGACGCAGAGCCCACGACCGTCGCCAACCCGGGCGCCGGAGCTCAACGGCTCCGGCAGCACGGCGTGCGCGTCCGAAGGGGGCTCGTGGCTCGTCACCGTCACCCTCAGTGCCACGCTGACCGGTGCCACGTCGGGCACCGACCCCCGAGGGCAGGCGGGGTCGAGCAGCGTCGAGCTCAACGGCTCGGGCGGCACGTCGTTCAGCGGGCAGACAACGATCAATGCCGGGCCTGACTCGGCTTCCGTCCAGGGCACGATTCAGTGGACCGTGACGGTGACCGTGTCCGGCGCGGGCACCATCACCGCGAACGGCAGCGTGGGTTTCACCTGCACCGCAGTGGGTTCAACGGGGGGAGTCGGTCTGCGTGCGCAGCTCCAGGTGCGAGGGCAGCCGCGAATAACCGTCGCCGGTCAGCGTCGGGTCGTCGCTCGCCCCGATCGGCTCACCGTGGCTGATCTCCTGCGTCCGCGCGGCGCCGCCGTGTAGCGGAGGGATGTTAGCGTTCACATGCTTCCCGCGGTCGCCACTTTGCCGCAATCTCAAGCGATTGTCAATCCGGGTCGATGCTCTTGACGACCCCGGTTGTTATCGTTCACAGTCGATGGACAGATAACCCCGACAAGCTTGAGTGGCGCCGGGCACGCCGCTCCGGAGGATCCGATGAACAGATTCCGATGGTGCGTGCCCGCAGTAGTGGCGATGCTGGCCGTGACGATGTCCGCCGTGGCGGTGCGGGCCCTGGAGAACGGGGTCGCACGGACCCCGCCGATGGGCTGGAACACGTGGAACACGTTCGGCTGCAACATCAATGAGACCCTGATCCGGCAGATGGCCGACGCGCTGGTGAGCACCGGCATGCGCGATCTGGGCTACAAGTATGTGGTCGTGGACGACTGCTGGTTCAACCCCAACCGCGACTCGGCGGGCAACCTGCAGGGCGACCCGGGCCGGTTCCCCAGCGGGATGAAGGCGCTTGGCGACTACCTGCACGCCCGTGGCCTGCTGTTCGGCATCTATCAGGTGCCGGCCGCGGAGACGTGCGCGCAATACTTCAACACCTATCCCGGGGCCACCGGCAGCATGGGCCACGAAGCGCAGGACGCGCGGCAGTTCGCCGCGTGGGGTGTGGACTTCCTCAAGTACGACTGGTGTTCCCCGGCCGGGACCATCGACGACCAGGTGCGGTCGTTCGCGCGGATGCGCGACGCGCTCGCGGCCACCGGACGGCCCATTGTGTACAGCATCAATCCCAACAGCATCCACGAGAAGACCGGGCCGCTGCGCAACTGGGGCGACGTGGCCAACATGTGGCGCACCACGGAAGACATCACCAACGCGTGGAACACCGGGCAGACCAACGGGTACCCGATGGGAATCCAAAACATCGTCAACGTGAACGTGCCACTCGCCGCTTACGCCCGGCCGGGCGGGTTCAACGATCCGGACATGATGGAGGTCGGCAACGGCGGCATGACCGACACCGAGATGCGTTCGCACTTCTCACTGTGGGCCATCATGGCCGCGCCGCTGATCGCGGGCAACGACCTGCGCAACATGTCGGCGGCCACGCTGACGATCCTGCGCAACCAAAACCTGATCGCGATCAATCAGGATCCGCTGGGGCTGCAGGCGGTCCAGGTTTCCCACGACGGCACCAGGCGCGTGCTCGCCAAGCGACTGTCCAATGGGGACGTGGCGGTGGCCCTGTTCAATCAGGGTTCGTCCACGACGACGGTCAGCACGACCGCAGCCGCGATCGGCAAGACCGGTAGCTCGTTCACGCTCCGCGACGCTTGGACCAACGCCACGACCACCACGACCGGCGCGATCTCGGCGTCGGTGCCCGCGCACGGCACGGTCGTCTATCGGGTCAGCGGAGGCGGCACGGCGTCGCCCCCGACCACGTTCCGGCTGCGCGGCGAGGCGTCCGGGCGATGCCTCGACGTGAACCAGGGCTCCTCGGCCAACGGCACGCAAATGCTGATCTGGGACTGCCATACCGGCGCCAACCAGCAGCTCACGCAGAGCGGGCAGGCGCTGCAGGTGCTCGGCAAGTGCCTGGACGCGCCCACCAACGCCACCGCGGGCACGCGGGTGCAGATCTGGGACTGCAACGGCGGCGCCAACCAGCGGTGGACGTTCAACTCCAACGGGACCGTCAGCGGTGTCCAATCAGGACTGTGCCTCGACGTCAACAATTCCGGCACCGCCAACGGCACGGCCGTGCTCCTGTGGACCTGCCACGGCGGGGCCAACCAGCGCTGGACCCGTTCATGAGGAAAGGACAGCACGTGAATCTCACCCGGAGAAGCCTGCTCGGTGCGGCCGCCGCGGCCGTGGCGGCGCCGGTGTTGGGCGCACGGCCTGCGTTCGCGGCCAACACGGGCTATGTCATGGCGTACTTCACGGAGTCGCCCCAGTTCCAGGGCGCCGACTACGGCCTGCACCTCGCGGTCAGCCGCGACGGGCTCAACTGGACGCCGCTCAGCCAGAACAACGCGGTCGTCACGCCCACCGCGGGGGAACTCGGCCTGCGCGACCCATTCGTGTTCCGCAAGCAGAACGGCACGTTCGGCGTCATCGCCACCGATCTGCGGGGCACCGACTTCACCCGCACGAGTCAATACCTGCACATGTGGGACTCGACCAGCCTGACGAGCTTCACCGGGTACAGGCGGCTGCGCATGCACACGCTCAGCAACGCGCACACGTGGGCGCCGACCGTGTTCTGGGACGCGTCGCGCGGTCAGTACGGCATCGTCTACTCGTGCAACAACGGTGGCGACGTGTTCATGGTGAACTACACCAGCGACTTCCAGACCGTGAGCGCGCCGCAGGTCTATTTCAGCCCCGGCTTCGGCGTGCTCGACAGCGACATCGTGGTCGACGGCGGCACGACATACCTGTACTACAAGAACCTGTCCAACGGAAACCTTTACGGCGCACGGTCTTCTACGGGCGCTCCCAACAGCTTCACGACCTACACCAGCGGGCTGAGGCAGGGCAACGCCATCGAGGCCCCGCTGCTGCTCAAGACCAATGAGGGCGGCTGGCGGCTGTGGGGAGACTCGTTCAGCCCGGTCAACTCCGACTACTACGCGTGGTCCACCACCAACATCGGCGGCAACTCGTGGACACCCATGAACCAGCGCGACTACACGGCTCCGCTGAACGCCAAGCACGGCTCGATGCTGGGCATCACCGACGCCGAATACAACGGGCTCGTCTCGCGCTGGGGGGCACCGAGTTGGGTGCGGCTGAAGTCCTACAACTTCCCCGATTATTTTGTACGGCATGCCAACCGCGTGGGCCGCGTCGACCCGTACCCGTTCGACCCGTACCGCGACCAGATGTGGCAGATGATGCCCGGCCTGGCCGACCCGGCCGGGGTGTCGTTCCAGTCGGTGAACGTCCCGGGAAGCTATCTGCGGCATAGCAACTACGCGATCCGGCTCGACCCCAACGACAACACCGCAACGTTCCGCGCCGACGCGACCTTCTACCGCACCGGGGGCCTCGCCGACGCCGGATGGGCATCTTTCCGCTCATACAACTTCCCGACCCGATACCTGCGGCACAGCAACTACCTGTTGCGTATCGACCCGATCAGCTCGTCGTCCAGCACAGCGGACCGGCAGGACGCGACATTCCGGATAACTTCATGATGAGTGTCGACTGAGCCGGGCCGGTCCGCGTTTCGCGGACCGGCCCGGCTTGTGGTAGATCAGGCGGCGGCGAGGTCGAACCGGTCGAGGTTCATCACCTTGACCCACG
>NZ_QJUG01000126.1 GCF_003426775.1 Allorhizocola rhizosphaerae | reverse complement strand
GCGCCATGTGCCTCACCCCAGCGGGCCAGCGCGCCGACCGCGGCGCGGGCGAGCCCACGGCGGCGCGCGGCCGCTGCGGTCTCCACGTGGTGCAGGCCCAGCCAGCCCCGCGTCACCGTGCCTCGGGCCATCGCCAGCAGTGCGCCGTTTTCCTCGTACCCACAAAAGGTCACGGTCTTCACGGCGGTGAGCACATGGTTGGCGGCGGCCGGAAGCGGACCTCGCCGCCCGGAGATCATCGCGAGCATTTCCGGGGTCGGCTTGTCGGTGTGGAAGAACGCCGGCGTGTCGGGGGTGTTGGCGACCAGGTCCGGGAGGTCGATGACCTGGACGAGGACGGTGCACTTCAGTGACCATCCGCCGCGATCGAGGGCCCGCGCGACGATCCGGTAGAGCGGGAGCGGCACGTCCATCTGGGGCGGCAGGCCGTGAGCACGGTAAAAGTCGATCACCTTTGCGATCGCCGAGTCGAGCGGGACGCCGGGGCTCCCGATGGGCAGCGCCGAGTTGGCCCGCCCCGTGTATCCCTCGGCGGCGCGCAGCCACCAGTCGCCGAGCATCTCGACGGTCGGGGCGGGCATGGCCTCGGCGGCCGCGAGCTCCACCCCGTTGACGTCGGGCACGCGTTTGGCCCGGTGCACTTCGTCTAGTGGCACACGAACCGGCCCCCGTAGGGTCGCCACCGTGAGATGGGTGTCGCTGAATTCGGTCAACTCGCCCAACATGTCGGTGAACCGACTCCCGACTCGCCTGCGCACCACAACTCTTGAACCGACATCACGCTTAGCCAACACTGATTACCGACCTCCCGAACCGGGATACTAGGCTGGCCCTATATAGCGCGTGGAAGGACGACCCCGTGACCTACATCATCGCCGAGCCGTGCGTGGACTTGCTGGACAAGGCCTGCATCGAGGAATGTCCGGTCGACTGCATCTATGAGGGCAACCGGATGCTCTACATCCACCCGGATGAGTGCGTGGACTGCGGGGCTTGCGAGCCGGTCTGCCCGGTGGAGGCCATTTTCTACGAGGACGACGTCCCGGAGAACTGGAAGGACTACACCGCGGCAAACTACGAGTTCTTCGAGGACCTGGGCTCGCCCGGCGGCGCGTCCAAGATCGGCAAGATCGAGAAGGACGCCACGTTCGTGGCGGCCCAGCCGCCCCGCGAAACGTCCCACTGAGCCACTGAGCCTTTGAAGAAGAGCTCAGGGCTGCCCGACTTCCCGTGGGACCTGCTGGAGCCTGCGAAGGCCAAGGCGGCCTCGCATCCGGACGGGCTGGTCGACCTGTCGATGGGCACACCGGTCGACCCGGTGCCGGACTTCATCCAGCGGGCGCTCGCCGAGGCCGCGGACGCGCCGGGATACCCGCTCACGGCGGGCACCCCGGCGCTGCGATCCGCTTTGGAAAAGTGGATCGCCCAGGCGTGTGGCGCCCAACCCGGTTTCGGCGTGCTGCCGTCGATCGGGTCGAAGGAAATGGTCGCCTGGCTGCCGACGCTGCTGGGGCTTGGACCAGGGGACACCGTCGTCCTTCCCGAGGTCTGCTACCCCACATATGAGGTCGGCGTCAGGCTGGCCGGCGCGACCGTGGCGCGCGAGCCGGTGCCGGGCGCGCGGCTGGTGTGGATCAACTCGCCGTCCAACCCGACCGGGCGGGTGCTGTCCGCCTCCGAGATGGCGGCTCTCGTCGCGTGGGCGCGCCGGGAGGGTGCGATCGTCGCGAGTGACGAGTGTTACCTCACCCTGCCGTGGACGGCCACGCCCACGTCGGTGCTGTCGATATGCGCCGGGGACTACGCGGGAGTGCTTGCGCTGCATTCGCTTTCGAAGCGGTCCAACCTCGCGGGCTATCGGGCCGGTGTCGTGTCGGGCGACCCCTCATTGGTGGGCGAGCTGCTCGCGGTGCGCAAACACGCCGGCATGATCGTGCCGGCGCCGGTGCAGGCCGCGATGATCGCCGCGCTGGGCGACGAGGCGCACGCTGCGGCGCAGCGATCGGTTTATGGGGCCCGCCGGACGGTGCTGATCGAAGCCGTGGAGAAGGCCGGGTTCACCATCACGCACTCGCAGGCGGGGCTCTATCTGTGGCTCAGCCGCGGCGCGGATGAGGATTGCTGGTCCCTTGTGGACTGGTTCGCCCAGCGCGGCATCCTCGTGGCACCGGGCGACTTCTACGGCCCGGCAGGCAAGTCGCACGTGCGGCTGGCGTTCACCGCGACCGACGAGAGGGTCAACGCGGCGGCTGCGCGTCTTTGCGCCTGATAGATTCATTATCGTGTACCTGGCGAAGGTCAAGATCGACGATATCCGCGGGTTTCGCGGCCCCCGGCGGGTTGACCTCGATCTTGCGCGCCACGACCATGACTCCTATGCCGGCTGGACCGTCCTGGTTGGACCGGACGGGGCCGGCAAGACCACGCTGCTGCAGGCGATAGCGCTCGCACTGGCCGGGCCCCCGGTCGCGCCCGTGCTGCGTCCGGCCGACTGGACCGAGGGTGGGGTCGAGCTCGACCTCGCGCCGGAAGACGTCTATGTGGGAGTCCACATCGACGGGTCAGAGGTGTCGGCCGAGAGCAACGTGGCCGCGCCCCCGCCGTGGCACGGCCGGATGACGTGCGTGGGATACGGGGCCGATCGCCGGGCGGGGCAGGGGTCAGGCGCACACCCCTTGGCGGGCCTGTTCCGCGACGACGTGACCCTTTGGGGCGAGCCGCCGCAGGATCTGCCGCACGCGCTCAGGCCGCTGGTGGCCGACCTGTCGCGTCAGGTGCAGGGGCCGGGCGTGGTGCTCATCGACGAGGTGGAGCTGCACCTTCACCCGACCTGGCAGCAGCGCATCGGCGACTGGCTGACTGAGCGCTTCCCGCAACTGCAGTTCATCGTGACGACGAATAGTCCTTATGTCTGCCAGTCGGCCTCGCCCTCCGGGCTCATCCACCTGCCCGACCCGGCCGAGCAGCGCGCGCCATATGCGGTGGACGGCGACACCTACCGCCGGGTCGTGTTCGGCAGCGGGGAAGACATCGTCCTGTCCGGACTGTTCGGATTGGACAGTCCATACTCGAGCCGCGCCCGTGCGCTGCGGCGCGAGCTGGTCGAGCTGGAGCTCAAGGTGCTTGAGGGCACGGCAAGCCAGATCCAGCAGGCCCGCTACCGGGAGCTGCAGGAGCTGCTGGTGAGCTCGCCGGTGACCCGCTCCCGCGAGCTGGCGGCCTTGCTGGACAAGGAAAAGGCCCGGCGCGGGACAAAATGATCTACATACGCAGGATCCCTCTGCCGGTGGCGCTGGCGGAACGGCTCCTCGTGCTCACCGGGCTCATCCCGATGTCCACCGCGCGGCAGCTGTGGAACAGGAGCCGGGTCGAACGCCGGGGACTGCGCGACGCCCTCAACACGATGGCGCCCGGACACCAGCGATGCATGTATTGCGGGGACAGCGAGGGCACCAGCGTCGACCACTTCGAGCCGATCGCCCGCAACCCGATGCGCACCTTCGACTGGCTCAACCACCTGCTCGCCTGCTCTTTTTGCAACAGCAACCAGAAGGGCAGCCGCTACCCGGTGGACGACGCGGGCCGCCCGCTGCTCATCGACCCGACCGTGGATGACCCGTTCGACCACCTGATGCTGTCGTTGTCGGTGGGCGAATACCGCGCCCGCACCCCGAAGGGCGCGGCGACGCTCGATGTGCTGGCTCTCAACCGGGCCGTGCTGGTGCGGGGGCGGCAGCACGCGCGTGATGTGGTCGGCCAGGCGCTGCGCATGTGGCGGTCCGCGCAGAAGGTGGGCGACGGGCGGGAGCAGGCGCGCCAGATCCGTACCATCCGGATGCAACCCCTGGCCGACGTCTACCACGCCATGTTGCGCTATGCGTTGTCAGACAACGCTCCGCTCCTGTTCGCCGGCGACGCCGATCTGATCACGATCCTGCGCGACCCCGAGCTCCGCTCCTCGCTGTGAGGGCGCGGGCGCGGACGGTGGCGCTACAGGACGGCTTCCAGCGGTAGGTCGCTGCCGCGCCAGGTGGCTGCCAACTCCTGCACCGGCAGGTTGAGCGCCTCACCGAGGCAGATGATCGTGCCGAATCCGGGAGAGGGCAGTCGTCCGGTCTCGATCTTGCGGAGGGTTTCGGGCGAGATGCCGGCGGCATGTGCGACTTCCGCTAGATCGCGTCCCGCTCGCGCCTGGCGCAGCAGGGCGCCGAGGCGCCTGCCGGCTTCGATCTGCTCGGGAGTGAGCGGTTGGCGGACCATGCTCCCCAGGATATGGCTGGTATTACTATACCGGCAAGTGTTAGTGTCGCCGGTATAACTATACCGGCACCCTGTAACGCGAGGTATTCGTGATTGAACTGAAGACGCCTGCGGAGATCCAACACATGCACGTGGCCGGGCGCTTCGTCGCCGAGGTGCTCTCCGAGGTCGGTCGGCTCGCCGACGTGGGCGTCAACCTCCTGGATCTGGAACACCACGTGCGCGGCATGATCAAACAGCGCGGGGCGGAGTCGTGCTACTGGGACTACGAGCCGGCCTTCGGCAAGGGCCCGTTCCGCAACGTCATCTGCCTGTCGGTCAACGACGCCGTCCTGCACGGCCTACCCCACGACTACATATTGCGCGACGGGGATGTGTTAAGTGCCGACTTCGCGGTCGGCATCGACGGCTGGGTGGCCGACTCGGCGCGCACGGTCGTCGTCGGGACCGCCGCCGAGGAGGACCTTCGGCTGATCCGTGCCACCGAGGAAGCGTTGGAGGCGGCAATCGAGCTGTCGCGTCCGGGCAACCGCCTGGGTGACATCTCGGCGGCCATCTGGGCGGTAGCCCGCGATTACGGTTATCCGGTCAACACCGAGTTCGGTGGCCACGGCATTGGCCGCACCATGCACGAGAGTCCCCACGTCCCGAACAAGGGCCGGGCAGGGCGCGGCCTCATGCTCCGGCCGGGCCTGACCCTCGCGCTCGAACCCTGGTTCGCCCGCACGACCGACCGGATCGTCTATGACGCCGACGGCTGGACCATCCGGTCGGCCGACGGCTCGCGCACGGCCCACTCCGAGCACACGGTCGCCATCACCGAGGACGCACCCTTGGTGCTCACCCGGCGGGAACCGGAGGCCACGTAACGAGAGCCTGATTGCGCTCAGTCGTTGGAGTGCAGGGTGGGGTTGAGGGTGATGCCGGTGCCCTTGCGCGGGCGGGCCTCGAGGGCGCCGGTGACAGAGTTGCGCAGGAAGAGCACGTTGGAGGCGCCGGAAAGGGCGGAGGCCTTGACGATCTCGCCGGTTTCGGTGAGCGTCACCTTCGAGCCCGCGGTGACGTAGCAGCCCGCCTCGACCACGCAGTCGTCGCCCAGCGCGATGCCGATGCC
The DNA here is from genome assembly GCF_003426775.1 of Allorhizocola rhizosphaerae. GTDB lineage: Bacteria > Actinomycetota > Actinomycetes > Mycobacteriales > Micromonosporaceae > Allorhizocola > Allorhizocola rhizosphaerae. Next base: position 19,157 of record NZ_QJUG01000126.1, on the reverse strand, counting down.
CGCATTCGCGCCGACCAGGCTGCGCTCGCCGACGGAGATGACGATCTGGCCGCCGCCCGACAGCGTGCCCATGATGGACGCGCCGGCCCCGATGTCGGAGCCCTCGCCGACGACCACACCGGCGGAGATGCTTCCCTCGACCATGGAGGCTCCGAGGGTCCCCGCGTTGAAATTCACAAAGCCCTTATGCATCACCGTCGTGCCCGGAGCCAGGTGCGCGCCGAGCCGGACCCGGTCGGCGTCGGCGATCCGCACGCCGGACGGGACCACATAATCGGTCATGCGCGGAAACTTGTCGACCCCATAGACCGCCAGGTGACGGCCCTCGGCGCGCAGAAGCAGGCGCAACTGGTCGACCCGCTCGGGCGGGCATGGCCCGGCGGACGTCCAGGCGACGTTGTTCAGCAGACCGAAGATGCCGTCGAGGTTGGCCTGGTGCGGGCGGATCAGCCGGTGAGAGAGCAGGTGCAGGCGCAGCCAGGCATCGGCGGTGTTGGACGCCGGCTCGGCCAGCGAGCCGATGACCGTCTGGACGGGCTCCACGCGCAGTCCGCTCAGCACCGGCTCGGCCACCTTGGGCAGGGAGCCGTCCTCGGGGGCGCCGAGGCCCAACTGCGGGAACCAAACGTCGAGGATCTGCGAATCGGTGACGGTGGCGAGGCCGCGGCCCCAGGCAGGCTGCTCCAGTTGCATGGAACGTAGGCTACCTTCATGGATTCGTCGCTCACGCCGCAGGTGCTCGCCGATCCGGTCGCGCTGACCAGGGCCCTGGTCGACATCGAATCGGTCTCAGGCAACGAGAAGGAGATCGCCGACGCCGTGTTCGCGGCGCTGGTGCCCAACGAGCGGCTGACGGTCGAACGGCTCGGGCACACGATCATCGCGCGCACGCGGTTGCAGCGGGAACAGCGGGTCGTGCTCGCCGGGCATCTGGACACGGTGCCGCTCGCCGGCAATTTTCCGTCCACTGTGGACGATGAGCGGATCTGGGGCTGTGGCACGTCCGACATGAAGAGCGGCACGGCGCTCGCGCTTCACCTGGCGACGCGCGACGCCGACCCGCAGTTCGACGTCACGTATTTCTTCTACGAGTGCGAGGAGGTCGAGCGCGAGCGCAACGGGCTCAACAAGGTTGCCGCGTCCCACCCGGAGCTGCTCCAGGCCGACTTCGCCATCCTGCTGGAGCCCACCTATGGCCTGGTCGAGGCGGGCTGCCAGGGGACGCTGCGGGTCAGGGTGACCGTGCCGGGCCGGCGGGCCCACTCGGCCCGCTCCTGGCTTGGCCGCAACGCGATCCACGACGCGGGCGAGCTGCTCACCCGATTGAGCGAATACAAAGCGCGTGAGGTGGAGATTGACGGCTGCCTGTACCGGGAGGGGCTCAACGCGGTGCGCATCACCGGCGGCGTGGCTGGAAACGTGATCCCCGACCTGTGCGAAGTCGAGGTGAACTTCAGGTTCGCGCCGGACCGCAGCGAAGAGGAGGCCGCCAGGCACGTGCGGGAGGTGCTCGGCGGCTTCGACGTGACCCTGATGGATGTGGCCGGTGGCGCCCTTCCGGGGTTGGGCGCGGCACCGGCCAAGGCGTTCATCGACGCGGTGGGGTCGGCCCCCAACGCCAAGCTCGGGTGGACTGACGTGGCCAGGTTTGCGGCTCTCGGCGTACCGGCGCTGAATTATGGCCCAGGCGACCCCAACCTGGCACACACCCGCGAAGAGCATGTGGAGATCGCCAAGATTGAGTCGGGCGCCGAGGTCCTAAGACGATGGCTCTTCGGCTGAGGCGGCCTCGGGCAGGGACGAGGCGAGCGCGGTCGCGGCGGCGATGCGGCGTGCGGTCACCGTTGCCCGGATGCGCTGGCGCATCTGCTGTCGTTGCCGGTGCAGTTCTCGGTTCGTCACGTTGATCGCCCCCTCCACCATTGCGCGACTTAACCCATTGACGCCGTAGCCTGCCAAAAGGTTGCGGTTGCCGCATGTGAATTAACTGGATTGCCGCTATACCCCATTCCCGATGTGGCGCAAACCACGCCATGAGGGCATGCAGTCACCGGCCAAACGAGTCACCGGGACTAGGGTTGTGGGCATGACTGAGGGCTCGTCCCGAGTGAAGTGTGCGGAGGGACGCCAATGATGGAGAGCAACCGGAAGCCGGAGCGGCATCGCGGGCCGGTGACCCTGCGGCGTGAGGCGGCCACGGGCGCGACGGCCGATCAGGCCCTGCTCGACTCGCGTGGCCGTCCGGATTGGAAGGTCAAGGACTCGTGGCGGACGCTGCGCATCCTGAGCGAGTTCGTCGAGGGGTTCGACACGCTCAGTGATCTCCCGTCGGCCGTGAGCGTGTTCGGTTCGGCGCGCAGCAAACCGGGATCGCCGGAGTGCGAGATGGCCGAGCGGCTCGGCGCCGCCCTGGCGCGGGCCGGATACGCGGTCATCACCGGCGGCGGGCCGGGCGTGATGGAGGCGGCCAACAAGGGCTGCACGCAGGCCGGTGGCCTGTCGGTGGGCCTGGGCATCGAGCTTCCGTTCGAGCAGGGCATCAACGAGTGGGTCGAGCTGGGCATCGACTTTCGCTACTTCTTCGCGCGCAAGACCATGTTCGTCAAATACGCGCAGGCGTTCGTCGTGTTGCCGGGCGGGTTCGGCACCATGGACGAGCTGTTCGAGGCCATGACGCTGGTGCAGACGGGCAAGGTGACCCGGTTCCCGGTGGTGCTGATGGGCGTGGCTTACTGGCAGGGGCTGATCGCGTGGATGCGCGAGACCATGGCCGGCCAGGGCATGATCGGCCCGGACGACCTCGACCTGCTGTTCATCACCGATGATGTCGAGGCGGCCGTGAAGCACATACTGGACGCGGACAGCGCTCTGTAGCACCGGCTCTGCAACACTTAGCTCGTGAGCAGCACGCGGTGGAAGCTGGTGCGCGCCCCGGTCGCGCGGCCGGTCCTGCCGACCCTCGACCCGGTCCAGCGGGGGATTGTCGTGCACCGCAAGGGTCCACTGCTGGTGCGCGGGCCGGCGGGCACGGGCAAGACGACCACATTGGTCGCGTCGGTCGTGCAGGCCATGCGCGAGGGCATCGACCCACAGCGGATCCTCGTGCTCACCTATTCGCGGCGTGGCGCCCAGCGGCTGCGCGAGCAGATCGAGGCCAATGTGACCGGGGTGTCGCATCAGCCGATGGTGCGCACGTTCCCGGCCTACGCGTTCGGCCTGTTGCGAAGGGGCGCCGTTTTGGAAGGGGCGCCGCCGCCGCGCCTGCTGTCCGGGCCGGAGCAGGATCTCGTGATCCGCGAGCTGCTCCCCGGCGCGAATGCGAAGTGGCCGGAGCAGCTGGAGCCCGCATTGGCGACCCGTGCCTTCGCCGAACAGCTGCGTGACCTCCTGTTGCGTGCGGCCGAGCGGGGCGTGCGGGCCGACGATCCGCTGTGGACGATCCGTGAGGACTGGGTGGCGGCTTCCCGCTTTCTTATCGAGTACGAGCAGACGCTCGCGCTGCGCGACGAGACCACGCGCGGCACGGTGGGATACGACCACGCCGAGCTGGTGCAGGCGTCGATCGCGCTGCTCGACGACGACCGCGGGTTCGCCGACAGCGAGCGCGGCCGTCTCGAACTGGTCTACGTCGACGAGCTGGCCGACACCGACCCCGCCCAGATCCAGCTGCTCAAGCGCGTCGCCACGAACATCGTGGCCTTCGTCGACCCGGAGTCTTCGACGTTCGCGTTCCGTGGGGCCGACCCGGAGATCGCGCGCACGTTTCCCGACCACTTCCCGGGCACTTCCTCGGTGGTGCTCGAAAAGGTGTACCGCGGGGCGCCGACAGTGGAGGGATACGCGTTGCGCACGCGCGGCAGCGAGGCGGCCTATGTTGCGCAACGGCTTCGCGAGGCCCACCTGGAGCAGGGCATCCCGTGGTCGCGCATGGCCGTCATCATGCGCTCGGCGAGCCTCCAACTTGGACCGTATGAGCGCGCGTTGCGTCACGCCGGGGTGCCGACCGTCGTGCATGCGGAGGATCTGCCGATCCACCTGCAGCCCGCTGTCAAGCCGTTTCTGCTCCTGCTGCGCTGCGCGCTCGATCCCGAGTTGCTCACCGAGGAGGCGGCGGTCGCGCTGCTGCACTCGCCGCTGGGCGGGGCCGACCCGCTCGCCGAACGCAGGATACGCCAGGGGTTGCGGGCGGTGGCCGGGCTCGAACTGGTCGAGGCGCTCAACGATCCGGGCAACCTGGTGACGCTCGAAAAGCGTTGGGCCGCACCGCTCCAGCGCATCGCGGTGCTACTCAAAGTTGCGCGTGAGGCGACGGGCTCAGCGGAAGAAGTCCTGTGGGAGGTGTGGCGCACCAGCGGCCTCGCCGATCGCTGGGCCGCGCTCGCCACGACCCCGGCGACCGGGGTCGATCAGCGCCGCCGGGCCGAGGCGGCAGACCGCGATCTCGATTCGATGATGGTGCTCTTCGACGCGGCCGCCCGCTTCACCGACCGGTTGCCGGGCGCGCGCATCGAAGCGTTTCTGGAACACGTTGAGGGGCAAGAGATCGCGGGCGACTCGATCGCCGAGCGCGGCGACCGGGGCGAGGCGGTGCGCCTGCTGACCGCGCATGCCGCCAAGGGCCTGGAGTGGGACTTCGTCGTTGTCGCGGGCGTGCAGGAGGGCATCTGGCCCGACCTTCGGCTGCGCGGCAGCCTGCTGGGCTCCGAGCATCTCGTCGACGAGGTGGCGCAGCGGGTCGCACCCGGTGCGAAGGCGCAACGGCTGGCGCAGACCACGGCGCTGCTGCGCGAGGAGCGGCGCCTGTTCCATGTGGCTTGTTCACGGGCGCGCAAGCGATTGCTCGTGACGGCGGTGGATTCCGGCGCGGTCGGCGGGGCGGACGGCGAGGAACGTCCGTCGCGTTTCCTCAACGAACTGTCCGAAGTGGATGAGATCGAGCTCACCAGGCCTTCGCGGCCGATGACTCTCGCCGGGCTCGTGGCCGAGCTTCGCGTCGCGGCGATGGACGGCAACCTCGACGCAGCCGCCGAACTCAAGCGCTTGGCCGACGCGGGCGTGCCGGGCGCCGACCCGGACCAGTGGTGGGGCCTGCCGCGCCTGTCCGACGAGAGCCCCGTCTATCAAGACCTGGTCCGCGTGACCCCGTCCACAATGGAGAGTGCACTCCGATGTGGACTGCGATGGCTGCTTGAGCGCCACGGCGGGGCCGCGCCCGCGACGTGGGCGGCGAGCGTGGGCAACCTCGTGCACGCGGCCGCGATGCTCGCCGAGGAGGCGCAGACCGACCCGGCGATCCTGATGGAATATGTCGCCGCACGATTCGAGACCATCGAGCTGGCCGCCAAGTGGCTGTCGGGCCGAGAGCGCGAGCGGGCGAGCCAGATGGTCGACAAGCTGGTGCGCTGGCTGGCCGAAAACCCGCGCCGACTGCTCGCGATCGAAAAGGAATTCACCGTCCGACTCGAACACCATCCACCCATCGAGCTGACCGGGCGGGTCGACCGCCTCGAAATCAACGACGACGGCGAGCTGGTGGTCGTCGACCTCAAGACGGGCAAGACGACCACGGCGACGGCCGCCGAGCTGCCCGAGCACCCGCAGCTGGGTGCCTATCAGGTGGCGGTGGAGGAGGGCGCGTTCGGCGAGAGCGCGGTCAGCGGGGGCGCCTCGCTTGTCCAGTTGGGGACGTCCCATAAGGACGCCAAGGAGCAGGAGCAGGAGGCGTTGCGCCGGGCTGAGGACCCGCGCTGGGCGCATGAGATGGTCCACCGCACGGCCGACACCATCGCGGCATCGACGTTCATGGCGAAGGCCAACGACAGCTGCCGGGTGTGTCCGGTTCGGACAAGCTGCCCGGTCTCCGGCAAGGGCCGCCAGGTGATCGAACCATGACCCCCACCCCTTTCGCGTCGATCATGAACTTAAGTCCATGTTCGACGGTGTCTCGTTTCCGAAACTTCAGGGTCGGCTTCATTGCGTTGATCATGAAGTTCGCGCGGCGACACACCGTCGAGAATGGACCTGCGTTCATGATCGACCGCCAGAGCGGGGGTGGTGGGTGTGGTTGGTGAGGGGCCGCGGTGGACGGCGCAGGAGTTGGCCGAGGCGCTGCGGTTGCCGCAGCCGACCGACGAGCAGGCGGCCGTGATTGCCGCGCCCGTCGAGCCCTTGCTGGTCGTGGCCGGGGCCGGGTCGGGTAAGACCGAAACCATGGCGGCGCGAGTGCTCTGGCTTGTCGCAAATGGACATGTGCAACCGGAGCAGGTGCTGGGCCTCACGTTCACCCGCAAGGCGGCCGGAGAGCTGGCCCATCGGGTGAGGGTCCGGTTAGGACAGTTGCGCCAACATGTGGGTGGGCTTGACGGCGAGCCGACCATCGCCACGTATCACTCGTTTGGGTCGCGCATCGTCACCGAGCACGGGCTCAGATCCGGCTATGAACCGGCCGCGCGGCTGTTGACCGAGGCGTCGTGCTGGCAGCTCGCCGATGAGGTCGTGCGCTCATACACCGGCGACATGTCGCATGTGGACAGTGCGCCCACGACGGTCGTAGCGGCCGTGCTCGCGCTCGCCGGCGAGATGGCCGAGCACCTGGTCGAGCCGGACGACCTCGCCACCTGGACCGGCCGCTTCCACGCCACGCTCTCTGCCAAACCCGGGCGGCAGATGGCCGAGGTGGTCAAGCTCCTCGCCCGGCAGCGCGCTCGATTGCAACTCCTTCCGCTCATTAGGGGGTACCAGCAGAGGAAAGCCACACTGGAGGCGATGGACTTCAGCGACCAGATGTCCCGTGCGGCGCTCGTCGCCCGCGATCACCCCGAGGTCGGCGTGGCCGAGCGGGACCGCTTCCGGGTGGTGCTGCTCGACGAATACCAGGACACCAGCCACGCACAGGTGGTGCTGCTGCGCTCGCTGTTCTGGGGCGGGCATCCGGTCACGGCGGTGGGTGACCCATGCCAGTCCATCTACGGTTGGCGTGGCGCGAGCGCGGGCACGCTTGACCGGTTTCCGCTGGAGTTCCCGACTTCTGACGGACGGCCTGCGACGAGACTCTCGCTGAGCCGCAGCTTCCGCAATCGCAGTGAGATTCTGTCGGTGGCCAACCGGATTTCCGAGCCACTACGCGACATGTCGGTGGTTTCGCTGACGTCCGGGAGTGACGACCGGGGCACCGTCGTGTGTGGACTGCTGGAAACGTCGGCCGACGAGGCGCTGTGGATCGCCGATCAGATCGTGACGGCGTGGCGCACGCACGCTCGCGTGGCGCCCGATCAGCATCCGGGATTCATCCCGATCGTGCGGCGGCCGACGACCGCCGTGCTGGTGCGGCTGCGCTCGCAAATCCCGGCCATCGAAAAGGCGTTGCGGGCCAAGGGGTTGCCGGTCGAGGTGGTGGGGCTCGGCGGGCTGCTCGACACGCCGGAGGTGCGCGATGTCGTGTCGACGCTGCGGGTGCTCGCCGATCCGGCCGATGGTGCGAGTCTGCTGCGGTTGCTGACCGGCGCGCGCTGGCGGATCGGGCCGCGCGATCTCGTTGTGCTGCACCAGCGCTCGCGGGAGTTGGCGAAGGCGAGGCGCCCGGCCAATGTGGACTTTTCAGCGACGCCCGATCGATTGGAAGACGCTGCGCTGAGCGAGGCGCTGGAGGACCCGGGGGATCCCGAGCGGTATTCGCCGGAGGGATTCGCGCGCTTTCAGCGGTACCAGAAAGAAATGGAAGAGCTGCGACGGAGGCTGGAGCAACCGCTCAGCGATTTGATCGCGGACATCGTCAGAACCATAGGTTTGGACGTCGAGGTCGCCGTGCGGGCGGCGGCGGTCGGCGGCGACGCGGGGCTCGCGCGGGCACACCTGGACACGCTGGCGGAGGTGGCGGCCCGGTTCAGCAGCGACACGGACGGCGCGCCGCTGTCGGCTTTTCTGGCGTTCCTTGAGGCGGCGGAAAACGAGGAGCGCGGGCTCGCGCCGGGCGAGGTGGACGTGTCCGAGGGTGCGGTGCAGGTGCTGACCGCCCACGCCGCCAAGGGCCTGGAGTGGGACGTGGTCGCGGTCGCCGGGCTCACCAAGGACGTGTGGCCGGGGCGCAGCAGCGCGGCGGACCACTACTTGAAAGGTCTTGGCGTGCTGCCGTTTCCACTGCGCGGCGACCGCACCGGCTTGCCGGTGTTCAATGTGGACGCCGCCGATCAGCGGGAGCTCGGCCGGGCCGTGGTGGAGTTCGAGGACGCCTGGCGCGAACACGATGCGCGCGAGGAGCGGCGGCTGGCCTACGTGGCGGTGACCCGGCCGCGCAGTTGGCTTTTCGCCTCGGGCTATTGGTGGGGCGAGGGCCTCAAGAAGCCGCGCGGGCCGTCGATTCTGCTTGAGGAAATCGCGCTGATCTGCCAGCAGGGCTACGGGCGCGTGGACAAGTGGGTCGCTCAGGCGGGCGACGAAAATCCGCTTTCCGGTGCGGTGGAGGCGGCTTGGCCGTTCGATCCGCTCGGCAATCGGCGGTCCATGGTGGAGTCGGCGGCGACGCTGGTGCGCAACGCGCGTCCAAAGCGGACGGCGTGGAGCCGCGAGACCGACCTGTTGCTGGCCGAGCGGGACGAGCAGCGCAAGCGGGCGGCGCTGATGGAGGTGCCGCTGCCCGCCCATCTGTCGGTGTCGCAACTGGTGGCTCTGCGCAAAGATCCGGCCGAGCTGGCGCGCAGGATCCGGCGCCCGCTGCCCTCGGCACCCGATCCGTACGCGCGGCGCGGGACGGCCTTCCACCGATGGCTGGAGTCGCAGTTCGGATCGCCCGCACTGTTCGATTTGGACGACCTCTACGACGCCGAAGAGGCACCCGACTCGGAGCTGGAGGCGCTGAAGGAGGCGTTCTCGCACAGCGAATGGGCAGGGCGCGCGCCGATCGAGGTGGAGACGCCGTTCGTGCTGTCGCTGGGCGGGGTCGTGGTGCGTGGGCGGATGGACGCGGTGTTCGAGCGGGGCGGCTTCTACGAGGTCGTCGACTGGAAGACCGGGCGCGTGCCCAAGGGCGCGGCGGCGCGGGCGGCCGCGGTGCAGCTGGCGGCATACCGGCTGGCCTGGGCGTCGCTGCGGGGCGTGCCCGTCGAGTCGGTGAGCGCGGCGTTTCACTACGTGAAGGCCAACATGACCGTTCGGCCAGCCGATCTGCTCTCGTCGGAGGAACTGACAGCGCTGATCACCGAGCTGCCCGTGTCCGGAAAGTGACTGTGCCCACCCGGCTTGACAGGGCATGGTAGGGCCGTGGAAAAGGTGGTGCAGGAGATCGCCCTGGTGCTGCTGGTGGCACTGGTCGGGGTGCTGCTCGCCGCCGCCGTGGTCCTCGCCCCCTGGCACCCGGCCGAGGCCACGCAGGAGCCGGTGACGGGTTTCGTCACGCGCATGCCTGGGCAATCCTGACGGGTGTTGGTCGTCGGCACGTCCGGCTGGCAGTACAGGGACTGGCGCGGGCCGTTCTACCCCGGGGCGCCGTCGCTCTCATTCTACGCTGGGCAATTCGAGACGGTTGAGGTGAACAACTCGTTCTATCGCCTGCCGTCGAAGGAGACGTTTGAGAAGTGGCGCGACGAGACGCCCGAGGGATTCATCTTCGCTGTGAAGATGAGCCGGTACCTGACACATGTCAAGCGGTTGCGCGACCCCTCGGAACCGGTGTCCCGCTTCCTGTCCGCGGCATCGGGGCTAGGCGGCAAGCTCGGGCCGGTGCTGCTCCAGCTGCCGCCCACGCTGCGGTTTTCCGACGACCTGGATGCCGTTCTCGCCTCGTTCCCACGGGACATAAGGGTCGCCGTGGAGCCCCGGCATCGGTCGTGGTGGTGCGACGAGGCACGGGAGCTGCTGGAAAAGCACGGGGCCGCGCTGTGCTGGGCCGACCGGCTCGGGCGGCCGATCACTCCGCTGTGGAGGACGAGCGACTTCGGCTATGTGCGGTTGCACGAGGGGCGGGCCCATCCACGTCCGCGCTATGGGCGTGCGGCGTTGACTTCATGGCTGCGGCGGATGCGCGTGTTCGGTGATCGGCCGGTGTACGTCTACTTCAACAACGATCCCGGAGGCGCCGCGATCGCTGATGCTTTCGCGCTGTTGAGGCTGGCAAGGTAAGTTGCAGCAGTGCGAGCCGTCCTCTCAGTCGTCGTCGCCGGGTTGGTGACGCTGCAGCCGAGCCCGCAGCCCGACCTCGTGCGCGGGCTGCAATGGCACATCGGAACGATGCGGCTGGGGGAGGTGCACGGCCGCGCCACCGGGGCGGGGATGGTCATCGCGGTCGTCGACTCCGGGGTCGATCCCCAGCACCCCGACCTGCTCGGGCAGGTGCTTCAGGGGCCCGATCCGAAGGCCAACACGGATACGGATGGGCGTGGCACCGGGCTTGCCGGACTCATCGCCGGGCATGGGCATTCCAACACCGCACTGTCCGGAGTGGACCCAGGGGAGGCGGGCGTGCTGGGTGTGGCACCGGGCGCGAAGCTCCTGCCGATCGCGTTCGCGCCGGTGGCCGGGCAGGTGGGCGACCCGAACGAGCTGGCGACCGGGATCGAGCTCGCGGTCAACCGCGGTGCGCGCATCATCTGCATCGGGCGCGGGGTCGCGCCGAGCGAACGGCTCGAGTTCGCGATCAACGTGGCGGTCGAGAAGGATGTGCTGGTGGTGGCCGCCGACTCCAGCACCTGGCCGGCTTCCTATCCGGGGGTACTGACGTCGATCCCCGCCGATCGGACGGGTGCGGTCCGGCAGGCGCCGGCGAGTGGGCGCACGACGGGGATAGTCGTGCCGGGGGTGGATATGATCACGACCGATCGGGCGGGAGGATATCGGCTGGCGGATCCGTCCGCCGGGGCCGCGATCCTGACCGGGGCGGCGGCGGTGGTGTGGTCGGCCAACCCGAACGCGAAGGCCTCGGAGGTCGTGGAGCTGCTGCGGCGTACGGCGAAGGACCGCGGCACGCCCGGCGCCGACAAGGACTTCGGTGTCGGCGACCTCAACCTGCTGGCGGCGCTCAACGCGGCATCGGTCAGGCCGTCCGGCTCGGTCAGCCCGCAGCCGAGAGCGACACCGAGCAAACGGCCCGCGGACACGGCCGCTGCGGGCACCCCGCTGGCCGAGTCCGGTGACTGGCGGCGCTGGATGGTCGCGCTGCCGCTGTTGCTTTTCCTTGGTGCACTTGGCTTTTGGGTCGGCCGCACCGGGCGTGCCCGCCGGGCCCTGCCGCGACCATAGCCGCACTCGATATAGGTGCCGACCAGGAAGAGGTCGACCGGCCGTGAGACCTGCTGACGGCCGACGGCCGACAACCTGACCGATGCGGCTGGCTCAAGGACAGGTTCGGGCGTCAGGGGTGACACCACCGGATAGTCTCCGTGCGTGGAGACGCGACACCGGCCCGCCGTGCGGGTGGTCTGCCTGGACGCGAGCCAGTGCATCCTCTTGCTGCGCTGGCGCGACCCGTTCGACGGGGCGATCCTCTGGGAGCCACCTGGCGGCGGGATCGAGCCGGGCGAGTCGCCGCTCGAAGCCGCGCGGCGCGAGCTGGTCGAGGAGACCGGCCTCGACCCGGCCGCCATCGGCGAGCGCTGGATCGACGTCGAGCGCGACATCGTCTGGAACGGCTCCCGCTTCGCGGGCCCCGAACAGTTCTTCCTCGCCCGCTTCAGCACCGACCGCCCGGCGGTCGTCCAGACCGGGCTCCTGCCCGACGAACAGCCCAACCTGCTGGCAGCCGCCTGGATCCCACTGTCCGGACTGGACGCTCTGCCCGACCGCCTCGAACCCCCGAACCTCGTGGAGATTCTCGGGAAATTGGGAGTCTGAATGGTCGTGCTCAAAGCCCTCGACCCGACCGCGACGGCCGCTGCCGTATCGGCCATTGTGGCGCTGGCCGTCTCCGTGATGGCCACATTCCTTTCACCCATGGTGAAATATCGCTTCGACCAGCGGTTGGAGAGCAGAAAACTGGAGCTCACCTATCGGGCGGAACAGAGCAAGGCGCTTCGCGATCGGATCGCCCACCACAAGGGCAGCGTGCTCAGCGCCGTGGAGGAGCTGAACGACCGGATACGCAACTACCACGACAAGGCAGAAGCACCGACGTGGCTTGGCAACTCCACGGGATACTACGAGCGGACCTTCGCGTTCCGCATCATCAGCGTCTGGTATGTGGCCGAAAGATTCACCCGCGAGGCGATCTACATCGACTCGGCGGTCGCGCTTCCCGGTGACTCGGAGTTCGTCAGGGCGATGAGGCTCAATCTGGAGGTCTGGTCATCGGGCAGCCTGTTCGACGGGCTTCCCTACTCGGGCGCCTCGGAGGAGGATCATTTCTTTCGCAACCGGATAACAAGCATCGTGGAGGAATTCAGCGACGACATGCTGTCCCGGTCGCTCACGTGGACACAGTTCCAGCAGACGCTTGACGATGGCAACAGCCGCTTTGCTCCTGTCTTTGGATACCTCGACAAGCTGGAGCGTGATCCCGCACAGCTGAAGTACCAGCGACTGGTCGCGGTCCATCTCGTCGGGGCAGCCACGCTGAACTCGTTCGGCTACGACTATCAGCGCATGTCACCCGAGCACCTCAAGCGGATCGCCGCGCGATGTGGCCCAGAGGTCAGGGCGAATCTGCGCCAGCTCGTGCTGCGGTTGCACCTGCAGGACTCGGTCGGCTTCAGGGAACTGGTTGAGGTTCTGGGCACAGATGTCTAGCTTGTCGCGGGGTCGATGAGGCCCCAGCGGGAGCGGATGGCGCGGTCGGCCTTGCCGAAGACGAAGTCGACGAGCAGGCCGAAGGTGAGGATGACAATCATGATGGCGATGACGCCGGGGGCGTCGCCGAATTCGCGGGCGAAGGTGAGCTGGCCCCCGATGGAGGTCTTGCCGAGGCCGACGATGATCAGCTCGCCGGCCATGAGGCTGCGCCAGGAGAACGCCCATCCCTGTTTGAGGCCGGAAACGAAGGACGGCAACGCGGCGGGTGCGATGATGTACCAATACAGTTTGAAGCCTCGCGCGCCGAGGTTGCGGCCCGCTCGCAGGAATAGCGGTGGCAGATAGTCGATTCCGGCGATGACCCCGTTGGCGATCGACGGTGCGGCGCCGAGCACGACGACGAAGAAGATAGCCTGCTCGCTCATCTGGAAGAGCAGGATGGCCAATGGGAACCATGCGATGGACGGCATCGTCTGCAGCGCCGTAATCATGGAGCCGATCGCGACCCGTAGCACCTTGATGCGCGCAACGGCGAGTCCGAGTGTGACACCGAGCGCGAGCGAGAACCCGTATCCCATGGCCGCACGCCGAGCCGTGATGAGGATGCCGTCCCACAGCTCCGAGTGCTGCGCCCGCAAAGCGAGCTCGTCGAGGACACGTGCCGGTCCCGGCAGCGCGTAACTTGGCTTCCATTCCAGCCATACCGCGATCTGCCACACCAGTAGAGCGATCCCGACCGCCGCGAGCTTGGGCCACATAACCGACCACACGCCACGTGCTCGCGAGCGAGGCCGTTCAGCGAGCTCCAGCGCGTCTAATCCGGACAGCGTTCCTCCCGCCCCCCAGCCCTTCGGGCCCAACGTCCTTGTGTCAGCGGCCATGGCGCCCAACCTCCTTGCGCAGCCGATCGGTGATGTCGGCGGCGAGCGTGGCCACCTCTGGAGAGTCGATGCGCCTCGGGCGCGGGATGTGCACGCCCGTCTCGTAGATGATCCGGCCCGGACGGCTGGACAGCAGCACGATCCGGTCGGCGAGCCGGGCCGCCTCGCGCACGTTGTGCGTGACGAACAGGATGGTGAGCTCGCGCGCCTGCCAGATCCGCTCCAGTTCGTCGTGCAGCAGGTCGCGCGTCATCGCGTCGAGCGCACCGAACGGCTCGTCCATCAGGAGCATCGGGCTGTCCTGCCCGAGCGTGCGCGCCAGTGCCACGCGTTGGCGCATGCCGCCCGACAGCTCGTGCGGCTGCCGCTTGGCGAACTCGCCGAGATGCACCAGCTCCAACAACTCTGCCACGCGACGCCTGCGCTCTGGCTTTGGCACACCCAGTAATTTCAATGGGAGTTCCACGTTGGACGCCACGGACAGCCAGGGAAACAGGGCCGGGTCTTGGAACATCAGGGTCGGTGCGCGGTCCTGCCCCAGCGCGATCCTGCCCGACGTCGGGCGGTCGAGCCCGGCCACCAGATTCAACAGAGTGCTTTTGCCGCAACCGGATGCGCCCACGAGGCACACGAACTCGCCGCGCTTGACGTCGAGCGACAGCCCGTCGAGCGCCAGCACGGCCGCGCCGCCGCGACCGAACACCTTGGTGACGCCCGAGAGCGTGACCGCGTCGGCCGTCACGCTCTGCGCGCTCTCCAACAGAGTCATAATCCTTTAACCTCTGGCTTTCCGGCCGCCCGCAGCACCTCGTTGAGCAGTTTCAAGTCGTAAATGCCGTTCAGGTCAACCTTTTCGAGCAGTCCAATCTCGACCGCGTGGTCGGCGCCGACCTTCAGCGAAGTCGCCAGTGGGTCGTCGAGGAAGGTGAGCGACGGCCAGGACTGCTGGATGAGCTTGCGGTCCAACGGCTTTCCGCTCAGCTTGCCGATGTGGTCGGAGACGGCCTGCTGTGCCTCATCGGGCTTGGCGTTGATGAATTCTGTCACCGCGACATGCTCTTCGATGAGCTTCTTGACCTTTTCCGGGTACCGCGTCAAAAACTCGGTCCGCACGATGAGATGAGCGATGACGAACTGTCTGCCCGGCCACAAATCACGCTCGTCGACCAGGATTTTGCCGCCCGCCGAGACCAGCCGGGACACGAACGGTTCGGGCACCCAGGCACCGTCGATCGCGCCCGTGCCAAAGGTTTCCACGGTCTGCGCGTTTTCCTGCGGGATGATTTTGACGTCGCCGCCACCCTCCTTCGTGGTGGTCAGGCCCTTGCCCTTGAGCCAGTGGCGCACCGCGACGTCTTGCGTGTTGCCCAGCTGCGGGGTGGCGATCCGCTTGCCGCGCAAGTCTTCCGCGCTGTTGATGCCGGGCCTGACGACCAGTGCCACACCGCCGGATGCGGCGCCCGCTACGATCCGGATGGCTTCGCCATTGGATTTCGCGTGCGCGTTGATTGCCGGGTTGGGCCCGATGTAGGTGGCGTCGATCGCGCCGGAAAACAGGGCCTCGATCGCGGCCGGCCCGGCGTTGAAGGTCGACGTCTGCACGTTGGTGAAGAATCCCTTCTCCAATCCGACCAGCGCCGGCGCGTGCGTGATGTTGGGGAAGTAGCCGAGCCGCAGGGGTTGCGAGGCTTGGCTGCCCTCGCTGCAGGCGGCGGTCCCCAGCGTCAACGCAGCGGCGATCGCCAGCGCGGTGAGCCTGCTCATGGCAGTCGACCTCCGTAATCTCTACAATTCCTACTTGTTTGATGGGAGCTATGGGTTAGGCTAGCCCGCGCGTCCACTAAAGTCCAGTCGGTGGAAATCGTGGTCGTGGTCGGCGCGGGGTTCAGCGGAGTGGTGGCCTCGCGCGAGCTGCTGCGTGCCGGTTGGCAGGTGGTTCTGGTCGACCCGGGTGCCCGCCCGGGACGCGGGCTGGCCTACTCCACCGCAGCGCCGTGGCACCTGCTGAACTCGCCCGCCTCGGCGATGAGCATCGAGCCGGACGACCCGGGCCATTTCGTGCGCTGGTGTCAGGCGCGCGGTGTTTCCGGCGAGTTTGTGTCGCGCGGGCTGTACGGCGACTATCTCGTCGAGGCTCTGCGCGCCGCCGACGACATGGGCAGTCTGACCGTCCACCGGGGGCGCGTGATCCGCGTCTTCGAGGGAAGCGTGGGCATGATCGTGCTGCTCAACGACGGGGTCGTGATCCCGGCCGACCGGGTCGTGCTCGCGCTGGGCAACCCGCCTCCGGGTTGGGTGAGGGGCGCGACCGTGCAGGACCCGTGGGCTCCGGGTGCGCTCGACGGGCTGCCGGACGGGCCGGTCACGCTGATCGGGTCCGGCCTGACGGCTGTCGACGTGGCGCTCACGCTGGCGCGCGGCGGGCGGCATCCGCGCATCGAGATGGTCTCGCGGCACGGGTTGCTCCCGCGGGCGCACGCGTCTGCGGGGTCTTTCCGGCTGGATGGGCCGAAAAGTCGTACCCTGGCCGGACTTATGCGCGAGATTCGCCAGATGTGTGAAGGCGACTGGCGGGGTGCGATGGACGCGCTTCGTCCACATTGGAACGACTTGTGGGCCCGGCTGTCTCCCGAAGACCGGGAGCGGTTTCTGCGGCACGTCGCCCGGTATTGGGAGGTCCACCGGCATCGCATGGCGCCCGCGGTCGCGCGTGAGGTCGACGAACTGCGGGCAGGCGGGGTGCTCACCCTGTCGACGGGGCTCACCGGCCGGTACCAAATCATCATCAATTGCACCGGCCCGGGAAGGCTGATCGACGTTGATCCGCTCGTCCGCTCGCTGGAGGCGGAGGGCTTGGCCAGGCGCGGGCCGCACGGACTCGGGCTGGACGTCGACGAGCACGGGGCGCTGCTGCCCAAGCGCAAGATTTTCACGCTGGGACCGGCCCGGCGCGGGTGGCTGTGGGAGACGACGGCCGCGCCGGAGATTCGCGCACAGGCAAGGTCGCTCTCCATCCATTTTTGTCAGCTGAGTCTCATGGCCGCAGGTGTCTCGCCTCGGCCTCCCGCCCGCCGCGGTTGACTACGGAACCGCGTGGCCTTCGGCAAGGGCCTTCCCCGTAACACTCCGCTGCCGCTGCGCCGGCGAAGGCCCCAAGCCGCCTCTAGCGCCCGCCGGGCCGTTTGTGCGCTAGGGTCGTTGCGTGCTGATTCCGCGAACCCATTACCAGGTCGAGCGATTTACGCTCCCTAACGGCCTGCGGGTGGTGCTCAGTCCGGATCGAAGCGCGCCGGTCATCGGCGTCGCCGTGGTCTATGACGTGGGCATTCGCTCCGAGCCTGAGGGGCGCACCGGCTTCGCCCACCTCTTCGAGCACCTGATGTTCCAGGGCTCGGCCAATCTGGAGAAGCTGGCGCACTTCCGGCATGTGCAGGGCGCGGGCGGCACGTTCAACGGCTCGACACATCTGGACTACACCGACTATTTCGAGACGGTGCCGAGCAATGCGCTGGAGCGCATGCTGTTCCTTGAGGCCGACCGCATGCGCGGGCCGCGCCTGACCGAGGAGAATCTGCTTAACCAGATTGATGTGGTTAAGGAGGAGATCCGGGTCAACGTGCTCAACCGGCCCTACGGCGGGTTCCCGTGGCTCAAGCTGCCGCCGGTCATGTTCGATACGTTCCCCAACGCGCACGACGGCTACGGCTCGTTCACCGATCTGGAGGCGGCGACCGTCGCCGACGCGGCGGAGTTCTTCGATCGTTACTACGCCTGCGGCAACGCGACGCTGGCGGTGTCCGGCGACTTCGAGACCGACGCGGCCCGTCGCCTGATCGAGAAGCACTTCGGCGATGTCCCGGCCCGGCCCGCGCCGGACCGCCCCGACTTCGGCGAGGCCGATCTGTCGGGCGAGCGCCGCGAGTCCTATGTGGATGGGTTGGCCCCGCTGCCCGCGATCGCGGCCGCTTGGCGCATCCCCAACCCGATCACCGAGTTCACCGCCTACCTGCCCTATGTGGTGCTGGCCGAGGTGCTCACCGACGGCGACGCCTCCCGCCTGGTCGAGCGGCTGGTGCAAAAGGACCGCAGCGTGACCAGCGTCGGGGGCTATGTTGGCTTCATGGGCGAGCCGTTCGAGGTGCGCGACCCGACCGCGCTGCTGCTGCAGGCGCACCTGCCGCCGCAGGGCAGCGTCGACAAGGTGCTCGCCACGTTCGACGAGGAGCTCGACCGGCTGGCCAACGACGGGCTGACGCCGGGCGAGCTCGCGCGCACGCAGGCGCGCATGGCGACCCACCTGCTGCGCGAGACCGACGCCGTGCTGGGCCGCGCGCTGCGCATGGCAGTGCTGGAGCTACAGCGCTCCAACCCGGCCCTGCTCAACGACCTGCCCCACCTGATCGCCGAGGTGACCGAAGACCAGATCCGCGAGGCGGCCTCCCGGCTGCGCCCGCAGCGGCGGGCCTCGGTCGAGGTCGTGCCCGGGGGTGGGCAGCAGTGATGATCCGCTCGACCGCTTCGATCGCCACAAGTTCTCTGGAGGGCCCGCGCGTGACACCGATGACGCTTGCGGAGTTCGACGCCGCGCCGCGGGTCGCCGCGCCGCGCGGGATGGGCGCCGCCGAGGGAGGCCTGGTTTGACCACGATGACGCTTCCGGGGCTCGACACCAACCGGCCGCTCACACTGCCGCCGCAGGCGGAGGTCACGCTGCCCAACGGGCTCACGGTCATGGCCATCCACCGCCCGTCGGTGCCGCTGGTCGAGGTGCGGCTGCGCATCCCGCTTGCCAAGGCCGAAGTCGCCGCGAGCACGCTGCTCGGGCAGACGCTCTTCTCCGGCACCAGCCAGCGGTCCAACGTCGAGATCGCGTCCGAGCTGCAGGCCGTCGGGGGTGGGCTGGCCGCGGGCATCGACCCCGACCGGCTGCTCATCTCGGGCAACGCGCTCACCTCCGGGCTCGACCGGCTACTCGAACTGCTGGCCGAGGTGCTGCACGACGCGGCCTACCCGGCCAACGAGGTGTCCACCGAGCGGGAGCGGCTCGCCGACCGGATCCAGGTCGCGCTCAGCCAGCCGTCCCACCTGGCACGCGTTGCCCTGCTCAAAAGGATGTATGGGCAGCATCCCTATGCGGTGCAGACCCCGCCGCTGGAGGAGGTGCGTGCCGTCACGCCGGAGCACCTGCGCGCCATCCACTCCGAGCGCATGCACCCGTCCGGCGCGACGCTGATCCTCGTCGGCGACATCGACCCCGACGCGGTGCTGGGCCCGGCGCAGGCCCGCCTCGGCACGTGGAATGGCGGGGGAGCGGCGGTCGAGCTGGAGCCGGTGCCCGCGCTGGAGCCCGGTCCGCTGCTGCTCGTCGACCGGCCGGGCGCGGTGCAGTCGTCGCTGCGGATCGCCCTGCCCGCGGTGCGCCGCACCGACCCCGACCACGCCGCGCTACAACTGGCCAACCTCGTCTTCGGCGGATACTTCTCGTCGCGTTGGGTGGAAAACATCCGCGAGGACAAGGGATACACCTACGGGCCGCACTCGATGATCGAGCACTCGGTGGCCG
>NZ_QJUG01000125.1 GCF_003426775.1 Allorhizocola rhizosphaerae | reverse complement strand
CGACCTGGTCACGGGCCTGATCGGCATGCGCTTGGCGGCGCTGGCCGGGCTTGCCGCCCTGCTGGCGTGCCTGCCCGCGCTCGCGCGGCGGTGCGGCGCCGACCCGGCCGAGGCGCTGTGGCTGGGCGCGCTCAACCCGCTGGTGCTGCTGCACGTGGTGGCGGGCGCGCACAACGAGGCCCTGATGCTGGGCCTGCTCGGCGCGGGGCTGACTGTCGCCTTTAGACACCGGTTCGCCCTCGCGACGGTGCTCATCACGCTGGCCGCGCTGATCAAGGCGCCAGCGGTGCTTGGGCTGGCGGTGGTGGCGTCACTGTGGCACAAGACCCTCCGGGTCGGTGTGATTGCGCTCACGACAACCGTGGTCGTCACCGAGCTGACGGGTGTGGGCTATGGCTGGATCGGCGCGGTGCACACGTCGGCGGCCCCGCATGCGTGGTCGCTCACGACCGCCATCGGGCGCTTGTTCGGTACCCAGATGGCAATGGTTTTTTGGGTTTCGATGGGGTTGGCGGCCACCGTGGCGATCTGCGTCATCGTGTGGCTGAGGCGGCGCAGGCTCGGTGAGGTCTATGCCCTCGGGCTCGGCCTTGCGGCCATCGGTATGCTCGGTCCGGCGACCCGTCCGTGGTACGCGCTGTGGGGGCTCGTGCCGCTCGCGGCGTCGGCTCCGCGCGGCAGGGTGCGCCACTGGGCGGCCGCGGTGAGCACGGGGCTTACTTTCATCCTGCTGCCCAACGGGTTTGGAGTGGTGACACTTTGAAGGACGTTTTGCAGCGGGTGCCGCAGCGATGGCGGATCCTGGCCGGGGTGACGGTGGCGATCGCGCTCGCCATCACCTTCGCCCCGGGACACCGGGGCTGGTTCGACGTGGGCGTCTACTGGGGCGCGATCAACTACTGGATCCACGAAGAGGGGTCCATCTACGACTACGTGCGCGTGGCGAGCACCTACGGCTACACCTATCCGCCGTTCGCGGCGCTGTGCATGCTGCCGATGGCGATCGTGCCGTGGCACGGCGCGATCGCGATCAACTTCATG
Source organism: Allorhizocola rhizosphaerae (assembly GCF_003426775.1). Classification (GTDB taxonomy): domain Bacteria; phylum Actinomycetota; class Actinomycetes; order Mycobacteriales; family Micromonosporaceae; genus Allorhizocola; species Allorhizocola rhizosphaerae. The sequence continues at coordinate 23,574 of NZ_QJUG01000125.1, read as the reverse complement.
ATGTCCGCCGCGGCGTCGGCGTTCCTGCTCTACGTGCTGCTTGAGCCGACGTTCCGGCGGATGGGCTGGGACAGCGAGCGCGACCGGGCGTTCGCCGCGGCCGTGGTCGTGCTCATGTTCGCGACGTTCGGTCCGGTGCGCGACACGTTCAGCTTCGGCCAGATCAACCTGCTGCTGATGGCTTTGGTGTACCTCGACCTGCTTCTGGCCATGCGCGGGCACCGGTTCGCGGGCGCCGGCATCGGGCTCGCGGCTGCGATCAAGCTCACCCCCGGCATCTTCATCATCTACCTGCTCGTCACCGGCCGGTGGCGCATGGCCGGGGTCGCGTCGGCGACCACTGCCGGGGCCACGCTGCTCGCCGCGGTGGCGATGCCCGACGCGTCCCGTGCCTACTTCACCGAGTTGCTGTGGGAGACCAGCCGGGTCGGCAACCTTGACTACGTCTCCAACCAGTCGGTGATGGGCATGGTCGCCCGCCTCGCGCCGAGCACGCCCAGCCGCACGCTGTGGGTGGCGCTCGTGGGGGCCATCCTGCTGATCTGGGCACGCAAGGTCCGCAGCGTCGACATGCGCACCGGCTTCGCCCTGACCGGCGTGGTCGCGTGCCTGATCAGCCCGGTCACGTGGGTGCACCACCTGGTCTGGGTGATCCCGGCGATGATCCTGATCACCGATCGGGCGCTGCCGCTGGCCTCCATCGACCGTCCGGCCCGCAGGACCATGCGGATGATGATGTTCAGCTATTTCATGCTCAGCGTCGGCATCGTCTGGGCGTTCATGCATTGGTACCAGGGACCGCTCGGCTTCCTCGGCAGCAACATGTACGTGCTGATCAGCCTGGCCCTGCTGTTCCTGGTGCCGTCCGCGGTACCGGCGCCGGTCCCAGTGCCAGCGCAGCTAGCGCTGCCTGAATATCCTGGCTCATTCTTCTATCCAGATGCTCCTCCAGCCCGCGTCGCGCATGCCGCCACTCAGATACGGCTAGCATCGTCAGCTGGGGTAGGAGATCGGTTGAGCGCCTGAGCACCCAGCGCGTGCCCTTGGTCGCCATCCACGCGAGCTGAGCCGCGCGGCTCGGCGGCGCACTGGTGGGTTCGAGGCTCGGCGCAGACGCGATGGGCCAGCCGTGTTCGGCGAGCGTCTCGCAGCACAGCGCGGCGAGCAGGCGGTGGCCGCGCTCGTTGGGGTGCAGCCGGTCGATGCTCCACATGCGACGGTCGAACACGTGCGGGTGCGTGGCCACGTGGGCGTGCACGGCCCGGTGCTGCGCGCTGAGCTCGTGCACGATCTCGTTGACTGCGCGGATGCGCCGGTCCAGCGGTTTGGCCAGCGGCTGCGGCAGGCGCAGCATGCGCCCCGGTTCGGGCAGGCACGCGGTGACGGGTGTCGCGCCCGCGTCGCGCAGGGCGCTCAGCGTGCGGTGCAGGTGCCCGCCGACGGCCTTGATGTCGAACGATCCGCGCAGCGAGTCGTTGACGCCGACGAGCACTGTCGCGAGGTGGGGTCTCCAGCGCAGGGCGCGTGGCAGCTGGTCGGTGGCGACCGTGCGCGAGACCGCGCCCGAAGTGGCGAAGTTGCGAAAGTCGGTGTGCGGCAACGACTCTGCGAGCCGTGCCGCCCAGCCGCGCTGGGCGGAATCGCCGATGCCCAGGGTTATCGAATCACCGAGGGCCGCGATGCGCATCGCCCACCTCCTCGTGTACGCGCAGGAAGCCCTTCACCGCCGCATCCCAGCCGTACTGTTCGGCGCGGGCGCGGGCCGCCTTGCGCCGGACGTCCTCCGGCGTGGCGAGCAGCTGGAGCACGCCGCCGGACAGGTCTTCACCCGCCACGGACGCGCCGGCGTCGCCGATCACACCGGGCAGGGCACTGGAAGCGCTTGCCACGACCGGTGTCCCGCTTGCGAGCGCCTCAAGCGCGGCGAGGCCGAACGTCTCGATCGGGCCCGGCGCGAGCGCGATGTCGGCGCTCGCCAGCAGATGGGCCAGTTCGGTGCGGTCGGCGATCCAGCCGGTGAACGTGACGGGCAGGTCGTGCGCCTCGCGCTCCAGATGCGTCCGGAGTGGACCGTCGCCGGCCATGACGAGCCGAGCGTTGATGCCTTGGGAGAGCAGCGATCTGAGTGTGAGCAGTGCTCTGTGCGGGCGCTTCTCGACGGAAAGCCTTGTGCAGCAGACGAGCGTGAGGCCGTCGCGCTTGACCGGGCCCGGTTTGAAGAAGGCGAGATCCACGCCCAGCGGCACCAGCGACACGTTCGAGTCGAACTCGCGCGCGGCCCACTCGGTGGTGCAGACGATCCGGTCGTACGAGCGTGCGGTGGCCCGGTTGAGCGGCGGGGCCAGCGCGGCAGGCAGGTGGGCGACGCGCAGCAGGCCGGCAAGGCTCTCGTGCGAGACCATGACCGACGGCACGCGATGCCTGCGCGCCCATGAGCCCGTCCAGCGCAGCGTGGTGCGATCTGACACCTCCAGCCGGTCGGGGCGCAGCTGGAACAGCAGCCGGCGCAGCGCCCCGCGGTCGAGCAGCACGCGATAACCGCCCAGTCCGGGGACCGCCGGTCCGGGCAGCACGATCACCCGGCCCTGCGGCGTCATGCTGTCCGCATAGGACGGTCCGGGCACGATGAGCACCGGCTCGTGGCCGGCGGCCAGATAGCCCTCGCCGAGGCAGCGCAGCGCGGTGCGCAGGCCGCCCGAGGTGGGCGTCACGAAGTTGGCCAGCCGAACGATCCTCATACAAGTTCCAAACTGGATGGTTGGGGAATGCCGAGCACCGTGCGGTAGTAGCCGATGAGCTCGTCACCCAGGGCCGACCACGTGCGGTCCGCCACGGCCACACGGGCCGCGACACCCATGCGCTCGCGCAGCTCGCGATCACCCGCAAGGGTGGACACGGCGTCGGCCAACGCCGCCGGATCACCGGGCGGGACCAGCAGGCCGGTCACGCCGGGCCGGATCAGGTCCAGCGGGCCGCCCGCGGCCGGGGCCAGCACCGGGACGCCGCTGGCCATCGCCTCCTGCACGGTCTGGCAGAACGTCTCGTGCGGACCCGTGTGCACGAAGACGTCGAGGCTGGCGTAGACGCGGGCCAGCTCCTGCCCGCTGCGCGTGCCGAGGAACACGGCCGTGGGCAGCGCCCGCGCGACGCGAGCGCGGGTCGGCCCGTCGCCGACCACGACCACCCGCACACCGGGCAGCGTCGCCGCCTCGCGCAGGTCGTCGACCCGCTTCTCCTTGGCCAGCCGACCGACGTAGCCCACGATGAGCTCGCCGCCTGGTGCGAGCTCACTGCGCAGGGCCGGGTCGCGGTGGCGCGGGTGGAACAGGTTCGTGTCGACGCCGCGGCCCCAGCGGGAGATGCCACGCACGTGATGCGCGCTGAGCTGAGCGGCCGTCGCCGTGGACGGGGCCAGGGTCATGCTCGCGCGGCCGTGCAGCTTGGCAATCCAGCTCCAGGCGAGGCGCTCGGTGAGGCCGATGCCGTAGACGGCCGCGTAGCCGGGGACGTCGGTTTGGTACACGGCAATGATGGGAAGGCCGAGCTCCGCGGCGGCGGTGGCACCCCATGCGCCGAGCACGAACGGGCTGGCGAGGTGGACGATGTCCGGCCGGTACGAGCGCAGCACCTCGCGAATGCGCCGGCTCGGCAGGGCGAGGCGCACATTGGGATAGCCCGGCATCGGCAGCGACGGCAGGCGCAGGACCGGATAGCCCATCGGCGCGGCCTGCCTGGCGCCCCTGGGCCGGGGCGCGATGACAAGCGGCTCATGGCCCCGCGCCACCAGGTGACCGGCCACCCGCACGACCGAGTTGGCCACGCCGTTGACGTCGGGCGCATAGGATTCCGTGATGATCGCGACCCGCATGGCAGCAGATTGCCAAGATAAGTTTGATGCCGGTCTGTGCCGAGAAGGATAGACGGCGAAGAACAATCAAACGGCGAATGTTAGCGTCGGGTCCATGCGCGCGATCTACGCCTCCTCGCTGAACCCTTCCTCCCCGTTGGACGGGCTCGTGGTGGGCGAGCTCGACCTCGCTGTCCCTGAGGGATGGACGACGGTCACGGTGAAGGCGAGCGCGTTGAACCATCACGACCTGTGGTCGCTGCGCGGCGTGGGCCTGTCCGCCGAGCAGCTGCCGATGATCCTCGGTTGCGACGCGGCGGGCGTGGACGCGGACGGCAACGAGGTCGTGGTGCACGCGGTGATCGCCGATCCGTCGCTGCCGGACGAGACCATGGACCCCAAGCGCACGCTGCTTTCGGAGAAGCACCCGGGCACGCTGGCCGACGTGGTGGCGGTGCCCAGGCGCAACTGCGTGCCCAAGCCGTCGCAAATGGCGTGGACCGACGCGGCGTGCCTGCCCACCGCGTGGCTCACGGCGTGGCGCATGCTCACCACACGCGGAAGGCTCGCAGAGGGCGCAAGCGTGTTGGTGCAGGGCGCCGGGGGAGGCGTGGCGACCGCGGCGGTCGTGCTGGCCAAGGCGCTCGGTGCTCGGGTCTACGCGACCAGCCGGTCCGCCGAGAAACGTGAACGCGTTGCCTCACTGGGGGCAGAGGCCGTCGAGCCCGGGGCGCGTCTGCCCGAGCGGGTCGACGTGGTGATCGAGAGCGTGGGCGCGGAAACGATCGACCATTCGGTGAAGAGCACGAAGCCGGGCGGGCGGATCGTCGTTTCCGGCGCCACCTCGGGGCATCTGGCCCAGCTGGACCTGCGGCGCGTCTTCTTCCTGCAGCTGGAGATCGTCGGGTCCACCATGGGGACCCGAGATGAACTCGCCGCAATGCTCGACTTCGTTGTGGCGCACGAGATCAGGCCGATTGTGGATGGGGTGTATGGGTTTGCGCACGCGCGCGAGGCGTTTGCACACCTCGCGCGCGGCGATGTCTTCGGCAAGATTGTGCTGGAGCACTAGTGCCAGTTGCTGATTCGCACGTCGTGCGGCGCGGGCTGGCCCTTGCCGGTTTCGACCAGCTGCTTGAGGCTCATCAGGAAGGTCGCCCACTTGGTGCTGCAGTGGTGCATGAACTCCACCGGCTCCTTCCAGCCCTCGTGCCGGAACAACACGACCGTGTAGTCGTCCTCCTGCTTGAGTTCGAAGCGGATCCGGGTGCCGATCCACTCCTCGGGACCGTCGACGACCTCCCAGCGCACGAGCTGGGCGGGCTGAGCGTCAAGGACCAACATGTCGAACCCGCCGGGAGCCGGCGCGTTGTCGAAGCGGAACCGGATCACTCCGCCCACATCGCTGTCGCCGTCGGTCTTCTCCGTCCACCAGCCCGCCAGCCCATCGATCGTGGCCAAGGCCGTGTAGACCTTGTCGGGAGACGATTGGGCTCCGATCCTGTGCAAGATATCCACTATCTCTCTCCTTTAGATTGATCATGAAGTTAATCCGCGACACGCCGTCGAACATGGACGTAAGTTCATGGTCGACGGGGGAGGGCGTGTGGGGTCAGGCCTTGCGGCTGCGCTGGATGGTCTCGGCGATGCGCTTGATGCGACGCAGCCGTGCGTCCCAGGCGGCGCCGACCGACGACAGTTGCGCGACCGCGCGGGCGAGCTGGGCCTCGTCCACCTCGTAAAGGCGTTCGCGCCCGGACGGCTTGGCGTGGACCAGCCCGACCCGGTCGAGCACGCCGAGGTGTTTGGCGACCGCCTGCCGGGTGACCGGCAGCTGCTGGCTCAGCGTGGTCGCCGTGCCGCCGCCGTTGGTCAGGAGCAGATCGAGCATCCGTCGCCGGGTCGGGTCGCCCACCGCCGACCAGAGCTCGTCGTCGATGGCGGTGCTCATGGCCTCGACACCGGGCGGTCGAGGTAACCGACGAGGCGGGGCAGGAGGTGGTCCCACCTGGTGGCGTGCACACGGTATCGCTCCTGGAGCGCGGCCGCCTCCCAGCCCCGCTCCCGGAAACCCGTCTCGGTGAAGCGCAGCAGCGTGCCCGAGCCCGATGGGATCAACTCGAAGGTCACCAGCAGCGAGTTGGCCGGCGTCGCGACCTCGCCCCGGTCGTATGCCCACCGGAACGACAACCGCCGGGGCGGGTCGGCCTCCATCACCGTGAGCGGCATGACCTTCGTGTCGCCGAACGAGATGACTCCGGTGGCGCCGGGCACCGGGTCGAGCTCCGCCTCGTCCGGCCACCACTCGCGCAGGTGCTCGGGTGTGCTGATCACCTCGTAGACCACGTCGGGCGTGGCCTCGACGTGGATCTCCCGCTCGATGCCGCCGAATTCCATTCCGCTTTCCCATCCCCTCGTGCAACGTTTGGTTGCTCATGACTGTAGCGAGATCCTCGGGCGAGTGCAACCAATGGTTGCGCATGGTGTGTCGTGGCTCCATCGTGCGGCGTGGTTTGAGTAAATTTGGGGTGTGTTGCGCGTGCCCGGACCGTCTCTGTGGATGGTGCCGATCCTGCTCTCGGCGTGGGGCGTGGTGCAGATTATGCGCCCGCTGGAAGCGCATTCACTTGACGTGCCGCAGCCCCCGCCGATCGCTTCCGCGGCCGCGCCGGTGGTCGAGTCGGCGGAGCCGATCGTGCCGGGGATGGCTCGATCCGTACCAACGAGAATATTTATCAAATCGGTTTGGATAAATGCGCGCATCGACCAGGTAGGGCTGGCCCGGGACGGCTCCGTCGAGACGCCGTCCTATGAAGGGGCGGACAACGCGGCTTGGTACAGGCATGGCCCGTCGCCCGGGGAGACCGGGCCGGCGGTGATCCTCGGCCATGTGGATTCCAAAAAGGACCGTGCGGTCTTCTTCGAGCTGCGCCGGGTCAAGCCGGGCGCCGGGATCGAGGTGACGCGGGCCGATGGCGGCAAGGCAGTGTTCAAAGTGGACTCTGTGGAGCAGTTTCCCAAGGCGGCATTTCCGACCGAGCGCGTCTATGGCCCCACCCGTAATCCGACGCTGCGCCTGGTGACGTGCGGCGGGCGATACAACCCCGCGACCGAAGACTACTCCGACAACATTATCGTGTTTGCGACCCTTGCGCCGAAATGAGTTCCGCGGCCTGGCGGGCGATCTCGCGTTCCTCATCAGTGGGAATGACGAACACCGCGACCGCCGATTCCTTTTTGGATATCGTGGTACGCGATGAGCCGTTCAAGGCCGGGTCGACCACGATGCCAAGCCCTTCAAGGCCCGACAGGCACGCTTCGCGCACAGCGGGCGCGTTTTCGCCGACCCCCGCCGTAAACGTGATGGCGTCGACCCGCCCGAGGAGCGCGAAATAAGCCCCCACATAGGTTTTGACCCGCGCACAGTAAACGTCGAAAGCGAGCGCCGCCCGCTCGTCGCCCGCCTCCCGCCGCCGCAACACCTCGCGCATGTCGTTGTCGCCACACAGCCCGCGCAGCCCGCTGCGCGAGTTGAGCAGCGCGTCAATGTCGTCAATGGACATCCCCGCCACGCGGTGCAGGTGGAAGATGACCGCCGGATCGATGTCACCGCTGCGCGTGCCCATCACGAGCCCTTCCAAGGGCGTGAGCCCCATGCTCGTGGCGAAACTGCGCCCGCCGCGCACCGCGCACGCGCTCGCGCCGTTGCCCAGGTGCAGGGTGATGATGTGGGCCTCCGGCTTGGCGAGCAGCTCGGCCGTGCGGCGCGCGACATAGGCGTGCGACGTGCCGTGGAACCCATAGCGCGCGACACCGTGCCGCCGCGCCACCTCGGAGTCGATGGCGTAGGTCGCGTTTTCCGGCGGGATCGTGCGATGGAAGGCCGTATCGAACACGGCCACCTGCGCAGTGTCTTCCAACAATCTCCGGGCCTCCCGCACGCCCGCCAGGTTGGGCGGATTGTGCAACGGCGCCAGCGGAATCAGCTCCGTCACCTGTTCGACCACGGCGTCGTCGATCAGCGTGGGCGCGGTGAAACGCAAGCCGCCGTGGACCATCCGGTGCCCGACGGCGTCGATGCCGCGCACGTCCACCGTGGACAGCAGTTCCCGGACGGCCGCGCCGTGGTCGCTGACCCGCTCGACAAGCCCGCCGTCGACGGCGTCCGCGCCGTCGTAGAGCCGCCACTTCACCGAGGAAGAGCCGCAGTTCAACACGAGCACGCGCACACGATTGAGCCTAGTACGATCGCGGTGTGGGCGAGCGGTTGATAGCGGGGGTGGACGTCGCCTACGAGACGCCGGGCCCGGATGGGGTCGTGGCGGGCGCCGTCGTGGTGCTCGATCTGGCCGACCTGTCGGTGGTGGAGGTGGCCACGGCCGTCCGGCGGGCCGAGTTCCCTTACGTGCCAGGGCAGTTGGCGGAGCGCGAGGCACCCGTTTTGCTGGACGCGCTGCGCGCGCTTCGCGTGCGCCCATCGGTGCTGGTTTGCGATGGGGTCGGCATCGCGCATCCGCGGCGCTATGGGCTCGCGTGCCACATGGGCGAGGCAAGCGGGCTCGCCTCCTTCGGTGTGGCCAAGACGATGTTCGTTGGCACGCACGGCCCGGTGGGGCCGGAGCGCGGCGACTGGGCCGATCTGGTGCTCGATGGGGAAGTCGTGGGGCGAGCCCTTCGCACGCGGGGCGGTGTGAAGCCGGTCTACGTCTCGGTCGGCCACCAAATCGATCTGGACACCGCCACGGACCTCATCCTGCGCCTGACACCCCGCTTCCGCCTGCCCGAGACCACCCGCCAGGCCGATGCGGCATGCCGCGCGGCCCTCAGGCGTTCCTTGCCCGCCACTGCTGCTCGAAGGCCTGACTCGGCTCGTGGATGACCACCTGCGTGCGGTCCTGCGACAGCGTGATGCGCGAGACCGCCGCGACCCGGCTGTTGAGCCCGAGCACGAGCGCGGCCGGGAAGCACAGCAGGCCCAAGGCGAACAGCACACCCGCCAGCGCACCCGGCCCGGACGCGATCGCCAGCACGACGGCCACGACGAGCAGGACCGGCCCCGCGACCCCAAGGGTTTTGGCCAGCAGCATGTTGGTGTTGCGGGTGGAGGCGCAGCGCGGGCATAGCGGCCAATCCTCGCGCTTGACCGCGCCCTGCACGAGTTGCTCCCTGGCGCGGGCGGCCATCCCGACCACGTTGGTGTTGAGGATCATCGGATCGTCGGGCATCCGCTTACGCACAGTGAGCGCGAGCTCCTGCCGGGAGGTGGCCGCGATGCCGTGCCGCACGCACACATCGGGCAAAACGGCGCTGGCCAATTCGCCGGAACTCAGGGAAATGTCGTGCTCGGCCGCGTTCACCACAGATCCGCCCACCTTCTTCATGAACATTTACCGCTACTCTGCTAGCCTAACCGTTCTTGGCACCCACAACACTGAGCGTCAGGGGAGGCACTGTGGCGTTTGAGGCTGACCACGAGCGCATCAAAAACTTCGGCAGTCACGTCAAAGGGCTCAGCGACGATGCCGATGAGGCCGTGCGCTATGTGGACAAGCACCTCGGCATCGGCTACAACGAGGGCCGGATGTTCTTCACCATCGTCGAGCAGGCCGAAAACGTGCGCAACGCGCTGAAGGAAAACTACACCCATCTCTCGGAAGTCGCGATGAAGTCGGGCATCGAGCTCGGCAAGGCGGCCGACTTCTACCGCACGACAGACCAGGCCAGCGCCGAACGACTCGACGGCACCTACCGCTAAAGGGGAAGCACAGACATGGCCGCAGAGCCGAGCACCTTGCTGACGGAGCCGTCCGACGAAAACGTGATGGAGACGGTCAACAACTTCATCGGCTTCCCGCAATACATCAGCCCCTCCTACTGGCTGGGTGTCGCGATGGAGAAGGTGTGTGGGGTCAACCCGTTCGAGTGGGTGGGCCAGCAGTTCGCCGGGGACTGGAAGGCGATCGCCAAGGCGTCCGACGCGCTGAAAAACCTGGCCGAGTTCAACGCCGCCTACGCCACCTCCATCAAAGGGCAGGCGGACCCGCTGTTCGGCACCGAATGGTCGGGCAACGCCGCCACCAACGCCGACCAATACTTCGACAACCTCATCAAGCTGCTCAACGACCAGGTACAGCCGCTCGAAAGCGTGGCGTCCCAGTTCAACTCGGCGACCGTGGGTGTGCTTGAGGCGGCCGACGCCATCAAGGGCCTGCTGGAGGGCCTGCTCGACATGCTGATCCTGCTGGGCATCGAGCTTGCGGCGACGGCCGCCTCCAGCTGGACCATCGTCGGCGGCATCATCGGCGGCATCGCGTCGGCGGCCACCTTCTGGCGCTGTGTCAACCTCTGGAAGCAGATCATCGAGGCGCACTCGCTCGCGTGGCAGATCTGCCAGGTGACGGTCGGTCTGATCGCCGGTTATCTTGGAGCGCTGAAGGGCCTGAAGATGCAGCAGTTGCCCAACACGTCCTACGACCACCCGGGGGTTTGACATGCCGGCGGAGCGCGAAGAAGAGCCGATGATGGACATCGCCCGCGGCGACAAGGCGGTCTCGCGGCACCTGCGGGACTCGCTGAAGCTGATCCGCGACAAGAGCGACGACCCCTACTTCAAGAGCATGGTCGACGACATCCTCGCCGGCCGGCAGTCGCTGCGCGAGGCGGCCTTCTCCAGCACCTTTGAGCGCGGCCTGAGCCCGATGTTCGAGGCGGGCCTGCAGAAGTTCGAGGAGCTGTCCGAGGAGGAGACCCAGCGGATGGCGCAGGAGGGCGAGGCCGCGTTCACCCGCCTCAACGAGCAGATCGAAGAGGAAGAGCGGCTCTAGCGCTAGGGGCTTGGAACCGAGCGGTTTTCCTCGCGAAGCGATGAAAACACGGGCTGAACGCCCGATTCGGTGGGCCTGACGTCTTTCGCGCGGGTGTGGTCGGGCGCGAGCGATGCGGGCCCAGCCGCCGCGGATATGACAGTCCGACCACACACGCTGGCTTTAATGCTGTGACTGGATCGCCGTGATGGCGACGGTCGAGATGATGTCTCGCACCGTCGCCCCGCGCGACAAATCGTTGACCGGCTTGCGCAGTCCCTGCATCACCGGGCCGATCGCCACCGCGCCGGCCGAGCGTTGCACGGCCTTGTAGGTGTTGTTGCCCGTGTTGAGGTCCGGGAAGATGAGCACCGTCGCCCGCCCGGCCACCTCGCTGCTGCCCGGCATCTTCGTGGCTGCCACGCTCGCGTCGACGGCGGCGTCGTATTGGATCGGCCCCTCGACCGGCAGATCGGGACGGCGCTCGCGCACAAGTTTCGTCGCGATGGCGACCTTGTCGACATCCATGCCCTGTCCACTCCCACCGGTCGAATAGGACAGCATGGCGACGCGCGGCTCCACACCGAATCGCGCCGCCGTCTCGGCCGACGAAATCGCGATGTCGGCCAGCTGCTCCGGATCAGGGTCGGGATTGATGGCGCAGTCGCCGTAAACCAGCACATGGTCCGGCAGACACATGAAGAAAATACTTGAGGCTATTCCGGTATCGGGCAACGTCTTCACGATTTCGAAGGCCGGCCGGATCGTGTCTGCGGTCGGGTGCACGGCGCCGGAAACCATCGCGTCGGCGCGGCCCGTGTGTACCATCATGGTGCCAAAATAGTTGACGTCGGTCATCAGGTCGTAGGCCAGATCCCGGGTCATTCCCTTGTGGGCGCGCAGCCGGGCATACTCGCCCGCGAACTCGTTGCGCCACCGCTCATTGTCGTGCGGGTCGACAACGCGGACGTCGTCGAGGTCGAGACCGAGCTCGCGGGCGCGCAGCGCGATCCGTTCGCGGTTGCCGAGCAGGGTCAGGTCGCACACTCCGCGCCGGGTAAGGGATTCGGCGGCGCGCAGGATCCGCTCCTCCTCGCCCTCGGGCAGCACGACGTGGCGGCGGTCGGCGCGGGCCCGCTCGATAAGCTCGTATTCGAACATGAGCGGGGTCACCCGATCCGAGCGGGCGAGGTCCAATCTGGACGCCAGCTCCACGGTGTCCACATGCGACTCGAAATGTCCAAGCGTGGCACTCATTTTGCGGGGGTTGTCGGCGCGCAGCCGACCCTCCAAGCCCGACAGTGCGGCGACGGTATCGTAGGAATCGCGCGGCACCATGAAAATCGGCAGCTCGACCTTGAACCGGCCGACGAGCGCGATGACGCGCGGGTCGGGCTCCAGCCCGAGGGTCAGCAGCAGCCCGGAGATCGCGGCCTGACCGGTGTGATGCGCCGCCACGGCCGCCACGATCAGGTCGGAGCGGTCGCCGGGCGTCACGACCAGACAGTTGTCGCGCAGGTTGTCCAGGAACGTGGGCACCTGGGCGGCGCCGACGATCGCGTCGACCACGTCCCGGGCAAGCGCGGCGGTCGTGGCCCCGTGCACCGGTGTCGCCCCGAGCGCGGTCGCGACCTCCTTCACGGTCGGGGCGGCGATCGCGGGCAGGTCGGGGATCGCATACACCGGCACCGGCAGGCCCGGCACACTCACCTGGGCTGCGACCCGGTTGGCGACCACCGCGAGCACGGGCAGGCTCTCGCACGCGTAATAGGCGGCCCGCACGGCGTCGGCCACCTCGGCCGCGGACCGGTGGTGCCCGTTGACCACGGGTAGCACGGCCGCGCCCAGGTCGCTCGCGAGCCGCAGGTTGAGCGCCACCTCGTCGGGCAGGCCCGCATCGGCCCGCCCCGCCACGTCGTGCCCGTAGTCTGTGCCCACGATGACGACCGCGTCGCACTCGCGCTCGAGGTCGTAGTAGGCGTCCAGGATCTCGCCGACCAGATCGTTGGTCCGGTGCGCGCCGATAAGCTCAGATGCCCGTTGATACGACGGACCGCCGGCGCCCGCCATCCCGTACCGCCCGCGCAACAATTCCACCACCGGGTCAGGCTTCTCGCGCACCAGCGGCCGAAACACACCGAGTCGGCGCACCCGGCGGCTGAGCACCTCGGCCAGCCCAAGCGCGATCGCCGACTTCCCGCCGCCGGGCTCCAGGCTGGTCACATACACTCCGCGCGCCATGCCCACAGACTATCTGCGGCCCTTGGCAAGACCCCGCGCCCTCGCCATGAGCTCCTCGATCAGATCACCAGCGGCTCCGGCAGCCCGGTGCCTTCGTCGCAGCAAGGCGGCTTCGTCCGCTTCTCGTCGTCGGGCGGCCGCACTCCGGTCAGCTCATAGAGCATCGTGTAGACGTCGATCTCCGGCCGGTCCCGTGCATGCGGTCCGACAGGACGATCCACGTTTCTGATGGGGTTTTGAACCCGACGATAGCCCGCAGCGGCCCAACGAGGTGCTTGACGCAGAGTGCGTTGATCGGTGCTGATCCGGTAAGCCGATATCCCGGGACTATGCAGCCCTGATGCCCGAGATCGCGCACAAGTCGGTCGAACGCGTCGCGGTCGCGGTTCCTCAATCGTCCAATGGAGGTCGGCCAAATCACTGGCGTAGACGGTGGTGGTCACTATAGGTGACTAAGACTCCTTAGTGGACTGATCAAGTTGGTCAGCGTTGAGCAGCCGGCCCTCGCCGCGAGCCATCTGGCCGAGGCTCTCCATGAGATCGGCGCTGTCGAGCCAAGCCTCGTCGTGCAGCCGATACTGGATAAGGTCCAACAACTCGCGGTTTTCTTGCCCGCTGCCCGCAGGTCTTCGGCCAGATGGACAACCTCGTGCAGGCGCACCGGGTCGAGTAGCAGCCTGGGCTTTTCTTGGGCGGCGAAGAGCGGGCCTGCGTCGACCCATGCCCGAACGGTCTTATCGCTCACGCCCAGCAGCCTGGCCGCGATCTCCACGCGCACGGGCTGGATCTGGGGCAGGAGCTTGCGCACGGCCTCAAGAAGCTCGCTGCGCCTGCCTGCCGTCGGGCAGGGCCCGCGACACGGACTCGATCCGCTCGACGACATCGAGCATCTCGCGGATGGATTGCTCCTCGACAGCCACAGACATGCTTCCGACTATGCCCCAATTTTCGGAAGAAGCCAGGGGTATTACTCGTCTTCGTCGTCCAGGCGGGCGAGCCAGGTGGCGAAGCGCTCGATGGGCGTCTCGAACTCGGGATTGAGGTCGACGAAGTCGCGCAGGCGCTCGGCCAGCCACTCCAGGGTGACCTCCTCCTCGCCCCGGCGCTGCGCCAGCTCCTCAATCCCGCGATCGGTGAAGTACATCAGGCGACCTTCGGCAGCGCCGCCTCGATCAGCGCAGCCTGCTCGACGTCGTGCAGCTTGTTCGAGCCCACCGCAGGGGCCGCGGCCGACGGGCGGGAGATGCGGCGCATGCGCACGCCATCGAGGTGCTCCAGCAGGTTGAGCGCCACGAACGACCACGCGCCCTGGTTGGCCGGCTCCTCCTGCACCCACGCGAAGTCGGTCGCGTTGGGGTACTTCGCCAGCTCCGCCTTGACCTCCTCGACCGGCAGCGGGTAGAGCTGCTCCAGCCGGATGATGGCCGTGTCGGTGATGCCCCGCTCGTTGCGCGCCTGCATCAGGTCGTAGTAGACCTTGCCCGAGCACAGCAGGATCCTGCGCACGTCCTGCGACGCCGGCTCGCCGATGACGGTCTGGAACGTGCCCTGCGTGAAGTCGGCCACCGCCGACACACACAGCTTGTGCCGCAACAGCACCTTGGGTGTGAACACCACCAGCGGCTTGCGCTTGGACGACAGCGCCTGCCGCCGCAGCACGTGGAAGTGGTTGGCCGGGGTGGACGGCACGACGATGCGCATGTTGTCTTCGGCCGCCAGCTGCAGCCACCGCTCCGGGCGCCCGGAGGTGTGGTCGGGGCCCTGGCCCTCGTGGCCGTGTGGCAGCAGGATCGTCACGCTCGACTGCTGGCCCCACTTGACCTCGCCCGACGAAATGAACTCGTCCACAACGGACTGTGCGCCGTTGGCAAAGTCACCGAACTGGGCCTCCCACAGCACCAGCGCGTTGGGCTGCTCCACCGAGTATCCGTATTCGAAGCCCATCACCGCGTATTCGCTCAGCAGCGAGTCGTGCGCGTGGAAGCGCGCGTCATCGGCCGCCAGCTCGGCGATCGGCAGGAAGTCCTTGCCGTTCCTGGCGTCCACGATGGCCGCGTGCCGCTGCACGAACGTGCCCCGGCGCGAGTCCTGCCCGGACAGCCGCACCGTCACCCCCTGCGCGAGCAGCGAGCCCATCGCGATGATCTCGGCGAAGCCCCAGTCGATGTTGCCCTCGACCGCCATTTTTGCCCGCCGGTCCAGCAGCTGCTGGATGCGCTTGTGCGGGGTGAAGCCGTCGGGCAGCGTCACATGCGCCTCGCCGATGCGCTTGACGAGCTCGGCTGGGATCGCCGTGGCGACAACGGGTTCGGGCTGCACCTCGCTGCTCCTGATGAGCCTGCTGGACACGCCGTTGGCCGCGTCGCGCGTGGCCTTGAAGACCGTTTCGAGCTGGCTCTGGTAGTCGCGCAACGCCTCCTCGGCCTGCTCGACGGTGATGTCGCCGCGCCCGATCAATTCTTCCGTGTACAGCTTGCGCACCGAGCGCTTCGCGTCGATGATCGCGTACATCTGCGGGTTGGTCATCGACGGGTCGTCGCCCTCGTTGTGCCCGCGCCGCCGGTAGCACACGAGGTCGATCACCACGTCCTTGTTGAACGCCTGGCGATACTCGAAAGCCAGGCGCGCCACGCGGATCACGGCCTCGGGGTCGTCTCCGTTGACGTGGAAGATAGGCGCCTGGATCATCCGGGCCACGTCGGTCGAGTAGAGCGACGACCGGCTGTATTCGGGCGCGGTGGTGAAGCCCACCTGGTTGTTGACCACCACGTGCACCGTGCCGCCCGTGCGATACCCCCGCAGCTGCGACAGGTTCAACGTTTCCGCGACGACGCCCTGCCCAGCGAACGCGGCGTCGCCGTGCACGAGCACCGGCAGTACCGTATAACCCTCAAGACCAAGATCGAGCCGGTCCTGCTTGGCGCGCACGATGCCTTCGAGCACCGGGTCGACGGCCTCCAGGTGCGACGGGTTGGCGGTCAGCGACACCGTCACCGTGTGCTGGTTGTCGGGGCTGGTGAACTTGCCGGTCATGCCGAGGTGATATTTCACGTCGCCGGAGCCCTGGGCGCTCTTGGGGTCGAGGTGCCCCTCGAACTCGTTGAAGATCTTCTCGTACGGCTTGCCGACGATGTTGGCCAGCACGTTGAGCCGGCCACGGTGCGCCATGCCGATCACGACCTCGTCCAGGTCGGCCTGGGCGGACGCCTGCAACACCTCGTCCAGCAGCGGGATCAGCGACTCGCCGCCCTCCAGGGAGAACCGCTTCTGCCCCACATATTTCGTGGCGAGGAACGTCTCGAACGCCTCGGCCGCGTTGAGCCGGCCCATGATGTGGCGCTGCTCCTCGGAGCTGGGCTTCTCATACTTCTTCTCGACCCGCTCCTGGATCCAGCGGCGCTCCTCCGGATCCTGGATGTGCATGTATTCCACACCCACCCGGCGGCAATATGAGTCGCGCAGCACGCCGAGCACATCGCGCAGCCGCATCTTCTCCTTGCTCGCGAACCCCCCGACCGGGAACGTGCGGTCGAGGTCCCACAGGGTCAGGCCGTGCTGCAGGATGTCAAGGTCAGGGTGGCGCCGGATCTCGTATTCCAGCGGGTCGGTGTCGGCCATCAGGTGGCCGCGGACGCGATATTCCCGGATCAGTTCCATGACCCGGGTTGTCTTGTCGATCCCGCCCTCGGTCACGTCGCGCACCCAGCGCACGGGCTCGTAGGGGATGCGCAGCGCGGTGAAGATCTCGTCGTAGAACCCGTGCTCGCCGAGCAGGAGCTCGTGCATGGCCTTGAGGAACTCGCCGGACTGCGCGCCCTGGATCACCCGGTGGTCGTAGGTCGACGTCAACGTGATGATCTTGCTGACCGCCATCTCGGCCAGCTGCTCGTCGCTCATGCCCTGGAACGGCGCCGGGTATTCCATCGCGCCCACGCCGATGATCGCGCTCTGGTTGACCATGAGCCTCGGCTGCGAGTGGACCGTGCCGATGCCGCCCGGGTTGGTCAGCGAGATCGTGGTGCCGGAGTAGTCGTCCATGGTCAGCTCGTTGCGCCGGGCCCGCCGCACCACATCTTCATAGGCCTGCCAGAACTGGCGGAAGTCCATGATCTCGCAGCCCTTGATCGAGGGCACAACCAGCGTGCGCGAACCGTCGGGCTTGGACAGATCGATGGCGATGCCCAGGTTGACGTGCTCCGGCACGATCATGTTGGGCTTGCCGTCGACCACCCCGAAGTGGTTGTTCATCTCCGGGTGCACGGCCAGGGCCTTGACCATCGCGTAGCCGATCAGATGGGTGAAACTGACCTTGCCGCCCCGCCCGCGGGCCAGGTGATTGTTGATCACGATCCGGTTGTCGGCCATCAGCTTGGCCGGCACGGCCCGCACGCTGGTCGCGGTCGGCACGGACAGCGAGGCGTCCATGTTCTCGACGATCTTGCTGGCCACGCCGCGCAGCGGGACCGCCTTGCCGTCGATCTTTACCGCGGGCTTCTCCGCCGCCTTGGGCGAAGGCGCGGGCGCCGGCTTTTCCGCCTTCTCCGCCGCGGGAGCGGCCGGAGCCTTGGCGGGAGCGGCCGGAGCCTCGAACGGCTTGTAGTCTGCGAAGAAGTCGTGCCAGGCGGGGTCGACGCTGGAGGGATCGTTGAGGTACTTCTGGTACATCTCCTCGACGATCCACTCGTTGGTGCCAAAGCTCGCCAGGGGGTTGTCCTGCTGGGTCGACACGTCTGCCCGCCGTCCTTTAACGAATGCTTACGCAGAAACCGGCTTACAAGGCTACGCCACCGGCTCCGCGAGCCGGATCCAGGTCGCCTCACCCCGGGCGAGCGCGATGCCCGCGCTGGAATAGAGGCTGGTGCGCACCACGGCCTTGCGCTCGTGGCGCGCCACGGCCTGCCCGGTCACCACACACTCGGCACCGCTGCGGGGCAGGTCATCGATGTCGACGGCCAGCCGGCCGAGCACCCACGGGCGGTCCGGTTCGATCACCGTCCAGCCTCCCGGGCAGTCCAGCGCGGCCCAGATCATCACCGGATCGACCTGGTCAGGCGTGACGAAAATCGCGGCGGTCCGGCCGTCGCCAATCCGACCCGGGAAGATGCGCAACCCGTCGTCCCGCAGCGGCCCGCACACGAAACACGTCGGAAAGTGATGCTCGCCGTGCCCGGGGTAGTTTTCGGACGCGGCGCGCGCCGCGGGGACCGGCACGAACGGGACCGGCTCGATGACCGCCTCGCGCCGCGCGGCGGTCGAAATCACCGCACCGGCCGGGTCGACCACCCGCAGCCCACCGTCCGTGTGGATCACGCTGAGCGGCGTGTCCAGCGGGGGCGGTTTGCGCAGTGTGACCTCAGCGATCGGCGGCAGGTGTGCACCGATCAAACCGCACGTCCAGCCGCCGTTGCCCGAGCCCGGAGGCCCGTTATAACGACTGTCGACGATAAGAAGGTTGTTGTTGGGCTGCACGGTCCGAGCATTTCACGTCGAAGTCAGGTTGCACGTTCACCCTCTCGCTCATGAGCACGATGCTGCTAACCGCCGCCGCAACCGGCTACTCCGCGCTGATCGCGGGAGACGCCCGGCTTGTCGAGGCTGCCCAGCGCCTGCGCTACCGCGTCTTCGCGGAGGAGCTGGGCGCGCAACTCGACCCCACAGGGATCGACCAGGACGACTTCGACGCCTACTGCGATCACTTGATCGTGCGGGAGGACCGCACGGGCGAGGTCGTCGGCACATACCGCCTGCTGTCACCCCAGCGCGCGATCTGGCTCGGCCGCCGATACGGCGACGGCGAGTTCGACCTGTCCGCGTTGACCGTGCTGCGCGACCAACTGGTCGAGGCCGGGCGCAGTTGTGTGCACCCCGACCACCGCACCGGCGCGGTGATCAACCTGATGTGGGCCGGGATCGCCAAGTACCTGGACCGCTTCGGATACCGGTGGCTCGGCGGGTGCGCGTCCGTGCCGCTCGACACCGCCGACAAGGTGTGGGATCTGGTGCAGCGCAAGCACATGTCGCCGCCCGAGCTTCGGGTCAAGCCCCATCTGCCGTGGTCCCCGGTCTCCCCGGTACGCCCCGGCTCCCTTTCCGATGTGCCTTCTCTGCTCAGGGGGTACCTGCGCCTCGGCGCATGGGTGTGCGGAGCACCCGCATACGACCCGGCGTTCGGCTGCGCGGACTTCTACGTGCTGCTGGGCGTGGACCGGGTGAACCCACGCTATCTCAAGCACTTCCTGGAATCATGACGATTTGGCGCCCGGCGTGCCCCTGTGATGCGGGGTGCCTACCGTCCATTGTGGACCGGGTCGGCGTCTGGCGGCAGTCCGCACGCGTGCTCGCCGCGGCCGGAGTCCTTGTGCTCGCGGCGCTGCGCCCGTCGGCGGCGCCGCGTTGGGCTCGTGCCATGCTGCGTGCACTGGGCATCAGGTGGAGCGTGATAGGCGCGCCGATCCGGCCGGGCGCGCTGCTCGCGGGCAACCACGTGTCGTGGCTGGACATTGTCGTGATGCTGGGCATCGGCGACAACGTGCGCATGGTGGCCAAGCGGGAGGTCGGTGACTGGCCGGTCATCGGGGGCCTGGCGCGTGCGTGCGGCACGGTGTTCGTCGACCGCTCGCGGCCGCGCACGTTGCCCGGCACGGTGGACGCCGTGGCCGGTGCGCTTCGCGCCGGGTACACGATGCAGGTTTTTCCAGAGGGCACAACGACTTGCGGCGCTCATCCGGTCGGCTGGCGCCCGGCCTTCCTTCAGGCCGCGATCGACGCGGGCGCTCCCATCCAGCGGTTCACGCTGTTGTTCAGCAACGCGTCCGCGGCCTTCGTCGCCGACGAGTCGTTGCTGACCTCACTTCGCCGCGTGATCGCCACACGCAATCTGACCATCGCCGTGCTCATCGACGAACCGCAGCCCACCAACGCGAACCGCCGCGCGCTGGCGAAGCGCCTGTCCCCACGAATCCGCCATGCGCAGGCATCCCCGATTGCCAATGCTGAAAGTTATCTGTAGCGTGCTCCCGTTTGTGATCGAGATTTTTTCCACACGGGAGGCAACATCATGGATCCGGAACTGCGCGACTTTATGATTTACGTTGGTGCGCTTGGGCTCAGCGGCCTGCTCCTGCTCGTGCTGGCCGCGCTCGGCATCGGCAACCGCGCCATCAACGGCATCATCGGCCTGGCGGCGGCCGGCTACGCCGGTTTCCTGCTCTACAAGGACTTCACCGCGACCGAGCCATACGAATACCAGAAGTTCTTCTTCGCCTACATCATGCCTTTCATCGCCTTGTACCTGCTTGTCAAGGGCATCATGGACCGGCGCAAGGCGGCGGCCCAGGGCTGAACCTCGTCGCGGCTAGAGCAGGGCGTCCACGATGGTGGTTGCCCTGCTTTCGTGTTTGGCGTAGGCGTATGGGTAGGCCGAAACCTGCACCGTCTGTGCGGCATCGGTGAGCGCCATGTTTTCGTAGTCGAGCTGCGCGAGCTTCTCGAAGAACTTGCGCGCCTGATAGGCCGGCTTCATGAGGTCGGGGACGCTGCCCCAGCCCTGGCTTGGCCGCTGCTGGAAGATGCCGACCGAGTCGTGGTCGGAACCCTCGCCCTCGTAGGGGTAGTTGAACGACTCGGGCACGGCCCAACTGGCCGTGTTGTAGAGGTTGCTCTCCTGCATCGCCGTGGCGACCCCGATGATGATCCCCCATCGGGACAGGCCCATCGAACGCCCGACCTCGACGATCGTGGCCGCGTTGTTCATCTGCACCTGGACCAGGCCGGCGACGGGCGTGGGTGGGCCCTGCTTGGTCGGGGAGGGCGAGGGGGTGGGGCTCGGGCTGGGGGCCTTGGCCCTGGCCCGGTCCAGCGAGCGGGCGAGGGTCTTCTCGTCGACCACCTGGGCCCGCTCGTTGAGCAGGGCCGCGATCTCGGCCGTTTGGCTGGTGTCGGTCGTGTCCGGCCCGGCCACCGGGTTGCTCCCGGTGAACAGGGCCGCGCTTCCCGCGAGGCAGCCTGCCAGCAGCAGGCCGGGTAACGGGATCCCCTTGGTGCTGGGGAGACGATGTCGTCCGATGTGCTTGCGTCTGCGTCTGTGCGCTCCGGGGGACGGCGGCATTCGCCGACTGTAAGAAGACGTTTGCGCTGGTCGCCACCCCAAAAGAGTGAGCTATGCCACTAGATCACTCATAAGATGACATCAAAGCGCCATCAATCGCCAGCAGCCCGGCGGATCGGAACTATACTCCCGCGGGCGATTTACGAGGATCATCTCACAGCTTGTTTTCAGGGAAGGCACAGCGACCGGCTAGCGAACGCGGGTTAGATGGATGCATGCCCGAGGCAAGTCTGCTTGTGGTCGAGGACGACCCGAACATCCTGGAGCTGCTGTCGGCGAGCCTGCGTTTCGCCGGGTTCGACGTGCGCACGGCGACCAGCGGGAGCAACGCGCTCGCCGCGGCCGCCGAGCAACGGCCCGATCTTGTGGTGCTCGATGTCATGCTGCCCGACGTCGACGGGTTCGACGTGATCAAGCGGCTGCGGGCGGAGGGTGAGCGGGTCCCGGTGGTGTTCCTCACCGCGCGCGACGCCACCGACGACAAGATCCGTGGGCTCACGCTCGGCGGCGACGACTATGTGACCAAGCCGTTCTCGCTGGAGGAGCTGACCGCGCGCATCCGGGCCGTGCTGCGGCGCACGACCGGCGAGCAGACCGCGACGCCCAAGCTCACGTTCGCCGACCTTGAGCTCGACGAGGAGACGCACGAGGTGCACCGGGGCGGCAACCTCGTGCAGCTTTCCCCGACCGAATTCAAACTCCTGCGCTATCTGATGCACAACCCCAACCGGGTGCTGTCCAAGGCGCAGATCCTCGACCACGTGTGGAACTACGACTTCCGGGGCGACGACAACATCGTCGAGTCCTACATCTCCTACTTGCGGCGCAAGGTGGACAACGGGCAACCACGACTGATTCAGACCTTGCGCGGTGTCGGTTACGTCCTGCGCAAGCCCGCATGAACTGGGTGCAGCGGCAGCCTCTGCGCGTCAAGCTGGTCGCGCTGGTGCTGGCGCTGCTGACCCTGGCGATCGTGCTCATCGGCGTGGCCAGCAACGTGGCCATCGGGCGCTACCTGACCCAGAAGGTCGACGACGACCTCGACGTGGCCGCGGACCACCTCAACGTGGTCTTGGAGCGGCTGAGCGTCGACCCGACCCTCTACGCGGCCCAGATCCTGCCCAGCGACTTCGTGGCGCTCATCCCCGGCCTGGACCCGATCAGGTTTTCGGGCCTCGGCGGCGACGCGCTGCCCGCGGTCCCGGACAAGGTCACCGACATTGTGGGCACGCACAAGACGTTGCGCGCCAAGGACGGCAAGCATCGCTGGCGGGTGGTGGTGTCGGAGCTGCCGCGCGGGCCGAAATATCTCGTGGCGCAGAGTCTGTCCGATGTGGACGGTCTGAAGAACGCCGTGCTGTGGACGACCATCTACGGTGGCGCGTCCGTGCTCATCCTCGCGGCGTCGCTGGGCACGGAGATGGTGCGCCGCTCGTTGCGTCCACTCACGACAATCGAGAAGACGGCCGGTGCCATCGCGGGCGGCGACCTCACCAAGCGGGTGCCCGATCCCGAGGAGGGCGAGCCCGAGCCCAGGACCGAATTCGGCTCGCTGGCCCGCTCGTTGAACACCATGCTCGCCCAGATCGAGCATGCCTTCACCGCGCAGGCGGCATCGGAGACGGCGGCGCGCGCCGCCGAGGCCGTCGCGCGCGACGCGGCCGTGGCGGCGCAGGTCTCCGAGGCGCGAGCCCGCCGTTCGGAGGAGAAGATGCGGCAGTTCGTCGCGGACGCCTCCCACGAACTGCGCACCCCGTTGACGACGATCCGTGGATTCGCCGAGCTTTATCGGCAGGGCGCAGCGGGTACCCCCGAAAAGACAGCGCAATTGGTCAAGCGCATAGAGGATGAAGCTCGCCGGATGGGGCTGTTGGTGGAGGATCTTTTGTTGCTCGCGCGGATGGACCAGGAGCGCCCACTGCGCCCCGGGCCGGTCGAGTTGCGTGTCGTCGCGGTCGACGCGGTGCAGGCGGCCCGGGTGGTCGCACCGGATCGGGAGATCGCGCTTGCGGTCGCGCCGGACGCGGGCGAGCTCGTGGTGCGGGCCGACGATGCGCGCCTGCGGCAGATCATCAACAACCTGATGGGCAACGCGCTGGCGCACACCCCGCCCGGCACGCCCATTGAGCTACGCCTTTCCCGGGCGGGCACGGAGGCGGTGGTGGAGGTCGTCGACCATGGGCCGGGCCTGACCGCCGAGCAGCAGGAGCGGGTGTTCGAACGGTTCTACCGCGCCGATTCGGCTCGCACCAGGCGGGCCGACGGCCACGTCAGCACCGGTCTGGGCCTGGCCATCGTGGCGGCGCTGGTTTCCGCGCACGACGGAAAGGTCGAAGTGGACAGCCGGCCCGGCGAGGGCGCGACGTTCCGCGTGTTCCTGCCGCTGCTCCCACAGATCGATGAAGAAGAATAGGCCTCACAGCAAAGTTACAGAGCGATCCCAGACCGATACAAGCACTAGCGGGAAGACTGAAAGCCATGAGCGAGAACGAAAAGCCAGAGCAGCCGCAGCAGCCCACTCCTCCTCCTGCGGGGCCGCAGCCTGCTTTCGGGCCTGGGGCCGGGGCGCCTGACCG
>NZ_QJUG01000124.1 GCF_003426775.1 Allorhizocola rhizosphaerae | reverse complement strand
CGTGGCCGGAGCCGCCGCGCTGATCCTCGCCGCAAACCCCGGCCTCACCCCGGCTCAGGTCGCCACGGTCATGTTCGGCAATGCGACACCCAACATCGTGACGAACCCCGGCACCGGTTCACCCAACCGGCTGCTGTTCACCAGCACTGGCCAGCCGCCGTCGATCGTCGTGCTGTACCGCTTCTACAACGGGTCCGACCACATCAGCGCCACGGGCAGTCCGGGCGGCTCCTACCGGCTCGAAGGCTCACTCGGCCGCATCCACACCACGCAGGTGTCGGGGACCGTCCCGCTGATGCAGTGCCGTGTCGGCGCCGACTACTTCACCTCGCGCGCGAGCAACTGTGAGGGTCAGGTCGTCGCCGGTGTGATCGGCTTCGTGCACGCGTCGCAGATCTCCGGCACCCACGCGCTGTATCGCTGCGTGGTCCGGGGCAACGGTCAGCACTTCGATTCGACCGCCGGCAACTGCGAGGGTCAGATCACCGAGGGCGTGCTGGGCTACCTGCTCGACTGATCACATAGGACAGTGCGTGCAGGATCAGGGCAGATTAGGCTGCGGGATGCCCACCATGGTGTCCCGCAGCTGCATCTCGGCGGCGATTGCGCTGAGCCATGCGGACAGGCCCGTGGCGATCAGTGCCACGCCGGCACGTAAGTGTCGAGGTAACCGCACATCCCGTGGCGGCCGCGCTCGGTGGGCTCTGCCAGCTGATAAACGTCCGCATTGGACAGATGCGGCGCGCCGCCCGCCTCCAGCGAGTCCAGATGTTGGCCCGTGGCCTGTGCGGCGGCCAGTGCGCCCGCCTCCCAGGTCGCGCGCCACCGCTTCAACTGCGGCTGGACGAGTCGCACGGCCGCCGCGTGGAACTCCCGCAGCGGGCCGAAATCGCCCGCGAGCGCTGCGTCGCGCAGCCGCTCGAACCCCTCGACGGCCAGCTCGCGGCGGTCCGGCACGGCGGGGCGGGCGACGGTGGCCGCGTAGGTGACCCCATCTTCCAAATAGGACGGTGGGAAGGTGAGCACGGCATCGCCGGCCTCGGGCAGCCCGCTGTTCTGCATGATGACGGCGATGCGCAGGTCGCCGTCGTTGATCAGGCGGTGGATGGTGCCGGGTGGGAACCACACGACCGCACCGGCTTTGAGCGGCGTTTCCCGGTACCCCGTCAAAGTCAATGTTTGTACCGAGCCGGAACCCTCGATGACCACATAAGACTCACTGCAGGCAAGGTGCATGTGGGGCGAACCGCTCTGCGGATAGACGGTCAGGTGCGTGACCCCGACACCGCCGGGCAGGCCGGGAGAGTTGCCGGTCATCGGTGCCTCCAGCTCTCGGAAAGGGCTTTCCCGCGACGCTATCAGCTATGCCCGGACGACCGCCACGTGCGGCTGCCCCGATGCCGGGTGGCCGTCAAGCGATCCGGCGCAGGGCCAGCGCCGCTGCTGCCGGGATGATGGGAAGCAGCGGCAGCGAATATCGCACGTCGATGGCCGAAAGCGTCAGTGACACAGCCATGAGGGCACCGCCCGCCGCGAGCAGCATCAGGACGTCGTGCCGATCGCGCACCGGCAGCTTGGCCCGCCGGACGACGATGGCGATGGCCGCGATGACCGCCAGGCACAGCAGCAAGAGCGGCGGTGTCGCCGCGAACCGGCCGTAGTGCCAGAGCGTGGCGTTGATCGGGGTGATCGTGGCTCCGGCCGGGCCGGCGGCCTCCGGTTGGAAGCCGGACACCATGAGTGCCGGACCGCAGACGTCACCCCGCTGCGTCACGGGCCCAGACGGCATCCGCCAGAGGTCGTTGATGCAGCGCGTGTGCGGCTTGCCCTGCCAGCCGGGCTGCACGAAGTGGACCGCGTCGGTCAGCACCGTGCGGGCGAAATCGCCCGGCTGATGCTTGATGACCTTCATCGCGAAGCTGCCATAGGCGTCGTCGCCGGCCCGTCCGGGATAGACATCGGTCAACCGGGCGGGGTCGCCGCCCCACAGGTAGGTGTCCGGCCCGAGGCGTTCGGACACCGGCTCGGCTGGGCAGATGCGCCGGTCCTCGGCCGTGAAGCCGGGGTTGGCGCAGTCGACGAACGGAGTCGTGCGCGCCCAGAGAAACCTGCCGGACCAATGGTTGAGCGCGTATTTCCCGTAGTGGTGATGGAACCACACCGAATAGCCGCATATGGGAATCGCCACAGCGAGTGCGAACGTCAGGACCCGCCGCCAGCCGACCCTGCGCAGCAGCAGGTAGCCGAGGAAGATCACAACGAGGACCTGCCCGACCGTCCTGGTCAGCGCAGCACCGGCCACGAGCACTCCGGCGACGGCGTAGACAAACGTCGGCAACTGCTCGCGCCACAGCAAAACGCACACCACTGCCGTGAGAAGCACGACGAAGAGCGTTTCGGACAGGATGTAGTGCTCCAGCGTCACCTGCCGGGCGTCGAGCAGAACCGGCACCGCCGCGAGCGCGGCCACCCAGTGGCGCACCCCGCGCCGCAGCAGCAGCGCGTAGATCGCGATGGCGACGGTCAGGCCGAGCAGATGTTGCACCAGCGCCACGACGCCGACCTGCCCGGTGACCGAGAGGACGGCCAGGAAGGCGGGATATCCGAAGGGCCAGATGTCGTCGGGCGCGTGGAACTTGGCCGACCCCATGTAGCGGGCCGTGTCCATGAAGGAGCCGAAGGCCGGATAGTAGGCGATGGTCGTCAGCACGCGCAGGGCGACGCCGACCGCGAGCAGGGCCAGCAGCGGCAGATGCGGCCGGATGCGCCGAAGCCTTGCCCCGCTGGGGGTCTGGCCGGGCGGACGCTCCTGCGATTGAGCGGGCGTGGCGAGGATGGCCGCTTCGCTCACGCTGTCCCTCCCCGTCCATGTGACTTGGCTGCGCTACTTTACACCGCGCGGCAGGCCTGCCAGCGATCAACCGCTCGCTTTGCGAGACTTGGCGCATGCGGAAGCTGATAGTGCACGAGTATGTCTCCGCCGACGGCTTCGCGGCCGGGCCGGACGGGAGTCTGGACTGGCTGACCGAGGTCGGGGGTGAGGTCGACCGGCTGATGCTGCGCGAGCTGGAGGGCATCGACACGATCCTGCTGGGCGCGCGGACCTACGAGCTGTTCGTGCAGTTCTGGCCGACGCCCGAATCGAAGGGCGAGCTCATCGCGGATCGCCTGAACGCCACGCCGAAGGTCGTGTTCTCGACCAGGCTCGACCGCGCGCCTTGGGGCGCCTGGCCGCCGGCTCAGGTCGATGCGAGCGGCAGCCCCGTCGACAGTGTGGCCGAGCTCAAGCGCCGGCCGGGCAACGCGATGGTCGTCTGGGGCAGCATCACGCTGGCCCAATCGCTGATCGAGGCCGGTCTGGTCGACGAGATTTGGCTGGGCGTGGCGCCCGTGGTGCTGGGCGGCGGGCGCGGTCTGTTCGCGTCGGGGGCGCGGTTCGAGCTGATCGGCACGCAAAGCTTCGCCGACACCGGCATCGTGATGATCCGCTACCGCCCCGCTTTGCGTTGATCATGAACTTAAATCCATTCTCGACGGCGCGTCACCGCACAAACCTCATGATCAACGCAGCGAATCGACCATGAAGTTTCGGAAACGACAGACGCCGTCGAACATGGATTTAAGTTCATGATGAACGCAAGCGGGGGGTGATGCGGTAGGTGATGAGTGATCGCGGGGGGACGATGCCCGTGAAGGTGCCGCCGCTGACGGCCAGGGGTGGTTGCGGTGCAGTGTTGTTGCTGCCATTGGTGAGGTACGGCAACGCCGTGCCCGTTGCCACGCCGACGTCGCGCAGCGCGCAGGTGCTCGCGATTGCGCTCGTGGCCGCGTTGAGCGCGACGACAACGACCGAGCCGTCGGTGTTCTTGAACGCGCTCACCCGCAGGTCGCTCTCGCCCACGCTCGCGCCGGCGCGCACCGCACCGGGCCGGATGAACCGGCTGTAGTTGACAAACGTGTAGTAGCGCTTGGCGGGCAGCACGTTCGTGCCGTCGAGCCGGATCAGGCCGCTGTTGCTGTTGGGGTTGTGCCAGATGCCCCACCAGTACAGGAACGCGTTGAGGCGGGCCATCGTCAGTCCATTGTGGATGTTCTCCGCCCAGCTGAACCCCGACTGCTCGCTTCCGTCGTCCCACGCGGGATTCCAGGCGCCCTCCCCGTGCGACCATTCGGACTGCCACACCGGTTTGCCGCCCGTGTCGACCGCCGAGTCCGGCGCGGACGAATACCCATGGCTGGTGAACAGCGACACGGCCGAGCTCGCCGCGCTGTCGGCGAGGACCGCGCGCGTGTAGTCGGCCAGCAGATCCCAGCCGAGCGTGTCGCAGCACGCGATCCGCGTGGCCAGCCCCGACGCGCGCAACGCCGGCCCTAGCACCTTGACGAAGTCCACCGCCTGGGCCGGATCCACCAGCATGCTGGAGTAGTGCGTCGTCCAGTTCGGCTCGTTGACGAAGCCCAGATAGGACACGTCGATCCCGGCCTGCCGGTAGAACCGCAAATACTGCACCAGATAGTCGGCGTATGCCCGGCGCCGGTCACTGCGCAGCATGCCGCCATTGGCTTCGTCGCCGTTGGTCTTCATGAAGCCGGGCGCGCTCCACGCACAGGCGTAGATCGTGCGAACGCCGTAGCTCATGGCCTGCCGGGTCAGCCAAAGCTGACCCCAATCATCCCGATCCCACACGTATGCCGGAGCTGTGGACGGCTCGGGCGCGATGGTGTGCGCCACGTCCGACGGGATCAGGTTGCGCAGGATGCTGAACCCGGCCCCGGCCGTCGGGCTGAAAAGCATGTCCAGCGCCCGCCGGCGCACGGGGGTGTCGCCGAGCTCGCGGATGAGGTTGGCCGCCCCGAATGCGCCGGAGATCCCGAATCCGTCGATGGTCTGGTGCACCCGCGAGCCGTCGACGACGACCGTCGTCGCCCGCCCGTCCGCGACCACCTTGGGGTTCATGGTGCTCACCAATATCACGTATCGCAGGAAACTGACAGGCATCAACCCATGGACAAGTCTCGCTTCCAGCGCTCTAATTTTTTTAAACGTTGGGCCCGCGACGACCTTGACGGGCCCTCGGAACCGTTTGGGAGGTTACGACATGACCGAAGTCGAGCGGGCAAAGCGAGAGGTGGCGGCGTGGCGCAGGGTCGCCGGCACGGACAACCCGGCCGGCCCGCTGTTCACGGGCGGCGAGTTCGCCGAGGCCGAGATCGTCCTGGCCACCGTCGGCGGCTCGGGGCGCTGCGGCACCGCGTGCAGCGGCTCAAGCTCACGTTTCTGCTGCTGATGGTCGCCCACGGTGTCCAATGACGACACCGGTGACTTCATCCCCGCGCTGGGTTGCCTGGTCGGGCCGGCAATAGCCGACCTGGCGGCCCGGCTCGGGTCGATCGCGGGGCTCGGGCAGCCCGAGCGCGACGCGTTCTGCGCGGGAGTCACCGAGGCGCTGTACGAAACGGTTCACCGCCACGTGAGCCGGGTGCTCGTGCTGGAGCTGAACGCGGCCCGGGTCACCGGGCAGCTGCGCGCGGGCAGCGAGCGGGAACGCTGGGACGAGTTCCTGGCGCTGGCCAACGACCGGGCCTACTGGGACGGGCTCAGCGAGCCCTACCCCAACCTGATGGTCCAGCTGGATCGCCTGATCGGCAACCGCATCCGGGCCAGCGCGCAGCTGGGCGAGCGCTTCGCCGCCGACCGTGCCTCGATCGGGCTGGGGGAGTTGCGGAAGGTCGCGTTCGGCGCGGGGGACAGCCACCGTGGAGGGCAGACGGTGGCGATCCTCGACTGCGCCGACGGCCCGATCGTCTACAAACCACGGTCCATGCGCATCGACGCCGAACTGGGCGCCTTCGTCGCACGCCTGCCGACGCACGTGCGCGTGCCGTCGGTCATCCAGCGCGGCGGCTACGGCTGGGCAGAACACGTGACGCACCGCCACTGCGCCGACGAATCCGAGCTGGCCTCGTTCTACCGTGGCATCGGACACTGGCTCGCGGTCATGCGCCTGGTCGGAGGCGTCGACCTGCACGCGGAAAACCTGATCGCCTGCGGGCCGGTCCCGGTCGTTGTCGACTGCGAAACCCTGTTCATGCCGATCCTTCCCGGTATCGTGTCCGGCGACGGCCAGGCGGTCGATCTGGCCACGGACATGATCGACGCGACCGTGCTGCGCACCGGGCTGCTGCCCGGCCGCGGCATCGTGCTGGGCTGGCGCGGTGTGGACAACTCCGCGGTGGGCGCGCTGCCCGGCCAGCAGCCGGTGTGGGATCAGCCCGCCATCATCGACGCGGGCAGCGATCGGGCGCGCATCGGGGTCGAGCGGGTCGAGATGCCGGTGTCGGCCAACCATCCGAGCGCGCAGCCGGAACTCGCCCGCTATTGGGGCGAGGTGATGACGGGCTTCGACGAGCTGGCCGGACACCTGGTCGGGCTCGACCGCGCGGGGGAGCTGGAGCCCATGCTGGCGGCGTTTGCGGACTGTCCGATCAGGGTGGTGGCGCGCGTGACCGAGGCCTACGCGGAGGTCGCCCGGATGCTGTGGCACCCGGTCTCGCTGCATGACCCGGAGCCCGCGTTCGGCCGTGCGGCCCGGCTTCTGGCCAAGATGCACGAGCTGCTTCCCGTGGCGCCGAACGATCCGGACGTCATCCGGGCGGAGATCGAGGACCTGCTCGACGGCGACATCCCGTTCTTCACCACCGTCGCCGGTGTCGGGCGGCTGGACGGGCCGCGCGGCACGAAATGGATGCCGGAGAAAGATCTCGTGCGGGACGCACTCGAACGCTGGCGCGCCACGGGTCTGGACCTCGAACGCCGGTTCATCCAGGCGACACTGGTCAGTGCGTATCTCAACGAGGGCTGGACCCCGGGCGAGGAGCCGATGTCCGCGGGCTCGCTTGATATGTCCAATCTGGACAAACGGCGGCGAATGCTCGCGGCGGGCATCATGCAACGCCTGGTGGACACCGCGATCCGTGGGCATGACGACGGCACGGTCACGTGGATCGCGCCCATCCTGAACGACACCGGGTGGTCGGTGCAGCACCTGGGCCGCGATCTCTACGCCGGATCGCACGGCGTGGCGCTGCTGCTCGCGGGCTATCAACGAGAAGTGAGGATGGGCCGGGCCGATGCGGTCGCCGGGCTCGACGAGCTGTTGCACGGCATCGTGCTGACCGTGAAGAAAATCGAGGACCGTGGGGCCAAGCAGCGCGCCGACGGTCTCGTGATGCGGCCCGAACCGCCGGGCGGCTACATCGGGCTCGGCTCGCAGATCTGGTCGTGGCTCACGTTGGAGCGGTTCGGGTTCGCCGAGGGTCCGCAGCGGGCGCTGGCGCTCGCCGAACTGCTGCCCGCGGCGGTCGAGGCGGATCAGGCGTATGACATCCTGCTCGGCATGGCCGGGGCCATCGCGCCGCTGCTCCAACTGGCGCGACGGACGGGCGACGATCGCTGGACCGACCTGGCGGCCGGCATCGCGCAGCGGCTTGCGAAGGCGGCCCGCGTCGACGGGCGCGGTGCGCGTTGGCCCGCCACCCGCTGGCCCGACGGGATCGGCGGATTCGCACACGGTGCGACCGGAATCGGATGGGCGCTGAGCCTCGTGCCCGGCTTCGAGAAGCTGAGCCGTGCGGCGGCCGAATTCGAGGAGTCGACCTATGACGCGCACGCTCGCGGGTGGCGCGATCTGCGCCAGCCCAGTATGACAGCGGCGGCGTGGTGCCACGGATCCGTCGGGATCGGACTGTCCGCTGTAGACCCTTCGTTGCGTAGGCGAGCCGCCGATGTCACGTGGCGCGACGGCATGGGCTGGAACCACACGCTGTGCCACGGCGACCTGGGCGCGTGGGAGTTGCTGAGGGACCACATCGAGCGATCCACATTGGACGCCTACGTGATCGGCAGCCTGGAGCGCAACGGGCCGGTCAGCGGGCTGGCGCGCGACACGTTCTCGCCGGGGCTGCTTCCGGGCCTGGGCGGTGTGGCCTATCAGCTGTTGCGCATGCACGACGAGTGCGACCTGCCATCGGTGTTGATTCAACATGGAAATTGAGCTGGAGACGCCGTACTGGCGGCTGGAAGGCGGCAGGCGCGCCTGGCCCCGGCTGGGCATCATCCGCGACGCGGCGCTGCGCCCGGTCGTGGTCATCCTGGTGCTGCAGCTCGCGGGCGGCGTGGCCACGGCATTGGGTCTGTTGGCCACAACGTCCTTTGTGGAGAAGCTGCTCGGCGGCGAGCTCGCGTTGAAGGAACTGGCGTTTGTCACGGCGGCGTTCGGCGTGCGCGGCGCGTGCAACGCGGGCGTCGGTCTGGCCCAGGCGCGGGTCAATCCGAGGGTGCGTCGGCTGGCGGAGGAGCGGCTGGTCGATGCCAGCCTGCGGACTTCGCTTAGCGCGTATGACGATCCGGCGTTTTACGACCGCATGCACCGGGCACGTGACCGGGGACTGCTGCACCTGGAGATGGCGTGCGACAACCTCGTGGACGTGGCGGGCGCGGTGTTCTCGGTCGCGGCCGCGTGCGTGAGCCTGGCGGTGCTGCATCCGGCGCTCATGCCGGTGCTCCTGCTCGGTGTGCTGCCCGAGGCGTGGGCGGTGATGCGGGGCGCACGCCTGCAATACGCGAGCATGGCCCGGCTCGTCGCCGTGTCCCGCCGCATCGTGATGGTCACCGAGCTCGCGACCAAGCGGGAGTCCGCCGCCGAGATCCGCGCGAGCCAGGCCGAACCGTTCGTGCTCCGCGAATTCCGCGAGGCGGCCGATGTCTATCGCGATGAGAATATTCGCGTTGGTACCCGGGCAGCGCGCATCCGTGCGCTCGGCCGCCTGATGGCCGGGGCCGGAATCGTGCTCACCTTCGGGATGCTCGCACTGCTCGTGCAGGTGGGCTGGGTGCAGCTCGCGGCCGCGGGCACGGCGGTGCTCGCGATCCGCACGGCGACGGCCGCGCTCACGCAGGCTGTGCTGGCCGGCAACCAGCTGGCCGAGCACGGGCTCTACATCGCCGATTACGAGGACTTCCTGGCCGACGCGGCGGGACGGGTTCGGCCCGCGCGGTCTGCGAGGGCGGTTGCCCCGGAGCGGATCGAGCTGCGCGGCGTGAGCTTCGCCTATCCGGGGTCGGATCGGCAGGCGCTGCACGCCGTGGACATGACCCTCCATCGTGGAGAGACGATCGCGCTGGTGGGCGAGAACGGCTCGGGCAAGACCACGCTGGCCAAGCTCATGGCCGGGCTGTACCAGCCGACGGCCGGCACGATCGCGTGGGACGGCGTTGACGTCGCCACCATCGACCCGGCGAGCTTCGCCGACCGCATCGTGATGGTGTTGCAGGATCCCGTGCAGTGGCCGCACACGGCCCGGTCCAACGTCCATATCGGACGGCACGATCGCGACGACCCCGGCGATGTCGCGTTGCAAGAGGCGGCCGAGCGGTCGGGTGCGGCCGAGGTGGTCGCGGGACTGTCGCGCGGCTGGGACACGTTGCTGTCCAAGTACTTCCGGGGCGGACAGGATCTGTCGGGCGGGCAGTGGCAGCGCTTCGCGGTCGCGCGGGGGCTGTATCGCGACGCGCCCGTGCTGATCTGGGACGAGCCCACCGCCCCGCTGGACGCCAAGGCCGAGTTCGCCGTGTACGAATCGCTGCGCAAGATGGCCGACGGGCGCACGGTCATCCTCATCACCCACCGGCTGGCCAGCATCCGCCATGCCGACCGCATCTACCTGCTGCACGAGGGACGGTTGGCGGAGCAGGGCACCCACGCCTCGCTCATGGCGCAGGGCGGCCGCTATGCCGAGCTGTATCAGCTTCAGGCGCGAATGTACGGAGAGCACGTTGCGGCCTAGTTGGCTTGTCCTGCCGGACGACCCGGATTACGTGTGGACGAGACGCCGCTACGTCGGGCGGCACGACCGGCTCGCGGGCGCGGTGGCGCGCTGCCGTACGCCGCAGGATGTGTCGGCTGCGCTGGCCTACGCCCGCGAGCGGGGGTGGCAGGTCGCGGTGCGCAGCAGCGGGCACAGCTACGCCGACCATTCGTCGACCGGCGGGATGCTGATCGACCTAAGCGCGATGCGCGATGTCGTACTCGAGTCGAGTGCGGTCACCGTCGGCAGTGGACAGACGCTCGGGCGGCTGTCGGATGAGCTCGCGCGGCACGGCAGGCTCGTGCCGTCCGGGTCGTGTCCGACCGTCGCGATCGGAGGGATCGCGCTCGCGGGCGGGTTCGGGTTCCGCGGGCGGCTGCACGGCTTGACGACCGATCAGCTGATACGGGCCACAATCGTGCTGGCGGACGGTGTGATCACGACGGTCGACGAGTCGCGTGACGCCGAGTTGTTCTGGGCCCTGCGTGGGGCGGGCGCGGGCAACTTCGGCGTCGTGACAGACCTGACCCTGCGCACGTTTCCGCTGACGGCGCTGCATGGCCTTTACGCCCGTTGGCCGCTGGCGCACGCGGTGACTGTACTCGATGCCTGGCAGCATTGGGCGCCTTACCTTCCGGACGAGTCCACTGTGGAGGCTTATCTGGTCGCGTCCGATTACGACGATGAACCCGCGCATGTGGAGATCTGGGGCGTGACTCCGGACGCTGGGCTGCTGGCCGAAGCGCTGGGGCTCATCGGCGTACCCCCTGAAAAATCAAGGGGTTTTGCACTTTCTCCGGCCGATGCCGCGCGCTACCTCTGCGGGTGGATGATCCGCGAAAACGAGCCGCTGTGGGTGCCCGACGGCCCGTTCGACCGCCCGGCCCACGCCTATGTAAAATCCGAATTCTTCTCTTATGTGGTACCGGCATCGGCCCTCGCCGAGTTGGCCGAATCGCTTGTGGCGCAACGGGTCTACGGCGAATATCGCGATGTCGAGTTCACCCCGTGGCGTGGCGCCTACGCACGCGGCCAAGGCGCCTTCATTCATCGGGATCCGCACGCGCTGATCAGCCACACAGTCCTGAATGGAGCGAACGCCACGCCGGAACGCTTGCGCGGCGCCGAATCCTGGCTCGCACGGTCACACGCGGCCCTGCACCAATACGGGAACGGTCACGTGTACCAGGGCTACCCCGACCCGCACCTGCCGGACTGGGAGCACGCCTACTACGGCCATCACGCGCGTCGGTTGCGTGCCGTCAAGTCCAAATACGACCCTGATGCGGTGTTCACGTTTGCTCAGTCGCTCTGAAACGGCGGCCCGGCCCCGTGGTGGAGCGGGGCCGGGCCGCGCTGATCAGTCCTGGCTCTCCTGGCGGGCCGGCAGCTCGCCCAGCAGCGTGAACTCGAACTCGTGCTGCGCGTCGTCGCCGCCGTCCTCGGGCGAGGACACCGTGTATGACTCCACGCGGAAGCCCAGGCCGAGCGTGTCGGCCGCCTTCACATGCTCGACCACCTCGTCAATGGAGGAGAGGTAGCCCTTGTAGATGATGCTCGCCTCGTCGACCAGCGCCTCGGCGCCGGCGTCTTCAATCATCAGTTCCGTCACGGTTAGAGACTAGGGCAGCGCCTGATCGGGGCGGCGGGTGGCGTCCGCGGTGCTGTGAACGCTAACAAAGCCGCTGTTCACTATTGTTGCCACGTCTTGACTAACGGCCATGTTATCGCTCACAGTCTAGTGGGAATAGAGCCATGGCACGGCCTGAGTCCGGCGCAGGGCAGCCGCTCGGCACGACAACTACATCGACGTGCCTGCTCGCCCATCAAGACCCACCAAGGCGCACGGCCTCGCTGTGCCCGGCAGCGAGGCCGTGTTTCATCGGCCGCGGGTGTTTCACCTCGGCCTCCCGCCCCGCCCCGCCTCGGCCTCCCGGCCGTCTCTGCTGGCCTCCCGCCTCGGCTGGCTTCCCGCCTCGGCTGGCTTCCCGCCTCGGCTGGCTTCCCGCCTCGGCTGGCTTCCCGCGTCGGCCGGCCGCCAGGGCCGCTTGGCCACCTTCTGGCACCCGCCGGGCCGGGTGACCCCTAATCCAGGTCGGTAGCTGCAGCACTCTCCGCAAGAAACTCCTCCCAGGTGCGGGTGCCGAGCGTGGCACCGGACAGGCGGAGGTTGTCGCCCGCGCGGTAGGCACGGCCCACCTTTCCCGGGAGCCGGACCGGGAGCAGGGCACGCCGCTTGCCGGTCGCTCGCAGGTAGGATCTGATCAGCTCGCTCGCGGTGTAAACGGTCGGGCCGGCGATGTCGGGCACGAGCCCGGAAGGGGCGCCCAGCGCGAGCTCGGCGATGCGTGCCGCGACATCGCGCGGGTCGACCGGCTGCAGGCGAAGCCCGCCCGGTACCGCAACGATGGGAAGCTTGGCCATCTTCTGGATCATCGTGAACACGAGGCCGTGGAACTGGGCCGCGCGAAGAGTGCTCCACGGAGTGCCCGACTCGGCCACGGCCCGCTCGGCGGCGAGCTTCGACTGGAGCCAGGCCAGCGGGAGGCGGTCGGCCCCGATCACCGAGATGCACACAATGTGCTTGACTCTCGCTTTTGACGCGGCCCGCACGAGGTTGGCGGTCGCGACATCGTCGCCCTTCTGACCCCCGGCCAGGTGCACCACGACCTCGGCGCCATCCACCGCGCTCTCGATCCCCTCGCCCGTGAGCAGGTCACCTTTGAACCGGTCGGTGGACGGGTCGGCGTGGCGGCTGAGCACGCGCACGGGCCGGCCCGCGTCGCGCAGGAGCGGCACGACCAGCCGGCCGAGCGTGCCCGTGCCACCGGTGACCAGGATGGGTGATGTCATGTTCTTGGTCTGCATACTCGGGTTGACACGCGGCACGGAAGGAATGTGACAGCAGTGACTGGCGACACTCTGCCGATCGAACGGTTCGAGGAGCACCGCGGTCATCTGCGCCGGGTGGCCTACCGGATGCTGGGCACGCTGCACGAGGCCGACGACGCGGTGCAGGAGGCGTGGCTGCGCGCGAGCCAGGCCGGCGTCGCCGGCGTGGACAACCTCGGCGGCTGGCTGACCACCATCGTGGCCCGCGTGTGCCTCGACGTGCTCCGCTCACGCGAGACGCGGCGCGAGGTCCACGTCCCTGATCCGATCATCAGCTCGGGCGAGGAGCTGGACCCGGAGCACGCGGCGGTGCTGGCCGACTCCGTCGGGCTCGCGCTGCTCGTCGTGCTGGAGACGCTGAGCCCCGCCGAGCGGCTCGCGTTCGTGCTGCACGACATGTTCCACGTGCCGTTCGAGGGGATCGCCGAGCTTATCGACAAGACCCCGGCCGCCACGCGGCAGCTGGCCAGCCGGGCCCGCCGCCGGGTACAGGAGCAGGCCCCCGCGCCCGACCCCGACCTCGCGCGGCAGCGTGAGGTGGTCAGCGCGTTCTTCGCGGCCTCGCGCGACGGCGACTTCGCAGCGCTCGTGTCCGTGCTCGACCCCGACGTCATGCTGCGCTCGGACGGCGGGATCTCGCGGCCGCGCTTCAACCTCATTCTCCAAGGCGCGAAAGACGTTGCGCGCCAGGCGTTCACATCGCGCAAGCTGTCGCCGTTCGTGCGCCCGGCCCTCGTCAACGGCGCGGCCGGTGTGGTGGTCGCGCCTCAGGGCACGCCAGCCTTCGTCATGGCCTTCACCGTCACCGGCGGCCGCATCGTGGCCATCGATGTGCTCGCCGACCCCGACCGTCTCAAACAGCTCAACATCTAGCGGCGACGCGACGGCGGCGCGCGATCAGGCAACGGGGTAGACATCGACGGG
Source organism: Allorhizocola rhizosphaerae (assembly GCF_003426775.1). Taxonomy (GTDB): domain Bacteria; phylum Actinomycetota; class Actinomycetes; order Mycobacteriales; family Micromonosporaceae; genus Allorhizocola; species Allorhizocola rhizosphaerae. The sequence continues at coordinate 10,938 of NZ_QJUG01000124.1, read as the reverse complement.
AACCAGCGTCTCCCGCCTCACCTGCCGGCCCGCGCGCAGCCTGAGCATCGTGTCGACGCCGATCTCGGCCAAGCGTTGTGTATCTTGCACAATGGTCGCCCGAAGCGGGGACGCACCCGTGTTTATCGCCGCCCTCGCCTCGGCGGTGCCGTCAACGCCCACGACCGCGAGGTCGCGGTGTGCCTCGCAGCCCCTGCCGTGCTCCAGGATCGCGTCGGCCGCGCCCAGGGCCATCTCATCGTTGGTGCAGAAGATCGCGTCCAAGGCCTCGCCGCGTCGATCGGCCTGACGGAGGCGCTGCGCGACGATGTCTTGGGCGAGATCCCGGTCGAACATGCCAAGCCGGCTCATCTGGACGTCCGCCTTCGGCAGCAGTTCGAGCAATCTCGCCTCGAACCGGTTTTGCCGGCCGTGCTGGGAATCGCCGCCGAGCGCGAGGACGAGCGGGTCGTCGCGGCCGCGTCCGGTCAGTTCCCGTGCCATCCAATCGGCCGCCTTCTGCCCGATCTCCTCGGGGTCGCAACCCACGAAGGCCGAACCAGCCGGATATATCGTGGGATGGGCGAAGGGGCGCACGTCAAGGAAGACGAGTGGGATGCGCATCTGCCGAGCCAACTGCGAGAGCTCGCCGCCGTCATCCACCGGTTCGGTGACGGCCATAAACGCCCCGATGTATCCGTGCTGTCGCTTTTGGAGGGCCGCCAGCTGCCGGGACCGGATCCGGCCCGACTGGTCGTGCGGGGGAAGCCGCACCACCATGTCGATCCCGTGACGATCCAGCGATCGCGAAAGCTCCTGCAGCAGGCTCGCCAGAAATCGGGTGTGGGTGAATGCGGAGATCAGCACGAATGCCTGGGGCCGCCCGCGAGTCACCCGGCGGGCGATGAGAAACGCCACCATGGCGGCGGTCAGTGTCGTCGTGGCCAACAGCCATGTCGGCGCCGTGGCGAACCTCGGCGGAATGACCACGACCGTCATGAGCTTTGCGGCACCGGCGAAGATGGCGGTGCTCGCGAGCGAGATCGCCAGGTCGCGAAGCAACCGGCCACTCTGATCATCCATTTGCATGCCCGCATCTCTAGAGCGCTTCCGCCCATTATGGATGCGTTAGTCAACCACCTCGCGGCTCCGCCCGCTTGCCCCGCGCCCGCTTGCCCCGCGCCCGCTTGCCCGCTTCCCGCTTGGCCCCCACCCGCTTGGCACGCCTGACCTGGCCTACTTGCCCGTTGGCCTGCTTGGCCGGTTACACGTCGGCTCCGTCTAGCGGTCATCCACGGCTGTTGACCATGAAGTAAATACCGCGACACGCTGTCGAACATGGACATAGGTTCATGATCGATGCGAAAGGGCTGGAGGTTCGGAGGGGTTAGAAGCGCCAGTTTGATCTGGTTTGCCAGTAGCCGGCGGTCAGTTGACGGGTGTGGTGGTAGAGGCGTCCGGCTACGGGGGCGGCGAGCCAGAGGAAGACGATGACGTAGTACGCCAGCAGGGCGCTTTGGATGGTATCCAGCGGCGGCTTGAGCAGGATCGGAACCCACAGCTGGCTGAACTCCGGCGTGAAGTGGCACAGCTCCTCGATGCCGCCCGCGCCATAGCATTCCTTGGGCCAATGTCCATAATAGACCGCGCTGGAGATGGCGCCCCACACCGACAGGCCCAGCGCCGCGAGCGTGAGCAGATCGGCGAGGGCGCTGCCGGCATGGCCGATGCGCGCGGCGAGGACCAGTGACGCGGGCAGGATGCCGAAGAGGAAGAACCGTGGTCCCCACGTCCACCCGCCGTGCCATGCCCACCAGCTGGCATAGAGCACAACGAGTCCAGCCGTGAACGCCACCCACAGCCGATAGACCTGCGCGAGCTCGGGACCACCAACCTGGCGCAACCGCTGGTACGCCGGCAGAGCCAGCCCGGGTAGGAAGAACAGCAATCCACGGCCGAAGGAGAACAGGATCGCGGCGACGCCGAGCACGAACGGATAAGAAAATCTGGGCAGTCCGGAGTACGGCATGATGGTCCGGGCGCCATGGCTGCCCTCGTATCCGCCGTTGCGCAGCCAGATCTCCAAACCGACCAGTGCGGTGCCCGCGACGACCACGACCAGTATTCGCAGGCGCTGCCGCCGCAGGATTTCCATTGTGGACACCATGCCGAGGCCCACGAGGCTGGCGGGAATGTTCGCGGCGCCGAGCACCACCGCCGTCCAACCGGCGGCCCTCATGCCCCGGCGACCGATGACGGCTGCCATGAGGCCGGCGCCGACCGCGACGAGGGTAAAAATTTCGCCATAGAAATCATTGACCGCGGCGGCGACGAAGCTCCCGGAGATGAGCAACAGCAGGAACCGGTGCAGCAGCGAGGGTTCGACTCGATGGCGCAACATGAGCGTGAAGGCGGCAAGTGCGGCGCAGAAAAAGATGATGTTGTAGTAGGGCACTATCACCATCGGCGCGTCGAAGGCCTTTTCGAGCAGCCACAGCGGCGTCGCGAAGATCGGGCCGATCAGCGAGTAGTCCCCGTCCGGCAGCTCGCCGGTGCTCAGCAAGTGGTTCAGGTAGAGGTATCGGTGATGGCCGTCGCCGATGAGCTTCTTCTCCTGTACCAGACCCAGGTTGACCAGTCCGATGAGGATGAGGGCACGCTCCACGAGCAGGCGGGCCCGCTTGCGTGGCGGTTGGCTGATGGCCGGAAGCTCTCTTAACGCGGCAGACACAGTGAAATGATGCACCAATAGCGCCCGTCGCCAACGGGCGCGAATCAGCCTGCGCACCCCGGCGAGTCGCTAGCGACTCGCCAGGCGGCGGACGCCGGCGAGCCAGCGGTCGGGGTCGGTCGCCTTGCGCTGCTGGAACGTGGCCACCTCGGGGTGGGGCAGGATGAGGAAGCGTTCCGCCGCAAGGCCCTCGATCACCGCATCGGCCACGTCGGACGGTTCGATGATCGTGCCGGCCGTGGCAACGGCGAGCGCGGCCGGGTCATTGCGCTCCAAGCCTTGCATGAGCATGCGCGTGCGCACGCCCTGCGGGCACAGCGCGCTGACCCGGATCCCGCGGTCGCCATATGTCGCGGCGAGCCACTCGGCGAACCCGACCGCCGCGTGCTTGCTGACCGTGTAGGGCGCGTCGCCGAGCGAGGTGAGCAGGCCCGCCGCCGAGCACGTGTGCAGCAGGTAACCGGATCCGCGCGCCAGCATGTCGGGCAGCACGGCACGGGCCGAATACACGTGCGCCATGACATTGACCGACCACGCGAGCGCCCAGTCGGAGTCCGGCGCATCGATCCCACTCCCGAACGCCACACCCGCGTTGGCGCAGAACAGGTCCACCTCACCTGCCGTCGCGACAAGGCTTTCGACCTGTTCAGAAGACCCGACATCGCACGCGACCGCCTCCGCGTCCAACTCCGACGCGAGCGCAACGGGGGCCTCCAGATCGGCGAGCACAAGATGGGCCGCGCCCTCCGCCCGAAACCTGCGCGCCAGCGCCTCGCCGATGCCCGCAGCAGCGCCCGTGATGACGATTCGCTTCCCCTCGACCCGCATGACGGAGTAGCATACCGACCGGTCGGTTCGGAAGGAAGGATTGGCGTGAGTCACTACCGGAGCAACCTGCGCGACCTGCGGTTCAACCTGTTCGAGGTGTTCAAGATGGGCGATGTCCTAGACCGCTACGACCTTGACTCCGACACCGTCGACGACATGCTCACCGAGGTCGACCGGCTCGCGCGCGGCCCGATCGCGGAGTCGTTCGCGCAGGCCGACCGCCACCCGCCCGTCTACGACCCGGCCAGCAAGACCGTCACGATGCCCGAGGGTTTCAAGGAGTCCTACCGGTCCTATATGGACGCCGAGTTCTGGCGCCTCGACATCCCGCCGGAGGTCGGCGGGACTCCCGCCCCGCGCATGCTGTGGTGGGCCATTGTCGAGCTGATCCAGGGCGCGCAGGCACCAGTCTTCATGTTCGGCGGCGGGCCCGCCTTCGCCGGGCTGCTGCACCGCATCGGCACGCCCGCGCAGCAGCGCATCGCCGAAATCATGCTGGAGCGTCGCTGGGCCGCCACGATGGTGCTCACCGAGCCCGACGCCGGTTCGGATGTGGGCGCCGGGCGCACCAGCGCCACCCGCAACACCGGCCCGGACCCGGCCGCGCGTCCCGGCGGGGACCAAGGCGAGACGCCCGCGGCCGTGAGACACGACGGCTCGTGGCGCATCAACGGGGTCAAGCGGTTCATCACCTCCGGCGAGCACGATCTGGAGGAGAACATCGTCCACTTTGTCCTCGCCCGCCCCGAGGGTCACGGGCCGGGCACCAAGGGTCTGTCGATGTTCCTCGTGCCCAAGCACCTGTTCAACCCCGACACCGGCGAGCTCACCGAGCGCAACTCGGTCCATGCCACCAACGTCGAGAAGAAGATGGGCATCAAGGTCTCGACGACGTGCGAGCTCACCTTCACCGACGCCATCGGCTGGCTCGTGGGCGAGGTGCACGACGGCATCGCGCAGATGTTCAAGGTCATCGAGTTCGCGCGCATGCAGGTGGGGGTGAAGGCGATCGCCGCGCTGTCGACCGGCTATCTCAACGCGCTTGATTATGCGCGCCAACGGGTGCAGAGCGCCGACATGACGCGCATGGCCGACAAGACCGCGGCCCGCGTGACCATCGACCATCACCCCGATGTGCGCCGGATGCTCATGCTGCAAAAGGCTTACGCCGAAGGGCTGCGCGCGCTGTATCTCTACACGGCCAGCTGGTTCGACCGCACCGAACCGCACGCCCGCAACATGAACGATCTGCTGCTGCCCATCGTCAAGGGCGTCGGGTCGGAGCGGTCCTATGAGATGCTCGCGCTGTCGCTGCAAACCCTCGGCGGATCGGGCTTTTTGCAGGACTATCCGATCGAGCAATACCTTCGCGACACCAAAATAGACACCATCTACGAGGGCACGACCGGCATCCAGGCGCAGGACTTCTTCTTCCGCAAAATCGCGCGCGACGACGCGGCCGCGCTCAACCTCCTGCTCGACGAGGTCGCGGCCGACCTGCCCGACGCCGTGGCCGAGGTGCGCGCGATGGTCGACTGCATGCTGCGCTGGATCAAGGCCTCGGCCCAGGAGCCCACCGAAATCTACAAGGTGGGGCAGAACACCACGCGCCTGCTCATGAGCGTCGGTGACCTGCTGGTCGGCTGGCTGCTGCACCGTCAGGCGCAGATCGCTCTCGGCAAAACGGACCCCTTCTATGTGGGCAAGGTGGCGGTGGCGCGGTTCTTCGAGGCGACCGTGCTGCCCACGCTGACCACCAACCGGCGCATCGTCGAGCAAACCGACAACGCGCTGATGGACGTCGACAGTGAGTCGTTCTAACGCCCGCGCACGCATCCTCGATGCGGCCCTGGATCTGTTCGCAGACAAGGGCTTCGACGCGACGGGCGTGCAGGAGATCGTGGTCCGGGCCGGAGTCACCAAGGGTGCGCTCTACCATCACTTCACGTCCAAAGAGGACATTCTCTTCAGCTTGTACGGTGAAGTGCTCCGCGTGCAGCTGGAAGACCTCGACCGAATCCTGTCCACCGACAGGGATCCCATGTGGAAGCTGCGCGCCATCATCGAGAGCCTGGTCGTGAGCACGGCTGCGTCCGCCAAGGCCGCCGCCGTCGTCACGCGCGAGATGTCGCATGTGGACAGCGGGCGGCACCAGCAGCTCAAGCAGGACTGGCGGCGCTATCAGGACTCGGTGCGCACGCTCATCCGCGATGCTCAGGCCGACGGCAGGTTCGCGTCGGCCGCCTCGCCCGAGATCGCCTCGTGGGCCGTGTTCGGCGTGGTGACGTCCTTGCACACGTGGTATCGCCCGGACGGACCCAAGTCGGCCCGTGACATCGCGCAGGAGCTGGCCGACCTCGTGCTCGCCGGACTTGCCCCGAAGGAGGACCATGTTCGAGTCGTATGAAGAGCTTCGCCAGGCGGTCGGGACCTTTGTCGGGCATAGCGACTGGGTGACCATCGATCAGGAGCGGATCAACACGTTCGCCGACGCCACGGGCGACCACCAGTGGATCCACGTCGATCCCGAGCGCGCGGCGCGAGGCCCGTTCGGCACGACCGTCGCGCACGGCTATCTCACGCTCTCGCTGATCCCGATGCTCGCGGCCGACGTGGTGGCCGTCAAGGGTGCGCGGATGGGCGTCAACTACGGGCTGAACCGGGTCCGGTTTCCGGCCCCCGTGCCGGTGGGTTCGCGGGTGCGGGCGGCATTCGAGCTCGTGTCGGTGGATGACATCGAGGGCGACGGCGTTCAGGTCGTCACGAAGGTCACCATCGAACGCGAGAGCGCCGATAAACCCGTCTGCGTAGCCGAAACCGTATCCCGGAGCTACCGCTGATGCCGCTCATCCGCGTTGATCATGAGCTTGGATCCATGTACGACGGCGTGTCGTGGCATCAACCTCATGGTCAACAGCAACCGGATCGATCATGAAGTTTGGGAGACGACGCGCCGTTGAACTGGACTCAAGTTCATGATCAACGCGAAAAGGTGGATGGGTGAAGGGGAGTTGATGAAGTGAGAGCGTGGCAGGTGGTCGAGAATGGTGAGCCTTCGTCTGTCATGCGGCTGTCCGATGTGGATGAGCCGGCGCCAGGCGAAGGCGAGGTGCTGGTGCGGGTGCGCGCCGTGGCGCTGAACTTCCCCGATGTGCTGCTGGCGCGCGGGCAATACCAGATCCGGCCCCCGCTGCCGTTCACGCCGGGCGTCGAGCTGTGCGGCGAGGTGGTCGAGACCGGGGAGCGGGTCATCGGGTCGCCGGTGCTGCCGCACGGGGCGCTCGCCGAGTTCGCGGTGATGAACCGGGCGGAGCTCCTGCCCGCGCCGTCCTCATTGGACGACGCCGAGGCCGCGAGCCTGCTCATCGCGTACCAGACAGGATATTTCGCTCTTCATCGGAGGGCCAGGCTGCAGCCCGGCGAGACGCTGTTGGTCCACGCGGCGGCCGGCGGGGTGGGCAGTGCGGCTGTCCAATTGGGAAAGGCCGCTGGCGCAACGGTTATCGCGGTTGTCGGTGGCGCGCAAAAGGCCGCGGCCGTCAAGGACGCCGATGTGGTCATCGACCGGCGCGAGCAGGACTTTGTCGCAGTGGTCAAGGAGGTCACGGGCGGGCGCGGCGCGGATGTCATCTACGACCCGGTGGGCGGCGAGGCCTACGCGGGGTCGGCCAAGTGCGTCGCGTTTGAGGGGCGCATTCTCGTCATCGGTTTCGCCGGCGGGACCATCCCGACGCCGACGCTCAGCCACGCGCTCATCAAGAATTACTCCATCGTGGGCGTGCATTGGGGGCTGTACCGGCAATACGATCCACAGTCCATTGTGGACGCGCACGCCGAACTGACGGGCATGGCCGACGCGGGCACCCTCAGGCCCCTCATTGGTGGGCATCTTTCGATGGATCAGGCGGCCGAGGGGCTCACGCGGCTGGGCGCGGGCGAGACCATGGGGCGGCTGGTGGTCACGCCATGATCGGGCTTGACCTGGAGAAACTGGGCGCTTACCTCGGCACGAGCGGGCTGACCGGCGAACTGATCGCGGGCGGTAGGTCGAACCTCACCTATCGGGTGTCGGGTCCGGACGGGCCGTTCATCGTGCGGCGCCCGCCGCTTGGGCATGTGCTCGCCACAGCGCACGACATGGCGCGCGAGCATCGCATCATCACCGCGCTCGGCCCGACGGGTGTGCCGGTGCCGCGCACGATCGCGCTGTGCGAGGACGTTTCGGTCATCGGTGCGCCGTTCTACGTCATGGAATATGTGGCGGGCCACATCTATCGCACGGCCGCGCAGGCCGCCTCGCTCGGGCCGGCGCGGCTTGCCCAAGCGGCGGCATCGATGATGGGCGTGCTCGCCACGCTGCACGAGATCGATCCGGCGAGCGTCGGGCTGGGCGACTTCGGGCGGCCCGCCGGATATCTGGAGCGGCAATTGACAAGGTGGCGCAAGCAGCTCGACGCGTCGCGCAGCCGTGACCTGCCCGGGATCGACAAGCTGCACGAGCGGCTCGCGGCTTCCGCTCCTGAGCCGATATACATAGGGATCGTCCACGGCGATTATCGCCTGGACAACCTCATCATGAACGATGCCGACCAGGTCGCCGCCCTGCTCGACTGGGAGATGGCCACGCTCGGCGACCAGCTCACCGACGTCGGGCTGCTGCTCATGTACTGGGAATTGCTGGTCACCGGCCGGGGCATGTTCGGCGCGCCGCCGCCGGACGCCCGCTTCCCGTCCGACCTCGCCTCGCTCTACCCGCGCGACACGCCCGACCTGAACTGGTACATAGCCTTCGCGAACTACAAACTCGCCGTCATCGCCGAGGGAATTCATTTTCGGTACCAGGCCGGCCAAACCGTCGGTGAGGGTTTCGAGAAGATGGGCGCCGCCGTGCCCGTCCTGGTCGCCCGCGGCCACGAGCTGTTGGAGGGCTGATGGACTTTTCCCATGGCGCCGAGACTCAGGCGCTCATCCAAAAGCTCAACGCCTTCATGGACGAGCACGTCTATCCGGCCGAACCCGTGCTGGCGCAACAGCTTGCCGAGGGTCCCAAGTGGACGACGCGGCCGATCGTCGAGGAGCTGAAGGCGACTGCCCGGGAGCGTGGCCTGTGGAACCTCTTCTGCGAGCTGCCCAACCTGACCTACGCCCCGCTGGCCGAGATCTCCGGGCGCAGCCCGAATCTCGCGCCCGAGGCGATGAACTGCAGCGCGCCAGACACGGGCAACATGGAGGTGCTCGCCCAGTTCGGCACCGACGAGCAGAAGGAGCGATGGCTCAAACCCTTGCTGGACGGGCGGATCCGGTCCGCGTTCTGCATGACCGAGCCCGACGTGGCGTCGTCGGACGCCACGAACATTTCGACCTCGATAACGCGAGACGGCGACGACTACGTGATCAACGGGCGCAAGTGGTGGTCGTCGGGCGCGATGAACCCCAACTGCGCGATCTTCATCGTCATGGGCAAGACCGACCCGGGCGCCGAACGCCACCGCCAGCAGAGCATGATCCTGGTACCGCGGGACACGCCCGGAGTCACGGTGGTGCGCCCGCTTCGCGTCTTCGGGGACGTGGACGAGGCCCACGGCGGGCACGCCGAGGTCTTGTTCGAGGATGTCCGGGTACCGGCGGAAAACATCATTGCCGGGGAGGGTGAGGGGTTCGCGATCGCGCAGGCGCGCCTGGGCCCCGGCCGCATCCACCACTGCATGCGCCTGATCGGCATGGCCGAGCGCGCGCTGGACCTGATGATCGGAAGGTCCCGGGAACGGGTCGCGTTCGGCAAACCTCTTGCGGCGCAAGGGGTGGTGGCCGACTGGATCGCCGGGTCGCGCGTGCGCATCGAGCAGGCCCGCCTGCTGGTGCTCAAGACCGCATGGCTCATGGACACCGTGGGCAACAAGGGCGCGCACACCGAGATCCAGGCCATCAAGATCGCGACTCCCGCCATGGCCGAGTGGGTGATCGACAAGGCGATCCAGGTGCACGGCGGTGGCGGCGTGAGCCAGGACTTCCCGCTCGCCCGGCTCTGGGCGGCCGCGCGCACGCTGCGCCTGGCCGATGGCCCGGACGAGGTACACAAGATGTCGCTCGCCAAGCGAGAATTGAACCGTGAACGTTGACCTGGACGGACCGGTGCACTACGTGGACTTCGGCGGCCCGCGGGACGCGCCGCGGGTGGTCTACGTGCACGGGCTCGGTGGCTCCCACATCAACTGGAACGCGCTCGCACCCCTGCTTCAGCGGCACTTCCGGGCGGTCGCGGTGGACCTGCCCGGGTTCGGGCTGACCCCCGCCGCCGGGCGCAAGACATCGGTCGCAGCCAATGCGCGCGTGCTACGCCGATTCCTGCGGATCATCGTCAAAGAGCCTGCCATGCTGATCGGCAACTCCATGGGCGGGTTTGTGTCGATGACCGTCGCGGCAGGCGAGCCCGAGCTGGTGGACCGGCTGGTGCTCATCGATCCCACGCTGCCGCTGGCCCGCGGCGTCCGCGTCGATCCCGCCGTCCGCAAGCAGTTCTTCCTGCATGGGCTGCCGTGGGTGGGGGAGCGCGTGCTCGCCCGGCGCTACGCAACCGTGCCCGCCAAGCAGCGTGTGACCGAGGTGCTCGCGCGGTGCTGCCTCGACCCGGCGCGCGTGCCGGCCGACATGTTCGAGGCGCTGGTCGAGCTGGAGACGTCGCTCACGGAGCAGCGTGACCACGCGGCGGTCCACCTGGCGGCCGCACGATCCATCGTCTACGGGCTGGCGTGGCCGAAGTCGTACTGGCGGCTGATGCGGGCCATCGACAAGCCGGTGCTGCTGTTGCACGGCAAGCACGACCGCCTCATATCGGTCGACTCGGCGCGCGAGGCGGCGCGGCGCCTGCCCGAATGGACCTACGTGGAGCTGGAGGCCGGGCACATCCCGATGATGGAGGTGCCGGAGCTGGTGGCCGAGCAGATCGTCAGCTGGGCACGACTACCGCGCGTCCCTTGAGCGTGCCCGCCGCGAGGCGCGCGTAGGCCTCGTCGATCTCGTCGAAGCCGAACTCCTCCACATCGTTGCGGAGGTGGCCGGCATTGGCGAGCGCGATGACGTCCTGCGCGTCGGCGATGGTCGAGCCCTGGAACGTGAACACCTCGCCGTCGCGGGGCAAGGTGCCAAACCACGGCTTGTCGAGCTTGCCGCCGCCGGAACCGATGAGCCCGTAGGCACCGCCCGGCCGGAGCATGCCGATTCCATGCGCGATCGTCTCATCCGTGCCGACGAAGTCGAGCACCGCGTCGGCATGCTTGGCGGGCTTGACCAGAGCGCCGAGCTCCTCCGCATAGGACAGTCGCGCCGGATTGGTGTCGACGGCGTGCACTGTGGTGGCCGTGAGCACCCGCAGGAACTGGACGGCGAACGCGCCGAGCCCG
>NZ_QJUG01000123.1 GCF_003426775.1 Allorhizocola rhizosphaerae | reverse complement strand
CGGGGCGGAGTCGCGGGCTGGGGCGGTTTTGCGGACCTCGGTCAGGATGGCCTTGACGGCGGCCGCGACCGGGATGGCCATGAGCGCGCCGACCAGGCCGAGCAGGGTGCCGCCCAGGAGCCCGGCCAGCAGCACGCCGACTGCGGGCAGATCCATGCGCCCCTGCATGACGCGCGGCGCGATGATGTAGTTTTCCACCTGCTGGTAGATCACGAAGAACAGCAGCACCAGCGCAGCGTTGGGCCACAGCCCGTTGGCGATGGCGGCGACGACAGCGCACACGACGGCCGCGAGCGAGGCGCCGATGAGCGGGATGAACGCGAAGAGGAAGACCAGCAGCGCCAGCGGCAGGGCGAACGGCACGCGCATCAGGGTGAGCGCGAAGTAGGCCACGGCCGCCGCGATGGTCGAGACCAGCAGGCCGCCGATCATGTAGTTGCCCACCTTGTCGACCACCACGTCGACGATCTGGTGGGCCCGCTCCTGGTAGCGCCGCGGGAAGAGCCTCGGCACCCACCGCCGGATGCGGGGCAGGTCGGCCATGAAGTAGATGGTGAGCACGAGCACGAGCAGCGTCGAGGCCAGAACGCCCAGGAACCGGCGGAAGAAGTTGAGCACGCTGGTGCCGATGCGCTGCGGCAGGTCGGCCGCGATGCGGGTGAGGTGCTGGTCGAGACCGTAACGATCCGACAGCTCGCGGAATGTCTGCGACCGCTCGTCCAAAGCGGACACATAGCCCGGGATCTTGTCGGGTATCTCCGATGCCTCACGCACCAACGGCGGCCCGACCAAGGCCATCACCGCCGCGACGCTCAGCAACGCGATGAGCAGGATGATCGCGACCGCGAACGGCCGGCGCACCCGGTGGCGCACCAGCCAGCGGGTGGCCGGGTCGAGGCTGACCGCCACGAACAGGGCGACCAGCGCCAGCACCAGGATGTCGCGCACGGCCCAGACGGCTTGGATGGCCACGAACACGGTGAGCAGGCCGAGCCCGGCCACCACGGCCCATCGGTAAACCGTGCCGAGCCCCGGCCACGGGCCAGATCCGCTGCCATCCCGTTCCATGGGGTCCATTATGGGGCCCGGGGTCCGACACTTCCGTCGCATCCGACGCGCAAACCCAAGTAAGTTTCATCCATGTCTCGCCGACTCGACTGGCCCGCCTGCCGCAACGTCCGCGACCTCGGTGGCCTGCCCACCACCGACGGCGCGTTCGTGCGCGACCGGGCGCTGATCCGCGCCGACAGCCTGGACCGCCTGACTCCCGACGGCCTGCGCCTGCTCAAAGAGCTCGGCGTGAGCCGCATCCTGGACCTGCGCAACCCTGACGAGGCGGCGGTCACCACGCACCCGTTCTCCGCCGACACCGACCTTTATCGCCTGGTCCCGATGATCGATCCGCGCCGCGAGCGGCTGCGTGACCGCAGCAAGGAGCGCACGCTCGGCGACGTCTACGCCAACAGCCTGGACCGCAACGTCAGGTCCATTGTGGACGGATTGGCCAGCCTCGCGGACGCGCCGGACGGGACGGTGGTCGTGCACTGCGCGGTCGGCAAGGACCGCACCGGCATGATCGTCGCCCTGTCGCTGAGCCTGGCCGGCGTGCCCGACGACGTCATCGCCGAAGATTACGCGCTCAGCGCCGAGTGCCTGCGCGAGGAGTTCGAGCTGTTCCTCGCGGGCGTCTCCGACGAGACCGAGCGGGAGCGCCTGCGCGACCGGATGAGCAGCCGCCCGGAGACCATGCTGCACATGCTCTCCCACCTCAGGAAGCAGCATGGCGACGCCGAAGGCTACGCGCTCGCCCATGGCCTGAGCCCGGAGCACATCAAGCGCATCCGAGACAGACTACGCACCGACTCCTAGGGGATTCCCAACAGCCGTGCGGCATTGTGCCAGCAGACCGCGCGCAGCCAGTCATCGCCCAGATCCAGGCGCGCCAATGCCTCGATCTGATGCGCGTACGAATAAGGGATATTGGGGAAGTCCGATCCGAGAAGGATCTTGCCGGCCAGCCCGAGCTCCCTCACCATCGCCATTTTTTCTTGTGGGTACGGTGCAAAGCCCTCCACAAAGTCGGTGAAGGCCATGGTCGTGTCCAGGTGGACCCGCTCAAACCGATCGGCAAGCTCAAGAAACTCCGCGTACTCGGGGGTGCCCATGTGCGCGATGACCGCCGTGAGCCGTGGATGCCGCTGCAGCACCGCCTCAAGGGGCCCCGGGCCCGTGTGTCGGCCCGGCAGCGGCCCCGATCCGGCGTGCGTGATGACTGGAGTCCCGCTGTCCGCCAGCATGCCCCACACCGGGTCCAGCAGTTCATCGCGCGGGTCGAACGCCCCGACCTGCACGTGCACCTTGAAGATCCGGACCCCGGCCGAGAGCGCCTTCTCTACATATACCAAGTTATCTGACTCGGGATAGAATGTGGCCGATGGGATGCACGCCGGATTGTTCCGGGCGAACTCCAGCGCCCATGCGTTCAGCTCGGCCGCCATGCCCGGCCGGTGCGCGTAACTGAGCGCCGGATAGGCCCGCACACCCAAATCCGCCAACTGCGCGACCCGCTCGGCATCCGACCCGCGATAGGTGATCGTCCAAAACACACTGTCGAAATAGGACCAGACCTTGCGTAGCATGCGCTCGGGATAGAAGTGCACATGAACGTCGATCAGCCCCGGCAGCCCGAGTCCACGCCAGAAATCCGGTAGTTCGCCATCGCCCAGCACAGCCGCTATATTAAGGAGTTCGCGGAAAAAGAAAAGGGACGCCAATAGGCGTCGCGATAGTTGCAGTTTAGGGGACTGGGGGCGCACTTGTCAACGGATGCCATCGCCGAAGAGCAATGGACCATCTCGAACCTGTACGCACGCCTTGACGACCTGCGTGAGCAGGCCAAGCGCAGGTTGAGCGAGAGTCTGCTGGGTCCGAGCGGCGGCACGCATCAAGCGCGATCCGAGCGCGATTCGACCGCCGCGATGTATGCGCAGCAAATCAGGCAATGGGAGGCCGCCGAGCACGGCCTGTGCTTCGGGCGGCTCGACTATCTCAATGGTGAGCATTTGCATATCGGCCGCATCGGGATATTCGACGAGGAGAACGATTTCGAGCCGCTGCTGGTCGATTGGCGCGCGCCCGCCGCCCGCCTGTTCTATCTGGCCACGGCCGCCTCGCCGGAGCGCGTGCGGCGCCGCCGCCACATCCGTACCCGCCTGCGCAAGGTGATCAGCGTCGACGATGAGGTGCTTGATCTCCGCGAGGCGCAGCCCCAGCAGGCGAGCAGTGAGGGCCTGGTGTCCGAGGCCGCCCTGATGAGCGCGCTCAACGAGGGCCGGACCGGCCGCATGCGCGACATCGTCGAGACCATCCAGGCCGAGCAGGACGCCATCATCCGCTCCGACATGGGCGGCGTGCTCGTGGTGCAGGGCGGGCCGGGCACGGGCAAGACCGCGGTCGCGCTGCACCGGGCGGCCTATCTGCTCTACACGTTCCGGGAGGCGCTCACCCGGCAGGGCGTGCTCATCCTGGGGCCCAACGAGACGTTCCTGCGCTACATCTCACAGGTGCTGCCCGGCCTGGGCGAGACCAGTGTGCTGCTTTCGACCCTTGGCGACCTGTTCCCGTCGGTCACGGCCCGGCGCGGCGAGCCGGCCGAGGTCGCCGCGCTCAAGGGCAGCCTCGAAATGGCGCGCGTCCTTCGCGATGCGCTGGCGGAGCGTCAGCGGGTACCGGAAACGGAAATTCACATTCTTTTGTCTGACACCCATGCCGGGTTCGGCTATGAGCGCCACATGATCACCGTCGATCCGGCCGTCATCGAGCGGGCGCGGGACCGGGCGCGCCGCAGCGATCAGCCGCACAACCTGGCCCGGCCCGTCTTCGTGCAGACGGTGGTCGATGCCCTGGCCCGCCAGGTGGCCGACGAGCTGGGCGACGATCCCTACAAGGACGATCCGCTGGGCGAGAACGACGCACCGGGCGTGGGCCTGCTCGACGAGGCCGACGTGGCCGTGATCCGGCGCGAGCTCATGGAAGACTCCGAAGTGGACAGAGCGCTGGACGAGTGGTGGCCGCTGCTCACCTCGGAACAGCTGCTGACCTGGCTTTACGAGACCACCGACAACGAGCTGCTGCGCCGCGCGCCCGGCGGCGGCTGGACCCTGGCCGACGTGCCGCTGCTCGACGAGGCCGCCGAGCTGCTGGGCGAGTCGGACGCGGACGCGGCGGCGCGTAAGGAACGCTTGCGGCGCCAGCGCATCGCGTACGCGGAGGGGGTGCTCGACATCGCCTCCGGCTCGGTGTCGACCGACATCGAGGTCGACGAGGAGGCCGAGTTCCTCACGGCCGGCGACGTGTTGACGGCCGCGCAGCTGGCCGAGCGGCACATCGACGACGAGGTGCTCACGGCGGCGCAGCGGGCGGCGGCCGACCGGCGCTGGACGTTCGGGCACGTGATCGTCGATGAGGCGCAGGAGCTGTCGCCCATGGCGTGGCGCCTGCTCATGCGGCGCGCGCCCAACCGGTCCATGACGATCGTCGGCGACGTGGCACAGACCGGCGACCTGGCCGGCGCGTCGTCGTGGGGTGACGTACTCTCGCCCTATGTCGGGGATCGTTGGCGGCTGGCCGAGCTGACCGTGAACTATCGCACGCCCGCCGAAATCATGGCGTTCGCGGCCGAGGAGGCCTTGGCGCACATCGACCCGTCGCTCAAGCCGCCGCGATCGGTGCGCGAGACGGGCGTGCAGCCGACCGTCCACAAGGGAGTGTCAGACTGGCGCAAGTACGTCAATGACGAGGACGGCAAGGTGGGTGTGATCCTGCCGGTGAGCGCGCAGACCGACGCCTTCGACCTGGACGAGCGGGTGTCCTGCCTCACCGTCCGGGAGGCCAAGGGGCTCGAGTTCGACTCCGTCGTCGTGGTCGATCCTGGCCGCATCGTCGCCGAGTCGCCGCGCGGCTACAACGACCTCTACGTCGCGCTGACCCGGGCCACACAGCGCCTGACTTTGGTATATCCAGAGATCTAACTCTGTTCAGGCGAAGCCGTGTTTTTGCGTGGTTGGGGTCGGCCACGAAGTGGTCCGAGCGCAACCACTGCGGGAAGCTGAGGTTTAGCTCTGTTCAGGCGAAGCCGTGTTTTGCGTGGTTGGGGTCGGCCACGAAGTGGTCCGAGCGCAACCACTGCGGAAAATACAGCTCAGCGCTGGTGGCGGGTGCGCTGCGTCGGCATGCTGGTGCGGCGCTGCTCAGTGACGGTCGCGCCCCGCCGCAGCGGAATCACGGCCCCCGCAGATGATGGGGCCGAGGTCGCCGGTGCGGCGGGCTTGCCTGCCGCGGCGTCGTTGATGCGCTTGGTCACCTCGGCTGTGAGGCGGCGATTGACCGCGGTGGCCGACAGCGTCGAGTCCTCGCGCAGTTGGGCGTCCCGCTCGTCCGACAGCGAACGGCCCCACAGGCTGGCGGCCGCCGCGATCACGATGATCTCGGGCACGCCGAGCTGGCGGGCGAGTTTGGCCTCCGTCGAACCGCTTCCGGCCTCGGCCCGGCCCAGTGTGCGCACGTCGACATCGGCGAGGTTGGCCGCACGTACCGTCCGCATCTTCTCGACCGCCTCCGCGTTGGAGGCCATCAGCATCGCGGTGGCGTCGTGCGGCACCTCGCTGACGGAACGTTTGAACGGGCTGCCGACGACCACCTCGCGCAGATAGGAGGCCAGCACCGGGGAGTGCGCCGAGGGGTTGAGCATCACGGATTGTTCACCCATCAGCAGGTCGGCCAGGGTGATCCGGCGGGTCAGGGCAGCGCTGAGCACGATCGGCATGGTCAGCAGTTGCTCGCTGGTCAGCGACTTCTGGCCCTGCTCAATCGCTTGCAGCCAGGCGGGTGACCACCCGAGACCCATGGCCGAGGCGGCCTGCGCGACCCGTTCGATCGGGACCCGCGCCTCGTTCCGCAGTCTTGACAAGTTGTTGGCGATCAGCTCACGGACGGTAACTGCAGCCTCGACCTCCACGGGCGGCCTCATTTCCTCTGATGCAACTTTCCAAACATCCCACTATCGTGACTCGACGTGACGCTGAGACGAGTATTCGCCACAGTCGCCTTTTCTACTGTGTTTGCCCTCATGATGGGGTTCGTGTCGCCGGTTTTGGCGCAACCGACGCCGGCGCCCCCCAACGAGGGTGGACCGCAGAGCATAGCCACCCTGCGGGAAAATCTCGAGATCGCGGTCACCGGATATATCGAGGCGGAGCAGAAACTGGAGGCGTCCAAGTCCAAGCAGGCCGAGGTGCAGCGGCAGCTCACCCTGGCCGAGCTCGACATGACCCGGGTGAAGTTGGCGGTCAGCAAATACGCGGCCGAGGCCTACCGCACCGGACGGCTCGGTACGATCGGCATGATGCTGCAGGCGTCCACTCAGGACGAGCTCATGGAACGGGCGGTCGCGCTGAACAAACTGGCACAGTACGACCAGGCGCGGATGGCGCAATACCTGGCGGCCAAGCGGCGCACCGAGGAGGCCAAGGCCGAGATCGAGCGGCTGATCGCCGAGCAGAACGCGGCCGTCGACGAGATGAAGCGCCGGCAGACGGCGGCCGAGCGGGCCCTCGCGGTCGCCGGCGGCACGCCCGTGCGCGTCGATGTCGACGCGGCCACGCTGCCCGACGCCGAACCGGCGCCGCGCAATTCCGACGGCACGTGGCCCTCGCAGGGCCGGACGGTGAAGGATCCGACCACCGGGAGCATGATCACGCCTCGGCTGCTGCACGCCTACAACGAGACCAGGCGGCTGGGGTGGACGCGATACGTTTCCTGCTATCGCTCGGGCGGCCCCTACGAGCATCCCAAGGGACGCGCGTGCGACTGGTCCACGTCGCCGGACCGCAGTTTCGAGGGCACGGCCAAGCTGGCCGACAAGGTCTACGGCGACCGGTTGGCCTCGTTCTACGTCAAAAACGCCAAAGCCCTCGGCGTCATGTACGTAGTCTGGTATTGCACGATCTGGCTCTACGGATCGGGGTGGCGCAAATACAATTCCAGCGGTTCCCGATGCGGCGACTCGCCCAACGTCGACCACACCAACCACGTCCACTTGTCGGTCTATTGAACACGCTGCTGGTGGTCGTGCTGGTGCTGGCCGGGGTGCTGGCCCTGCTCTGGCTCGGCCAGCGGCAGCTGATCTACTTTCCGAGTACCGGTTTCGTCCCGCGCGATGTCGAGTTGCGGACGTCCGACGGGCTGACGTTGGGTGCGACGCTGGTCCGGCCGCCCCCGTCCGGGCCGGACAGGCGGCTGGCCGTGCTGGTGGCCAACGGCAACGGCGGCGACCGCACCGGGCGCATGCCGCTCGCGCATGATCTGGCGGGCCGCGGGTTCACGGTGCTGCTCTTCGACTACCGTGGATATGGCGGAAACCCCGGCAGCCCAAGCGAAGCGGGCCTCTATCGGGACATCAGGGCCGCATATGCCCATCTCACCACGCTCTTTCCGGCCGAGCGAATCATCCTGTTTGGAGAGAGCCTCGGCGGCGCGCTCGTCACCGACCTGGCCGCGCAATCGCCTGTCGGCGGCGTCGTGCTGCGCTCACCGTTCACCGACCTGGCTGCGGTCGGTGGGCGACATTATCCATTCCTGCCCGTCAGGCTGCTGCTCCGCGACAAATACCCGTTGATTGAAACCATTTCCCGGGTACCGGCTCCGGTCATCGTCATCCTGGGCAGCGCAGACTCGATCGTGCCGCCTTCGCTCAGCCGCGAGGTCGCCGCGCGGGTCCCGCGTCTGGTGGGCTTGGTGGAGGTGCAGGGGGCCGACCACAACGATCCCGAGTTGTTCGACGGCCCCCAGATCATCGACGCGGTGGACCGGCTAGCTGCCGAAATATGAGTACGTGCTGTCGATGATGGTCCACGTGGTGGCCGTGACCTGCTCCTCGATGGACACCCTGACGTGCCGGATGTCCGTGCCCGAGTAGTCGTCGCGGTCCACGGTCCACTCGTGGTGGGAGTTGTCCAGGGCGCACACCGTCCCGCCGTACACGGTCGTGATGTAGTCGCTGGCCGTGCCCGCGTCAGGGCCGTCGTCGGAGTAGTAGTCGATGCGCATCCGCACACAGTCGCCGGCGGCGCTCTCCATGTGCAGGTTGCCGCTCAGGTGCGGGCGGATCTGGCCACCGTCCAGGTTCCACACGATCTGGCCGTAGCCGATCGGGCTCCCGTTCGACCAGCCGGAACTGCCGAACCCGATGCCCCACACGCCGCTACCGTCGCTGTCGGCCACCTTCACGGTCGTGTCGATGAACGTGTGCAGCGTCGACCAGTCGGAGCCGACGATGTCGTACGTCCCGTCGGGCAGCTGCACCTCGATCGACACCTTGACCTTGCCGATCTTGTTGCTCGTGTACGGGCGAAGGTTGACGCTCCAGGCGTTGTAACCGTTGTCGGGCGCGCAGACCGTGCCGCCGTAGCGGGTCGTCAGGAACGTCGTGGCGCTGGTGTAGTAGTCGATGCGCATGCGCGCACACTCGTTGTTGACCCCGGCCAGGTGCAGGATTCCGGTCAGGTGCGGAGTCAGGTCGTTCTCGTCGACCAGCCATTCCACCGGCCCGGTCTGGCTCATCTCGTTGCTCTGGTAACTTCCGTCGCCGAAGTCGAACCCGACCGCGTCGACCTTGACGCCGTCGGTGTCGAGCGTCCGTTCGTCGGCGTGCGCGGGCGCGGCCAATCCGCCCGCCATCAGCGCGACGGCGAGCCCGGTGAGCCCGGCCCGCCGCAACCATCTCAGTGTCGTCATGCCCACAGACCTTGCAGTCGTCGATCACGGTGGCGTCATGGTCGCGTCAGTGAGCGGTCGTGTCGGTGAGCGGTCGTGTCAGCGGCGCGGTCGCGTCAGCGGCGCGAGAGCACGAGGACGCGGGAGTCGACCTGAGGGGGTGGGGTGAAGGCGGTGCGGGGGAGCGGGCGGCCGGGCACGGCGTGCCAGCGGGCGCGGGAATCCCAGCGGCTGACGATTCTGTGCACGAAAGCGCGTTGCAGCACCAGATGCGCCGAAACGAGCCGCGACGAACGGGCCGTGAGCGTGCGCAGCAACTCGCTCGAAACCGCGTACGGCGGGCTGGACACGACCTTAAACGGCTTGTGCGGCAACAACAATTCGCGTGCGTCGACGTGCACCACCGTGACCTGTTCGCCTGCGAACCGCTCGCGCAGCCGCGCGACCCGGCCCGGGTGCAGCTCGATGGCCAGCACGCGGGCACCGGCCCGCACGAGCGGGGCGGTCAGCGCGCCCGTGCCCGCGCCAATGTCGAGAACCAGGTCGCCGGGGCGGATGCCGGCGTCGGCGACGACGCGCTCGGCCCAGTCAGCGGAGAGCGGATGCCAGCCCCACGCCCGGCGGGAGCGTCCGCCGGCGCGCACGGCGCACCATCACGAAGAAGAATTGCACGTAACCGAAGGTACGTGGGCTTGACCGGTACCCTCAAATGGTTTTAGAAATCATCATGAACAAAGTGACCGGCCTCATGGTTGTTGGCGGCATCTATCTGCTCGCGGCGCTGGCGGGTTGGGCGACCGTGGCGGTGGTGGGGTCGGGCGCGCATCCGATCGAGGCGTTCTTCTACGCCGATGTGGTCGGCACGGTGGTGGTGTTCGCCGGGTCGATGGTGCTGTCGAATTCGAGCGTGTACGACCCATATTGGAGCGTCGCGCCGCCGCTGATCGCCGGTGCATGGACACTGTCGGCTGTGGACGGTGTCGCGGTGCGGCAGGTGCTGGTGCTCGTGCTGCTGCTCGCCTGGGGCGTGCGGCTGACTGCCAACTGGGCCGTCGGCTGGGGCGGGCCGCGCCACGAGGATTGGCGCTACGTGCAGATCCGTGAGCAGACGCACGGCCGGCTGCCGTGGTGGCTGGTGACGTTCACCGGGATCCATATGATGCCCACGCTGGCCGTCTATCTCGCGCTGCTTTCCGCCTGGCCCGCGCTGGCGGGCAGCCGCCCGATCGGCTGGCTGGACGGGCTGGCCGCTGTGGTCATGCTGGGCGCGATAGCCCTTGAGACCATTGCGGATTTGCAGCTGCGCCGGTTCGCCCGCGATCCGGGCAACGCCGGACGCACTGTCGACATTGGACTTTGGCGGCGCTCGCGGCACCCGAACTATCTCGGCGAGATCGGGGTGTGGTGGGGCCTGTGGCTGTTCGGCCTGGCCGCCGACCCGTCGTGGTGGTGGACCATCGTCGGTCCAATCGCGATGGTGGTGCTGTTTGTGGGCGTGAGCATTCCGTTGATGGAGAAGCGTTCGCTGGCCCGCCGCCCCGATTATCCGGTGTATCAGCGGGATGTGCCGATGCTGATACCGTTCGTGAAATGACGGGCGAGCTGCATCACGTCGAAATCTGGGTCCCTGACCTGAAGAGGGCGACCACGGCTTCGAGGTCGAGCTCGTCGCCGACGCCCACTGAGGCAACGGTTCGCGGGAGGCCAGCCAGTCTTGCGGGATTCCGGCGGCGCCGGTGTAGGAACCCACCACGCCGCCAACGATTGCGGAGGTCTTGTCAACGTTGCCTGCCGCCACGGCGATTGCGATCGCTCCCGCCACGCCCTCAGGGTGCGCGTGCGTCACCCGCGCCGACTTGGCCGCCTCGGGCTACAACTGGCGCAGCAATGGGCTGGGCGTTTGCTGCGCCACCGAACCGCTGCGACGACCCGCCACGGCTACAGCTTCAGCCCCAGATAGGTGAGCGGACCCGGCTCGGGCACGTCGATGACATGCATGCCGATCCGGTCGTAGAAGGCCCGCGCGGCCGTGTTCTCCGTGACCATGCCCAGGTGCACGGCCGGCGCATCGGCCGCGCGCAGCGCCTGCGCCAACCGGTCGACCAGGCGGCGGCCGTGGCCTCGACGCTGATAAGCGGGCAGAAGATCGATGTGCAGGTGCGCCGGGTGCTCGGCTAGCTCGGGCACGATCATCCGCTCCGGCCAATGCAGCAGGTGGCGCATGACCTCATCGGCGTCGGCGGGCTCGCCAACCAGCGGCGGATAACGGTCGGTCACCAGCGGCAGCCACTCCGCGCGGAACCGCTTGACGAACGTGGCGGTGTCGGCCGTGCCCAGCACATAGCCGACCGGCCGGTCCCGGTCATCGGTCAGAACGAAAGCGAACCGCGGCTCAAGATGCGCGTAGGGGCCAGCGAAGATCTCGGGCAGGATCCCCGGATCGCGGTAGTGCGGGCGGGCATCGCCGCCGTTGTGCGCCGTAAGGATGCATATCTCGTACAGCGCAGCGCGATCGGCGGGGCGGTAGGGACGGATGATCGACACGTGTCCAGCGTATCGGATCCGAAACTTTCCGAGAGTTCCGAAAGTTTCGGCCGGGGTCCGGTGTGAAGTGCCGGACCCCGGCCGCGCATTGTTCGAAACTTACGAAGCCGTACAGGTGTAGCCCGAAGGCACGGCGGTGTTTCCGTTCGGGCGGCTGACCTGGAAGCCGAACGTGGTCGACTGGCCGGGCCCGAGGTTGCCGTTGTAGCTCATGTTGCGGGCAGTCACCGCGCCGGAGGTGGGCGAGATGGTGGCGTTCCACTGCCCGGTGAGCGAGTGTCCACTTGGGAGGGTCAACGTGACCGTCCAACCCGTGATCGCGGACGTGCCCGTGTTGGTGACGGTCACGGGCTGGACCACGTAGCCGTTGCCCCATTGGGTTTGCACGGTGCCCGTGGCCGAACACCCGCCCCCGCCGGAGCCGGGCTGTGTGGTCACGTTGACCGTGGCCGAGTTGGCGGACGTGTTGCCGGCGGCGTCGCGTGCCCGCACCGCGAACTGGTATGCGGTCGACGGGGACAGGCCCGTGACGGTCGTCGACGTGCCGGCGACCGTGTTGGTCACCGTGCCGTTGCGGATGATGTCGTACCCGGTCACGCCCACGTTATCGGTCGACGCGGTCCAAGACAGGTTGACGCTGTTGGACGTCACGCCCGAGGCGGTCAGCCCGGTCGGCGTCGTCGGGGGCTGGGTGTCGCCGCCCGGATCCCCGTCGTCGAGCGCGTCGTGCACGGCCGTGTAGGCGGGCTTCGGGCTGTAGTTCGTGTCGTAGATGAGCGCCTGGCCCTCGCCCTGGAACGTGTCCGGCACCCACGAGTACCGGTCCGTGAAGCCCCAGATGGTCACGCCCGCGCAGGCCGTCGACTGCATGCAGCCGTCGACGATCTGCGTGTAGTACTGGTTCTGCCGCGTGATCTCGGCCTGGTCGGCCGGGAGCGGGATCCGGACGTCAAGCTCCGTGATGCGCACCTGCACCCCGAGCGCGGCGAAGCGGGCGATGTTCTGCGTGTACTGACCCGGGAAGCCGAACTGCACGGCCAGGTGCGCCTGGAAGCCGACGCAGTCGACGGGCACGTTTTGCGCGCGCAGCTGCTGGACGAGGTTGTACATGGCCGTGCTCTTGGCGTTGATGCCCTCGACGTTGTAGTCGTTGATGCACAGGCGGGCGTCGGGGTCGGCGGCGCGGGCGAACCGGAAGGCGTCGGCGATGTAGGACTGGCCCATGGCATTGAGCCAGAAGCTCTGACGCAGGCTGCCGTCCTCGTTGAACACCTCGTTGACGACATCCCACGATTCGACGATCGGGTCGTTGGCCCACCGGCCGACCACGCGGGAGATGTGGTCCTGCATCGCGGTGCGCATGGCGGTGCCGCTGAGGCCCTGCACCCAGCCCGGGGTCTGGCTGTGCCACACGAGCGTGTGGCCGTGCACGCGCTGATTGTTGGCCTGGGCGAAGGCGACGACCTGGTCGGCGCCGGTGAAGTTGTACTGGTTGTCCTGCGGCTCGGTGGCGTCCCACTTCATCGCGTTTTCGGCGGTGACCTGGTTGAACTCCGAGCCTGCGATGTTGCGGTACGCCGTCTCGTTGGCCAGGGGACCCGTGGCCGCGGCGTAGCCGATGAACTTGCCTCGGGCGGCCGCGTGGGAGCGCAGCGTGCCGCTGGCGGAGGCCGGTTCGGGTGCGGTGACTATCGCGACCGCGAATCCGGTGAACAACGTCAGGACGGCTAAAGGCACGAGCCGTCTGGATGGGACGGACATTTTGGACCTCCCTGATGGGGCGACATCGATGGAAGCGCTCCCATTCTGCGGGCACGCGTGGCCTGCGTCAACGCACTACCGGAAACTTCCGAAACCGATCAGTCCGCAATAAGCGATTCGGCCCACCGCCGGGCCGCGCTTTCGGGTGCCGTGTCGCAGTAGCGGCGGAACAGGTCCCGGCTCTCCTCGCGCAGGACGCCGCCGTGCAGCACCGGCATCGCGAACCACTCCACGGGCGGATCCGGACGCCAGTGCGCCGCGATGCCGGCCCCGCCATCGCTGGGCGATTCGAGCGCGTAGTAGACCTCCCGCACGCCCAGCGCCATGGCCGTGCCCAGGCACATCACGCACGGCTCAAGGCTGACCGCCAGCCGAAGCGGATGCGACCGCTTGCTCCAGCCCAGCGCCTCGTCGGCCTGGACCATCGCGAGCAGGTCGGCATGCACCAGCCGGCGCCCGAGCGTGTGCTCCTGCGTGTAGGCACGCCCGACGATCTCGTCGCCCATGGCCACGACGGCGCCGATCGGTTGCTCGCCCGCGAGCAGTCCCGCCTCGGCCACCTCCAACGCGGCGCGAACCAGGTCCTGAGGTGTCACTTGGGCGGGGCGGTGCTGTCGCGGATCACCAGCTCGGTGGCGAGCTCGATGCGCGGGCTCTCGATCTTTTCGCCCTGCGCCACACGCAGGATGGTGCGCGCCGCGAGCAGGCCCATCTCGGCGAGCGGCTGGCGGACCGTGGTGAGCGGAGGCGAGGACCAGCGCACCTCGGGCAGGTCGTCGAAGCCGATGACGCTGACGTCGTCGGGCACGCGCAACCCGCGCTGCCGCACGGCCTCATACACCCCCAGCGCCATCTGGTCGCTGGAGGCGAAGATGGCCGTGGGCGGGTCGGGCATGGCGAGCAGGGACGTGCCGCCGGTGAAGCCCGACTCGTGATAGAAGTCGCCCTCGCGGATGAGCTCCTCTTCGAGCGGGATGCCCGCGGCTTCGAGCGCCGCGCGATATCCGTCCATCCGGGCCCGGCTGCACAGCAAGCGCGGCAGGCCGGCGATGAAGCCGATGCGGCGGTGGCCGAGCGAGATGAGGTATTCCGTGGCGCGCAGGCCGCCGGTCCAGTTGGCCGCGCCGACCGTGGGCACGTCCAAGGACGGGACGCCGGCCGGGTCGACGACGACCACGGGCACGTTGAGCCGGCGCAGCTCGGCGTGGAACGGCGGGGCCAGGTCGGACAGCACGAGGATGACGCCGTCGCTGGCCCGCGCCCGCAGGTTTTGCATCCACTGCCGGGTCGGCGCCGAGCGCCGGTGGATGGCCGAGACGACCGTGCCGATGCCGGAGGAGTGGGCGACCTCCTCGACGCCCCGGATGATCTCCACGGCCCACGGGCTGTCCAGGTCATTAAACACCAGGTCGATCAGGCTTGCCGTCACGGACGGTCGGGAGGAGCGCCGGCGATAGTCGTGCTGGGTCAACAACTCCTCGACCCGCTGCCGCGTGCCCGGCGCGACGTCGGACCGCCCGTTGATGACCCGCGAGACCGTGGGCACGGACACCCCCGCCTCGCGGGCGATCGCCGCGATCGTTACCTTGCGCTCTTCGTCTATGGCCACCGCTAACCCTCCAAGTGCGTGAACCTGGGGCTCAGCCTACGTCCGAAACTTTCGGTCGCGCACCCCCGACTGTAGAGGGTTGACCGCCGGACGTGTTGGCTTTAGCGTTCCAGACGACTAACGGAAATATTCCGGAAATTGACGGAAGGAAACCGGTGGTGAATGCGACGAGACGTATTTGGGCCGCTGGCACGCTTGCCGTGGTCCTGTTGCTACCTATGAGCTCGCAAGCCTTAGGTGGCCCCGAGATCGACGGTGGCAGCCCCGGGACCCTTCGGCACCTGGCCGCCCGCAATCACCTGAGCATCGGCACCGCCGTCGACATGGCCGCTCTCGCCAGCGACCAGGTCTACCGCGAGCGGATCGCTCGGGAATTCAACAGTGTCACCGCCGAAAACGTGATGAAGTGGTCGGAAATCGAGCCCCAGCGGGGCCAGCTGAACTTTGCCCCAGCGGACGAACTCGTGGCCTTCGCCCGGGCCAACCACCAGCGAGTTCGCGGGCACACTCTGGTCTGGCATAACCAGTTGCCCGAGTGGCTGACCTCAGGCGTTGCCGATGGCAGCATCGCTCCCGAGGAGTTGCGCGGCATCCTGCGCCAGCACATCCTCGATGAGGTCGGCCACTTCCGCGGCAAAATCTACCAGTGGGACGTCGTCAACGAGGTGATCGACGACAACGGCAACCTGCGCGACTCGATCTGGCTGCAACAGCTCGGGCCGGGTTACATCGCCGACGCCTTCCGCTGGGCCCGCCAGGCCGACCCCAAGGCCAAGCTGTACCTCAACGACTACAACGTCGAGGGCATCAGCGCCAAGAGCACCGCCTATTACAACCTCGCCAAGCAACTGAAGGCCGATCGCGTACCGGTGGATGGCTTTGGAATTCAAGGGCATCTGGGCGTGCAGTATGGGTACTATCCGGCAAGCGCGGTCGCCGAAAACCTCCGGCGGTTTGAGGCGCTGGGCCTGGAAACCAGTGTGACCGAGGCCGACGTGCGCATGATCATGCCGACGGACAACGCCAAACTGCAGGCGCAGGCGCAGGGTTACAGCACCCTGATCCAGGGCTGCCTGCTGGCGAGGCGCTGCACCTCGTTCACCGTCTGGGGGTTCACCGACAAATACTCGTGGGTGCCCGGATTCTTCGAGGGCGAGGGCGCGGCAAACCTGCTCGACGAGAACTTCAACAGCAAACCCGCATACGACGAAATGGTCTCCGTGCTGACCCTTGCCGCACGATGACCATGGAGCCGTGGCGCGATCCCTCCCGCCCCGTCGACGAGCGCGTCGCCGACCTGATGCGGCGGATGACGCTGGCCGAGAAGATCGCCCAGCTGTATTCCGCTTGGGTCGGCGGGGGCAACGATCCCGTGGCGCCCGAGGGGCAGCGGCCGGAATGGGACTGGCACCAGCTGATCGAGGACGGGCTGGGCCAGCTGACCCGGGTCTTCGGGACCGCACCGGTGACGCCTGAGGAGGGCGTGCTGCGGCTGGCCGGGATGCAGGAGGCGGTGGTGAAAGCCAACCGCTTCGGCATCCCGGCCATCGCCCACGAAGAATGCCTGAGCGGTTTCACGACCCTGAGCGCGACGATCTTCCCGACGCCGCTGGCGTGGGGTGCGACCTTCGATCCCGATCTGGTACGAGACATGGCCGCGCTGATCGGGCGGAGCCTGAAAACCGTTGGCGTGCAACAGGGCCTGGCGCCCCTGCTCGATGTGACGCGCGATCCGCGGTGGGGGCGCACCGAGGAGACGATCGGCGAGGATCCCTATCTGGTGGCCACGATCGGCACCGCATATGTGCAAGGCCTCCAGTCGGCGGGCGTTGTCGCGACACTCAAGCATTTCGCGGGCTATTCGGGCTCGCGCGCCGGGCGCAACTTCGCGCCGGTGAGCATGGGCAGGCGCGAGTTCATGGACGTGGTCTTGCCGCCGTTCGAGATGGCCGTGCGCGACGGGCGCGCGCGTTCGGTGATGCACTCGTACTCCGAAGTGGACGGTGTGCCCGCCGCGTCGGACACGTGGCTTCTGACCGACCTGTTGCGCGGGGAGTGGGGGTTCACGGGCACGGTGGTGGCCGACTACTTCGGCATCACGTTCCTGCAGACGTGGCACGGGGTCGCGGCCGACATCGCCGACGCGGCCCGGATCGCGCTGGGGGCGGGCGTCGACGTGGAATTGCCCAATGCGCTTGCCTATCTCACGTTGACCGACCGGGAACTGGTGGATCGCGCGTGCGAGCGGGTGCTTCGGCAGAAGTGTGAGCTCGGCCTGCTCGACCCCGACTGGGCTCCGCCCACTGCCGACGGCGACATCGACCTGGACCCGCCGGAGGCACGCGAGCTCGCCCGCCGCGTGGCCGAGGAATCCGTTGTGCTGCTTGCCAACGACGGCACGCTGCCGTTGCGCGACCTGAAAAGGCTCGCCGTCGTCGGGCCGCTCGCCGACGATCCCAACGCGATGTTCGGCTGCTACACCTTCCCGCGCCACGTGGGGCTGCACCACCCGGGCACGCCGATCGGGGTGGACGCGCCGACCGTGCTGCAGGCGTTGCGCCAACGGCTTCCCGGCGCCGACATCGTCCACTCGCGCGGCTGTGACGTGCGCGAGCTCGCCACATCTGGATTTGCCGATGCGGTGGCGGCGGCGAGCCGGGCCGAGGCGTGCGTGATGGTGCTCGGCGATGTCGCGGGGCTGTTCCAGGCGGGCACGTCGGGGGAGGGATCCGACGTGGCCGACCTGGAACTGCCCGGTGTCCAGTCGGCTCTGCTGGATGCCGTGCTCTCCACCGGTACCCCATTGATATTGGTTTTGATGTCCGGAAGGCCATATGCCTTGGGGCGCTTCGCCGACCGCACCGCCGGCATCATCCAGGCGTTTTTCCCCGGCCAGGCGGGTGGCGCGGCGGTGGCATCGGTGCTGACCGGCGACGTCTGCCCGTCCGGCCGGCTGCCGGTGAGCCTGCCCCACGACCCCGGTGGGCAGCCGTGGACCTATCTGATGCCGAAGCTGGGCTACGCCACCGATGTCAGCTCGGTCGATCCGACGCCGCTGTTCCCCTTCGGGCATGGGCTGTCATACACGAGTTTCGATTGTAAGATCGATAAAGACCATTATGATGTGGGTACCGGCGACAGCCTCGCCTTCCGGGTCGAGGTGCGCAACGTCGGGCCGGTGGCCGGGGCCGAGGTGGTGCAGATCTACCTGCGCGACCCGGTGGCGTCCGTGACCCGCCCGCTGGTGCGGCTGATCGGCTACGCGCGGGTCGAGCTGGAGCCCGGCCAGACCCGGCGGGTGGAGTTCGAGTTCCATCCGGATCTGGCGTGCTTCACCGGCCGGGACGGGCGTAGGGTGGTCGAACCCGGCCTGGTGGAACTGCGCGTCTCAGCGTCGAGCCAAGCGGTACACAGAGTAATCACGGTGAATCTGGTGGGGGATGGGCGCGTGGTTGGCCACGAGCGCAGGCTGACGATGGGAGTGTCCATTGCGGACGGTTGAGATCGCTTTCGTCGGGACGGGAGGCATCGCGGGACTGCACGCGGCCTCCCTTGATCCACGGACGCGGCTGGTAGCGGTCGCCGAGGTGGTCGACGAGTTGCGGGAGGCCTTCGCGCGCAAGTGGAACGTGCCCCGCGCCTATGCCTCGCTCGACGCGATGCTGGAGGTGGAACGGCCCGATCTGGTGCACCTGTGCACCCCGCCGGGCGTGCACCACGATCAGGCCATCGCCTGCCTCGAACGAGGCATCAAGGTGCTGTGCGAGAAGCCGCCCGCGCTCTCGCTGTCTGAAATGGACTCGCTGGCCACGTTCGACGGGTTCGCCACGGTGTCCCAGCACAGGTTCGGCGCGGGTGCGGTCGGCCTGCGCGAACTGGTGGCGGGCGGCAACGCGCGGCTCGGGCGGCCGATGACGGCAGTGTGCCACACGCTGTGGTACAGGCCCGACGCATACTTCGACCCGCCGTGGCGCGGGTCGTGGGAGCACGAGGGCGGCGGGCCCACCATGGGCCATGGCATCCACCAGATGGACACCATGCTGTCGATCCTCGGGCGGTGGGAGTCGGTGGTGGCCGTCGCGACCCGCCGGGCCCGGCCGACCGCGACCGAGGACCTCTCGCACGCCATCGTGACGCTCGAAAACGGTTGCGTGGCAAGCGTGATCAACAGTCTGCTGTCCCCGCGCGAGACGTCCTACCTGCGGTTCGACTTCGAATACGCCACCGTCGAACTGACCCATCTGTATGGTTACGGCGACGACAACTGGGCGGTGACGAGCGACGACCCGTCGCTGGCGCCGCTGCTGCGCGGCCGGGGCAGCGGCCACTCCACGCAGTTCGCGGCCGTCGTCGACGCGTTGCTGGCGGGCGAGCCGCTGCCGGTGGCCGCCGCCGACGCCCGTGACACGCTGGAGCTGATCGCCGCGATATACATGTCGTCGTACCTTGGCCGGCCGGTGCACCGGGGCGAGATCGGCCCCGACTCGCCGTTCTATCACCGCATGGATGGAGGTTTCGGTGTTGCAACTAGTCCATGAATCCGACGAATCGCTGTCCATCGACCACGGCGGCCAGCGCCTGCTGACCTATGCCTACCAGCCCGATTCGCCGCAGTTGGAGTCCCCCCGGCCATACTTCCACCCGGTGCACACGCTCGGCGGCGAGCTGGTGACACTGTTCCGCCCGGAGGATCACGTGTGGCACCGCGGCATCGCGTGGTCGCTGCCCAACGTCGGCTCGGCCAACTTCTGGGGCGGGGTGACCTATGTGCGCGATCAGGGATACGTGCAGCTGCCCAACAACGGGGCGATGCGGCACGAGGCGTTCCTGCGGCTGTCGCCTAACACCGTGGCACACCGGCTGCACTGGGTCACCGAGCAGGGCGAGGTGTGGTTCCGGGAGCTGCGCCGGTTCGACGTGAGCGTGTTCGAGGCGGCGGGGGTGTGGGTGCTCGCGTTCGCCACGGCCATGACCAACGTCAGCGGGCACGAGATCGCCATCGGCAGCCCGACCACCGAGGGGCGCGACAACGCCGGATACGGCGGGCTGTTCTGGCGCGGGCCCGAGTCGTTCGTGGGCGGGCGGGTCTACCTCGACTCGCGGGTGGGCCGCGACGAGCTGATGGGCGAGCGTGCGCCCTGGATGGGCTACACCAACGGCAAGGCCACGCTGGTGTTCGTCGACGCGCCCGAAAACCAGGGGCACCCGACGCAGTGGTTCGTGCGGTCGGGCATGTTCGCGTGCGTGTGTCCGGCGCCGTTCTTCAGCAAAGAGGTCCGCCTCGACGACGGCGAGAGCCTGCTGCTGCGCTACGCGGTGGTGATCAGTGACGGCGACCCGGGCGTCGACGGAGCCGCCGACCTGGCCGCGCTGGGCGACGCGACACTGTCCACCTTGGATGCGGAGATGCACGTCAAAGTGGCCTAGGTTTCTTCGGGCGAAGCCGTGCTCTTGGGCACGGGTGGACTCGGCCGCGTAGCGAACCGGGGCTTCGCGCTCACCGCCGCCCCGTCCAGAGCGATGCAAGGCCCTTGCGGGCTGGGCCGAGGCCACTCCCTGCGGGATTGACAGCGTAGGCTCGCGGGTGTGATTGGGGTCGAGGAGGTCGACGGCGTCGCGCCGGCGCACGGCAAGATCAACGCGCTGGGTGTCGAGGTGTGCCGGCGTTGAACCCGACCTCGCTCGCCGAGTCGGTGCGGTTGGCCGCATCGCTGCAGGCGTGGCTCGGCCTGCGGCTGTCCTTTGTGGACCGCGACGCCGATCAGATCACCGAGCTGGTGACGGGGGCGGTGGTGGACTGGGGCAGGGATTCGGGCTGGCGGGTGTATCGCAAGGCGCGCAGCGTGTTCCCGCTGCCCCCGCCGTACCAGGACCGGCATTCGTTCGTGGATGTGGGCATCGCGCGGGCCGGTGCCGCGCCCATCGTGGTCGAGGTGGACCGCTCGGATCGCAAGCGCACACTGGAAAAGCTGGCCGCCGAGGCCGCCGCCGGGCGGGTGGCGCTGTGGGTGCGGTGGGGCACCGGCCCGTTCACCGAGCCGATGCCGCCCGTGCTGCTGGTGCCGTTCGCGGTCGAGGCGCGGCGGGGGCGGGTTTATTCGACGCCCATTGCTGGGCCGCCTGCGCCC
Source organism: Allorhizocola rhizosphaerae (assembly GCF_003426775.1). Taxonomy (GTDB): domain Bacteria; phylum Actinomycetota; class Actinomycetes; order Mycobacteriales; family Micromonosporaceae; genus Allorhizocola; species Allorhizocola rhizosphaerae. The sequence goes on along the minus strand of NZ_QJUG01000123.1, from coordinate 3,977 downwards.
GAGCACAGCGCTGTCGATGTGACAGAGGGCGAGCAGGCCGAGCTGTTCGGCGAGTGACTCACCCGGTGAACTCCGACACCTCGTAATGCTCGACCGTGCGGTCGTAGTCCGGGGTCGCCGAAGCGCGCCACGTGCGTGCAATCGTCATGGCCCAACTTTCACACATACTTGGCTTGCTCAGGGCGCCCATTCGACGAGCATCATGGTCGCGTCGTCGGCCGGTGGGCCGCCCTGGTGTTCGAGCACGGCATGCGACAGCCGGCGCAGCGTCTCGGGCGCGGGCAGCTGCGCGGCGGCGCCACGCTCGGCCATGTCGATCAGCCTTGGCACGCCGAACTGATCGCCCTGTATGTCCCGCGCCTCCACCACGCCGTCGGTGTAGAGCAGCACGCGGTCGCCCGGTTCCAGCGACGTTTCGGCGTATTCGGCCGGCCCGGTGCCCAGGCCCAGCGGCAGCCGGCGGGCGTCGTCGAGCTCGGTGACGGCGTGATGCCGGCGCATCAGCACGGGAGGCGGGTGACCGGCGTTGACATAGCGCAGCAATCCGGTGTCGATGTCGAGCTCGGCGAGCACACCGGTCGCGAAACGCATGTCGCCGAACGATTCTACCAGCGCGGCATCGCCGGCCGCGGCCACCTCGGCCAGTGGCAGCCCATTGCGCCGGGCGGCGCGCATGGCCGACATCGCGGTGACCGAGGTGATCGCGGCCTGCAGCCCCCGCCCCATCGCATCTATCACCGTGAAACGCGCGAGCCCGCTCTGTACCGCATAATCAAAACCGTCACCGCCCACGTCGTAGGCGGGCTCAAGGATGGCCGAGACGACAAGGGAGGGGCAGCTGAAGGTCAGCGGCGGAAGCATCGCCAGCAGCAACTCGCCGGAGGCAGACATATTTCTGGTACGGCGCCCGCGGTGCAGCGCGTCGCCATACGGAAACTTGGTCGCGAGCAGGTGCGCCAGCAGCGACGCGAACAGCCCCGCTCGGTGCAGCGTGTCTCCGTCATCGCCGGCGATGAGCTCGACCACGCCCAGGCGCTCGGTGTCATCGAGCAGCGGCAGCCACCACCGGTCGGCTCCCGAGGCGTGCCCGGTTTCGACAGTTTTGACCGATTGAATGGCGCTGAACGCCCGGCCCGCCAGCGTGCCGTCCACGGGCAGGGACTGGTGGGGCGGTTGGCCTGTGTGCGGCAGCGGGTGCAGCTCCCGCTGCTCGTGGTCCACCAGGTAAACCGTCATCCGGGCACGGAGCGGCGCGAGGGCCGTGTTGGCCACATCGGCGAGCTCCTCCGGAAGCGCGAACTGGGCACGGGACAGGAAATCCGTCATCGCGCGATCCCAGAGCCGATCGTGATCCGCCATTGCTCCACCTCACCGACGGGTGTGCTCGTTCTCACGGTATCCCTCGCAGCCTTACCGTTTCAGCGTAGGTCTCATCCGGGTAGTCCAGGTGACGATGAGTGAGGCGTTTTCCGACGGGCCGTCGGACCATCTGAACCTCCGGCTCGTCGAGCGCCCGGGTGGGTTGCTCGAAGCGGCGCTGGTGGGTGAGCTGAGCTTTGCCACCAGTAAGCCGCCGCTTGAGCTGCTGATGGACGCCATCGAGCGGGGCGAGACCCGGCTGGTGCTCGACCTGAAAGAGCTCGGCTTCTGCGACTCGGCCGGCCTGCACATGCTGGTTCGGCTGCACGAGGCGGCCGGGTCGGCGGGCGGGTGGCTCCGCCTGGTCAACGTGCCCGATCAGGTGCTGCGCATCATCAAGGCCACCAACCTCGACCAGCTGCTGGACGCCCAGGGGGAGCCGCGCAGGCAATGAGCTTGGGTCGCTAGACCGGCGTGGCCCAGTAGACGAAGCTGTCGCCGTGCCGCACGAGCATGAGCACCAGCTGCAGGTCGTCGGCCGAATACGGGCCGGTGTCGGGCAACAGACCGTGAAACCACAGCAGACCGGACTCGGGATCCGGTGATGCCGCGCTGGGATTGTGTGTGAAGCCATTGGCATCCCGCCTCCCGATCACGCTGGACAGCCACGGATATCGGGCGGGCAGCACGAGACTCCAACGTCCGTGCCAAAGGGCACCATCGGCTCCATAGAGTGTGATCGCGGCGTTGGTGCGCCGGTCGAAGGCAAACAGCTGGTAGCTTGCCCCGGCCGGGGCAGGTCGGGTTACGTCGACCCGGCCGATGAGCGCCGTTGGCAGGGACTCGGGCTTGGCGGTGTGCGGGAGTTGGAGTGGGTCGGGCTCGAGGCCAAGCTCGGCGCGCGCGGCGGGCATGGCATCGAGCCGCACAACCCGGATGTGGGCGCTGGGGCGGGCTTCCTGCGGGCGCAACGGTGGCTCCTGGGCCAACCTGACCGGGGCGGCCCACGCTATCGGCACCGCGGCGATCAAAGCGACGGCACACCATGTCGACGCACGTCGGCGATCCCACGTAGTCGCCGTGTTTATCGCGAATGCGAGCATGGCGATGCACACGAGCCACACCGCCGGATAGAGCTCGGCTGCTTCGGTGTAGGGACCCGGGACAGCACGCATCCATGATTGGGCCAGGCCCAGCAGGGCAAGGGTCATGCCGCCGACAGTCAAGCCCCGCACAGCATCCGCGGACGTTGCTGACGCCAGTTCCGGCTCGGCCTCGCGCAGACCACTTCGACTCGCCAAGCGCACCATCACACCCAGGACGAGGGCTGTCGCCAGGGCACCTGATCCCCAGCCGAGCAACGTCTCGTAGCGGACACCTTCGCTGCGCAGCAACACCGCGGCCATCGTCCACAACACCGTGACCACGCCCAAGGCCACGGGCATCCGGCTCCACGCCTGTCCAGGGTGAGCGACGCGGATGCCCCCGCTGCGCTGGGCGAGCTCGACCGCGACCGCGCCGGCGAACCAGCCGACAAGCAGCGGCACGAACCCGAGCTCGACCCGATCGTCCGGAACCGACGCGAACAGCCCGATGCCCGCCGCGACAAGCACACCGGCCACCCGGGCACGCCTGCGGCCGGCCAGATAGGCACGCAAACGATCGCGGCTGGCGGCCGTCAGATCCAACGAATAACGAGCAGATCCAACGAATAACGAGCGACGAATCGATCCAGGCGTGCCTGCGACACGGGCACCGCGAGCAACCATAGCCCGACCCCGAAGATCCCAAGGACTAGCAGCACAACGATTGTCGGCATGGTCATCCCCGTAGTCGGCTGGCAGGTGCCATGACTCTAACCGATGCCGACAACGACACCCCCGCAGGTCAACATACCTGTCGACAATCTGGCGGCGCCCTCGGCGGGATTGGAAAGACGTCCGGAGCGTCCGCAAACACCTGCTGACGCAGGCCAAGAAACGCCATGCCCGCTGGCCGCAATGTCCGACCGGCGGACATGTCGGCATTGGACAATCTGCAGCCGATTGCCCCGTAAGGCGGCTGGCCTAGCGTTCAATCGATGATGGCGGAGCATCCACCTCGATCGGATCGTCCGGTGCGGCCAGCGTTTCCACGCCCAGCAAAGTGTCGGTGGTCTGTGGCCGCCGAACAGCTCGACCGGGTCGGCCTGTCCAGTCGCCCGGCTGGATGATTTCCACTGCTATCGACACGGTCTCTCTGCCTTCAGGCGCGATATCACCGATTCGAGCTGTTGACCTCGCCGAGGTTACGCCGGGCCGCTTTCCTTGGCGACGACGGCGGGCTTGGACGTGGAGACGTAGATTTGGCTATGGTTTTGATGATGGAAAGCTTGGCGGACCTGTCCGCATTGGACAGTCTGCGGCCACGGTACCCCCAGGTGCCCCACGACCAGCTCGGCCGTAAACCAAGCAACGCGACGGCACGGCGACCGGCCCGGTGATGGCCGAGTGGACCTACGACACCGTGATGAAAGGACAGCTGTCCGCGTCGACCCGCTACGTCGGCGCCGCCTGCTGACCGCCTTCGCCTCCACCACACCGGCCGCCCCGCCCACCGGCCACCCCCGCCCCCACCTC
>NZ_QJUG01000122.1 GCF_003426775.1 Allorhizocola rhizosphaerae | reverse complement strand
GCGCCTGGACCCAAAAGTGGATGCGCCGGCCTGACCCTCTACGCCGTGCTGCGGCTCCTGCAACCCATACTCATGGTCATCACCGGCGCATGCCACATCTGCAACCGCACATTCGACGACACAACATAACAAAGTACTACTAGCGCCAGCGGCGGTCGTAGTCGCGGTCGCGCTCGCGGTCGTAATCGGACTGGTAGTCCGACCAGCGCTCCTCGCGGTCGGCGCCGGTGATCGCGCGCCGGTCGGGCCGCTCCGGGTCATAGTCGCGATAGTCGTCTTGCTGCCACGACTGGGCGGGCAGCCCGGCCTCGCGCCGCACTGCGGCCCAGCGGTCCTCGATGCGCAGCTCCGTGCCGGACCCGTCGGAGTGCAGCGCCGCGCGCCGCTCGCCCATCCGTAGCTCGCGCCCCCGGTCGTCGCTGCGCACGCTGGCCCACCGGTCGCCCGCGCGGAACCCGGGACGGCGCTCATCGTCGTCGAGCAGGCCGGGCCGCTGGTCCGCATAGGACTCACGTGGCTCACGTGGCTCACGTGGCTGCCAGCGCTCGGCCGGCTCCTCCCTGCGGCGCTCATGTTGCTCGCGCAGCCGCTGGTCGGTCCACGACTCCTCGGCGCGGGGGACGCTCACCGGGGCCGGCCGACCGTAGGTGGTGCCGCGTGGCATCTCGTCGTGCGGGTCCATCACCGTGTGGCGCGTGGTCACCTGGACGGTCTCGGTGTGCCGCACGACGCCCGGCGGCATGCCCGGCCGGGACGCGGGCTGATGCACCTCCGCGCTCGCGGCGTGCCGCTGTGGCGGTGGCGGGGGCGGGCTGGTGATCCCGTGGCGCAGCGCGTCGACGTGAACCTTGGTCGCGGCCAGATCGGCCTTGGTGGACTCGATCTGGTCGAGCAGGAATTGCATCTTCTCGCCGAACGCGCGATGGGTCGCCTGCGCCGCGTGGGCGATGTCGTCGCGCACGTCGGCCCGCAGCGCGTCGATCTCCTCGAAGACCGTGTCCTCAAGCTCGGCGCGCAGCCCGTCGGAGTCGCGGCGCAGCATGATCGAGACACCGATGAGGATGACCGACAGGATGACCAATCCGAGGCACGCCCGCAGCGAACCCGTGCCGCTGCCGATCAGCAGCACCAGCGCGGCCAGCGGGGCAAGGCCGACGCCGACCCAGAACAGCACCGAAAAGATCTGCGCGTTGCGCTGATCTTCCCGCGTATTGGAGGCCGGCATAGCGCTAGAGGTTACCGACCGTCGCCGCCCAGGGGAAGGCCAGAAAAGCTTTCCTGCCATAGCGGACTAACGGTTATCTCCAGCGATCCGTGTCGCCCCACTGGGTGGTGGTTGTGGTGGTCGGTGGTGGTGAGGACGGCGCGGACGACAGCCCGGACCACGGGTCGTCGCTGGTGGAAGTCGTTGACCAGGTGGTGGTCGCGCCGACGCCGACGTCGGACCAGTCCTCGGGCCCGCCAAGCTCCAGCGGCCGGCCGAACGTCTCCACCAAACGGGTGACAATCAGGCCCGTGGTCAGCGCTCCGGCCGCGAGCACGAACTCGGAGATCCGCCAGCCCGCGCGGTCACCGTATGTCATGAGCAGCACGATCAGCACGGTGCCGAGGATCGTGCCGAACACCCCGCCGCGCCGGCCGAACGCGCTCACCCCGCCCACCAGCGCCGCGCCGACCGCCAGCGCGGTGAGCTCGATGCCCTCCGAGGGGTCGACCGGCTTGCCCGCGCTGTCGAGCATCGTGGCCATGATGATCCCCGCGGTCGCGGCCAGGCCGCTGGACAGGACCAGCCCGAGCGCGGTGACGGTCGCGGCAAGGCCGCCGCGGCGCAGTGCCGGGTCCGCGATCGGGCGGAACCGGCCCACCCCGCGCCGGATCGGCTTGATCAGCCCGAGCAGCCCGGCAACGACGCTCAGCACGGCGAACGCGCCGAACAGGTAGTAGGCGCGGTTGCTCGGGTCGAACACGCCGTTGACCGAGATCGACGACGGGAACTGATTCTTGATCCAGGCGATCGTCACCAGCATCGCGACCAGGCTCGCGGCCCAGCCTGGCACGTGGAAGCCGACAACGAGGATGGCGATGCCCACGCCCAGCCCCATGGCCACCGCGATCGGCGTGATCGAGCTGGTGATGATGTTGTCGCCACCGTGCTTGGCGTAGTAGAGCGCGCTGGCCATGGCGATCGAGCCGAGCGCGAGGTTGGGCGCGGCCACGCGCAGCGTGATCGCCGCGCCGAGGGCGAGCATGCCGAGCACGGAGCCCAGCACGAGCAGATCTTTGAGCGCGGCACCGGTGACGACGTCGCGATAGTTCGCATACAGCAGGTATGCCAGCACCACCGCACCCAGCAGGAGCACGCCCTCCCAGGCGAAGTGAACCCCGAGCCGGTCCCGGCCGACGTCGCCGTGCGCGGGATCGTCGAACACGTCGTCCAGATTGGTCGCCGAACCTGACCTGGACAGACTGTGCCGGCCGCTGAGCTGCCCGGCGTCAGTCGCGTCAGAGTCACGTCCATAAACCATGACCATCACGCCTCCGCTAGCCGCCTGCCGGTCGCCGAGGTACGAACCGGCTACGCGGGCGAACCTACCGGCTCAAACGTGAAACCAACAGTCCTACGGACGAAGCTGGGTTTGATCCGTGTCCTTCGAATCGGGCTGCTCCGGCACCCGGCACGCGCGCTCCAGCCAGAGAGCTGCGCCGACGAGGGCGAGCGAGGCGATGACGGACAGGATGGCCGTCGGCAGGTCGGCGCCCGCGGCATCGTTACGCTGCGCTTTTACGACAAGCCAGACAGTGACGGCGGCCGTGAAGCCGAGGAAGATCGCGCCGGCGAGCGAGGACGCCTTCGCCAGCACGACGTAGCGGGCGACCGCGAGCGGCTCCACCGGCGGCCGGCCCGGCTTGCGCTCGATGCGCGCCTTGGTCTGCACGGCGAGCACGAACTCGAAGACCGCCAGGGCGAGCATGGTGACCGCGGGCAGCCAGGGCAGCTGGAGGATGTCCCAGTACCAAAAACTGATCGACAACCAGGCCACGGCTGCGGCGGCGAGGCCCGCGACGAAAAGCGTGGCTGCGCTGGTCGGCCGCAATCGCGGCTCTGGGCCTTTGTTCTCCCCGATGCTCACGCTGTATCACTCTAACTCGACATCGCTCACCACCCTCATGGCCGCGACGTCGTCGGCGAGGGCGTCGGACAGCACAAGATCGTTTACCCAGCCGTGCCTGGGCAGCCGGGCGTAGGGCTGGATCTCCAGCCATGGGCGCAGCACGAAGGCGCGAAGGTGGGCGCGCGGGTGCGGCAGCGTCAGGTCCGGGTCGTCGCGCTCGATGGGCGTCCCGTCGTCGGTCCACGCGGCGATGAGATCCACGTCGAGCGTGCGCGGGCCGAAGCGGCGGCGCGGGTCGCGCTCGCGCCCCTCGGCTTGTTCGAGCGATTGCGCGATGCGCAGCCACTCGTCCACGTCGTGCGGGCCCGTCACCAGCGCGACGGCGTTGTAATAGGCCGGTTGATCGGCCTCGCCCCACGGCAGCGTCTCGTAGACGCCCGAGACCGCTTGCACGACACCGTTGGCGGCCAGGCCGGCCACGGCCGCCCGGAGATGGGCGCCACGGTCGCCGAGGTTGCTCCCGATCGAGAAGACCACCTGAGTCACAATCGCAGTGTGACCGATGATCGTGGCCTGCCGGTGGTGATTGGGGTCCTCAACGTCACCCCCGACTCGTTTTCGGACGGTGGGCTCTACCAGGACCTTGAGGCCGCGGTGGCGCACGGGGTGCAGCTGCGCGACGAGGGTGCCTACGTCATCGACGTTGGTGGGGAGTCCACCCGGCCGGGCGCGGAGCGGGTCGACGCCGGTACCGAGATAAAAAGGGTTATTCCGGTTATTGAGGCACTGCGCGCGGCGGGCGTGCCGACCAGTGTGGACACGTCACGGGCGAGCGTGGCGGCGGCGGCACTGGAGGCCGGGGCGTCGATCGTCAACGATGTGTCGGGTGGCCTGGCCGATCCGGCGATGGTGCGGGTCGTGGCCGAGGCGGGCTGCCCCTACGTGATCATGCATTGGCGCGGCCACTCGCGCGACATGCAAAAGCTCGCCACCTATGGCGACGTGGTGACCGAGGTGCGCGACGAGCTGCGACAGCGGGTCGACGAGGCGCTTGCCGCCGGGATCGCGGGCGAGCGGATCATCGTCGACCCCGGGCTGGGATTCGCCAAGACCGCCGAACATAACTGGGCGATCTGCCGCCGGCTCTCCGAGATCATTTCGATTGGGTACCCGGTGCTGTTCGCGGCATCGCGCAAGTCTTACCTGGGCCTGCTGTTGGACGGGCGCCCGGCGGCCGAGCGGGACGCCGCGACGGCCGCGACCAGTGTGCTGGCTGCGCAGGCCGGGGCGTGGGGAGTGCGGGTGCATGACGTGCGCGCCACGATGGACGCGTTGAAGGTGTGGCGGCAATGGACTTTGTGAGGCTGGAGGGGCTGCGCGTCCGCGGCCACCACGGCGTGTTCGATTTCGAGCGCCGCGACGGGCAGGACTTCGTGGTCGACGTGACGCTCGGGTTCACGTTTCCGACCAGTGATGACGTGGCTGACACTGTCCACTATGGCGAGCTCGCTTCGCGGCTTGCGGAGGTGGTTTCCGGCGAACCGGTGAATTTACTCGAAACGCTTGCGGCGCGGCTGCTCGACGTATGCCTTTCATTCGAACGTGTGAACGAGGCAACGGTCACCGTCCACAAGCCACAGGCCCCTATCCCGCATGCGTTTAACGACGTGAGCGTCACGATGCACAGGCGAGCTTCCGACACCCGATGACATAGTTACATCGCTTGTCGCTCGCTGTGACGACCCGTACGCTCAGGGGTGCGCTGACAGGCGCACGTGTACAGAAAGTGTTCGACACGAAACAGGGTGTCATCGGCGCATCCCACAGCTGAGCGCACCTTTCCGTAAGGCTAAGCACAGTTGATCCGCCGAGGCATCCGGGGGAGGTTAGACCAATGAACGCCACCACGTCGCTGATCGGCGGGGTTGCCGAATTCTTGCTGGCACAACCGACCCCGGGGCCGGGCAATGGCGGCATCAACACGACCGGCATCCTCGGGTGGTTCGCCAAGACGATCGCGCCCATCCTGCTGGCCGTCCTGGGCGTGATCTTCATCGGCCGGGCCAGCCGAGGCGAGGTGTCCAAAGTGCTGACCAGCTCGGCGATCGCGCTCATCGGAATCGCCTTCATCGTCGGCGCGGGCGCGCTGTTCCTGTTCGGTCAAAGCCTGATCAACATCGTGTTCCAGTAGACGTGGGGCGGGGCTTGACTCATGCGGTTGCGGACGGACGACGACATCTACCGGGCCCGGCTCGTCTACCTTGGGCCGCCCGGCTACACGTTCCCGGTCCAGCTGCCATACGCGCAGTACGGTTTGTTCGCGCTGCTGGTCCCGCTTTACATGTTCATCTTCGCGTTCTTCCGCGGTGGGTGGGACCCCTTTCCGGCGTGGGAGATCGCGCTCGCGATCGTGACCACGTCCTATGTGTTCCGGCACGTCGATCCCGACCGGCCGGCGCGCATGGTGATCCGCACGGCGCTGACCGACTGGCGGCGCTCCCGCGAGTCCGCCGCCGAGCGGCGCGACCCTAAGCTTGTCGCCCGGCGGGTCATGGTCCGGGGAGGGATCACGTGACGACACACGATCAGGAGTTCGAGCTCGACCTCGACGAATCGGTCACCGACGCGATCCCTGCGGAGGGGCCGGTCGCGTCGTTTCGGCCCCCGCAGCGGCGCACGCCGGGCCCGGCTCCCGGCGCTTCGCATGATGCGGGCGAGCGGCCCGATGACCTGCAGCGTGCGGCGGAGCGGCGGGCGGCCGAGATGCGTGAGGCGGCGGCGCAAGCAGCGGCGCGCTTGCGCGGTACCCCCCAAAAAAATCCACCACCGGCGCTGCCACCCGGACGGTCGGCCGGACCGCCCACATTGGACGTTGAATCGCCCTTCCTGGAGCTGTTTGACGGCGCCGCGGCGTCACCCGGCGGCGTGAAGATCAGTGGGCCGCCGCCGACGCCGCCCACGTTTATCGAGCCGCCGCCGGTGCAGGCGATCCGTCCAGGGCCGGCGAGCCCTCCGGTACAGGGGCAGCAGCCGGGGCAGCCGAGGCATGTGCACGTGCATCAGACGCCGCAGCCACCGATACCGCAGCCACCGATACCGCAGCCACCGATACCGCAGGCACCGATACCGCAGGCACCGATGCCGCCGCCGATGCGGCCGGTCAGCGCGCCTCCGGTGGTGCCGATCCCTCCGCCGCCGGTGCAGCCGGCCGGGCGGCACGCGGCCCGGACGGTGCCCGCCGTCAAGCCGCCGCAGCGGGTCAACACCAAGCCGGTCAAGGCGCCCAAGCCGCCCAAGCTCAAGCGCGACCGTTCGCCCGCGCAGGAGATCGAGATCTCCGAGATCGCCGGGCACCTGACATTCACCGCACACGCGGTCACCGCGTGGTATCTGCTGCCAGAGGTGCGCTGGGCGTTCCGGCCCGACCCGGAGCGGGAGGCGCTGCTGTCGGCGATCAGCGAGCAGTTCGCCGGGCTCGCCGGGTTCAGGCTGCACATCCGCAGGACGACCCGGCCGTTTCCGGCCGACCAGTGGGCGGCGCAGCTCGACCACCTGACCGTCCGTCCACTCCCGACAGTGCCCGGCGCGCCCAGCTGGGCCGATCACCTGGTGGCGGCGCAGCAGCACCTGCAGCAGGTCAACCATGCGGAAGGGCAGACCTTCCTGGGCGTCACGTTCGCCCGGCGCGCGATCGGAGACTCGTTCAGCGAGCGGATCTTGAAGGCGTTCGGGAAGGGCACCCCGGAGAGCGAGCGCAAGAAGCTGGGCCGGCAGGTCGAGCAGTTCGACGAGGTGCTCGCGGCGTTCGGCATGCGCGGCCAGCGGGCGGCAGCAGCCGAGCTGGAGTGGTTGCTGTACCGGTCGGTGGCGCTCGGCATGGCGCCGCCAGTGAGCATTGGCACCGTCGGGCATGGACAGTGGGAGCCGGGCGATCTGCTCGCGCTCACCGAAAATATAGAACGGTATAGAACTCCGTACGGCAGCACAGTTAAGCTCGTCAATAGGATGACGGGCGAGGAGCGGCATGTGGCTGTGCTGACGGTCGGGCGGATGGAACCGCTGGACATTCCGGAGCGGCATGAGCCATGGCTGCATTTCCATGAGCGGCTGCCCTGGCCGATGGAGCTTTCGTCGCGGGTCGATATCCTCGGGCCGCAGGATTCGTTCCGGAACCTGGAGCACCGGCTGCGGATGATCCGCTCGCAGCAGCAGGATTATCTGGAGCATGGCATGGACGCGCCGCCGGAGCTGGAGCGGTTGGCGGGGCGGGCGCTGGTGCTCGGTGACGAGATGACGACCGGCCTGCCGGTCGACTCCGCGAGAGCACACGGGTGGCACCGGATCGCGGTGAGCGGATCGTCAAGGGATGAGTGCCTGGAGCGGGCGCGGGCGATGACGGCGGCCTACGGGCGCGAGTTGCGGATAGCCTTGCAGCATCCCAAGCAGCAGGATCAGTTGGCGCGGGAGTTCATCCCGGGTGAGCCGATCGCGAATACGGGTTATCTGAGGCGCATGCCGGTTCGGTTGCTGGCGGCCGCGCTGCCCCAGGCGGCTTCGACCGTTGGGGATCGGCGCGGGGATCTGCTGGGGCGGACGGCGGGCACATGTCGGCGGCCGGTGTTTTTGGACCCGCACTTTCCTATGGAGGTGCGGGAGCGGTCCGGTCTTGCGGTCATGGTGGCCGAGCCCGGCGGTGGAAAGTCCACATTGCTCGGTGCCATGGGATACCTGAACGCGCGGCGGGGTGTGCAGGTCACCTTGCTCGACCCGAGCGGGCCGCTGGCCAGACTGGCCTCGATGCCGGAGCTTCGGCCGTTTACGCGGGTGCTGAACCTGACCGGCGGAGAGCAGGGGACGCTTGCGCCTTATTCGTTGATCCCGACCCCGTCGCGGACGGAGTTCGTCGCGGGACACGCGGGCAACCGGGAGTTCGAGATCGCCGTCTCGAATGCGCGGGCAGAGCGCCGGATGCTGGTGCAGGACATCTGCTCGATGCTCGTGCCGCCGCAGGTGGCACGGGAGGCCTCGACGGCGACGCTGCTTCGGCATGCGGTACGGACGGTTCCGGCCGAGGAAACGTCCACGTTGGACGATGTGGTGCGGTGTTTGGCAGAGCTGGACGAGACCGGGCGGGAGCTGGCCAACCTGCTGCTCGACACGGCCGAGATGCCGTTGGCACTGCTGTTCTTCGGCTCGCCGCCGCCTGAACTGCTGGGCACGGATGCGGCACTGACGGTGATCACGATGTCGGGGCTGCGGCTGCCCGACTTGAAGATTGAGCGGGAGTACTGGTCCGCCGAGGAGGCGCTCGCGTTGCCGATGCTGCACACGGCGCACCGGCTGGCCGTGCGGCGGTGCTACTCGGGCGATATGCATCAGCGCAAGCTGGTGGGGCTTGACGAGGCACACTTCATGGAGGGCTGGCGGTCCGGGCGGTCATTCCTGGTCCGGCTCGCGCGGGACTCGCGGAAGTGGAACCTGGCGGCGCTGGTGGCGTCACAGAACCCGAAGGACATCCTCGGGCTGGACGTGCAAAACCTGGTGTCGACGGTCTTCGTGGGGCGCATCGCGCAGGACCCGGAGATCGCCTCGGACGCTTTGCGGCTGCTGCGGGTGCCCACGGATGTGGGATATGAGGCTGTGCTGGCGTCGCTGTCGGCGCCGGATGCGAATAGCGCGGGGCGGCTCGGATACCGCGAGTTTGTCTTGCGCGACGTGGATAGTAGGGTGCAGCGCGTGCGCGTGGATGTGTCCTATGTGGACGGACTGCTGGCGACCCTGGATACCACCCCGACCGGGCAGGCGGCCCGCCGTTGAACAGACTCCGCTGCCTCGTCCTCGCCGTGCTGGTGCTCTTCATGGGCACCTACTTCGGTACGCCCTCAAGCGCGGCTCCAGCTGAGGCCAAGACGGTGAATGCGTCGGGCGCGATGCCGCCCGGGGACCCGTTGTGCTCGCTGGAGGAATGGCGGGCAAGAGGGCCGGACGAATGCATCTCCCGACTGCAGGAGGTGCCAGCGGCACGCGTGCAGTGCCTGCGCGCCCCCAACCCGTCAGCTCCCGACTCAGGCTTCGGCGGCTGGTTCGCGGTCGAACCGACCTGGTCCGTCAACGGGCGGGTTGGAAGGTACACGCGATACGGATACGCCGGGTACGACTACACGACCTATGACATCGGCTGCGCGGACACGCTGATGCATCCGGACCACAAGCTCGAGTCCACGATCGCCAACGGCGAGTTCATGATTGCTACAGGCATCGTGGCAGCCAGCAACGGGCTTCGCGAGAAGGCGTGGAATCCGGGCGACCTTTGGGCCTGGGCAAACCCGCTGGTTCAGGGCGCGACCCAGGCCATCTATACACGCGTTTTCAGCGTATTCGGCGTGATCACGATTGGCGTCATTGGCCTCTACCTCTTGTGGCGATCACGACAAGCTCATATGTCTGCCGCCTTGACTACCGTCGGATGGGCCCTGCTTGTGCTTATAGCAGTGACGGCATTGGCGAAGTGGCCGGTGCATTCCGCCAACATCGCGGACAATGCCCTGGTCGGGACGCTAGGAGTCGTGCATGACGCGATCGGACCGGATACGAGTCAGCCAGGGCAGCCGTGCAACGATCCCACACCGGGCGCGTGTGACGACACCAGGCGGCCCGCAGTCCGCGCCGGCGACACAGCGGTTGAGAGTCTGCTATATCGCAACTGGTTGCGCGGCACACTCGGTTCAGCCGATAGCCAAACGGCGCTTAAGTATGGCCCCGCACTTCATCGAGCCAAGTCTTTCAGCTGGAAGGATATGCAGTCCATCAGGGACGATCCGGCTCAACGTCAAGGCATCATAGACGCCAAAAAGCGTGAGTGGATGAAGATTGCGGAGCAGATCCGGGCTGAAGATCCTGAGGCGTATGAGTATCTGCGCGGAACAAAGGGCATGGAGCGGGTAGGCGCAGGCTTTGTCGCGATTATTGCCGCGGTCGCATACGCGTCCTTCGACATTGTGGCGTCGTTGCTGGTCTTGCTTGGATTCTTGGTTATTCGCTGGGCTGTGATTGCCGCCCCGGCGCTGGGAACCATTGGATTGTTGAGACCGGCAAGCGCTGGGATCCGGCGACTCGTCAATGCGGTCTTGGCGGCGGTCTTCAACGTGGTCATCTTTGGGACTGGCGCGGCGATCTATTTGTTTGCTGTTGATCTCATTATGAGTACTGGAAGTTTGCCGGGTTGGCTTCAAGTGACGCTCGTGTTGCTGTGCGGTGTTGTCGGTTGGGTGCTACTGCGGCCGTATACACGGATCACGCAGTTGAGTGGGCGGAGTAGCGGGAGTGCGCTGTTGATGGCCCGGCCGACGCCTGCGGTGACGGCGGCGCCGGTTGCGGTGGTGGCCGCGGGGTCTGTGGCCACTGGAGTGCCGGAGTCGCGGGCAGAGGCGGAAGAGTCGGCGGTGGTACGACGGTCGGAGGCGCAGCCAGCGCCCGATCATGGGGCAGAGGATGCGACGCGGGTCCGGCGCGAGTGGTCCACAGCGGACGTTCCAGAGGGTGCGCCGGGGTACGCGGTGTATCGGCCCGCGTCGGTGCCGCACCAGGCGACGCCGCCGACGATCGGGGCGGATGAACCGAGTCGTACGTCACAGCAGGAAGCACGGACCGAGGCGCGCGCGGAGACGAGGTAGCGATGGCGGGGCGGCTGGTGAGCTGGTTGCCGGTGCGGCCCCGCACGGCGGTGGCCTTGGCGCTGTTGTTCATCGTGGCATTGGTGGTGGCGATCGGGCGGCTGGTTGGCGGTGAGCCCGAGCCGATGGTGCCGCAGGGACAGACGCCTGTGTCGACGGTGGACCCAAGTACGGGCAACGACAGCGTGGTGGACTTGCAGCCCTCACCCACGCCGAAACAGGCCGCGACGGGACCCGAGGTGGTGGGCGCCGCGACGGTGTTCGCGCAAAATTGGATCGATCATGAGCGGTCGGCGCAGGCGTGGCGGGACGCACTGGTCCCGCTGTGCACGAAGGCGCTGGCGGCCGAGCTGTCTGGAGTGGACCCGGCATCCGTGCCTGCGGATCGGATCACCGGTGTCGCGACGACCGAGGTGCACGCGGATGCGAGCGTGGACGTTATCTTCCCGATTGATGTGGGCAAGCTGCGGCTGAGGATGGTGCTGACCTCCGGTCGCTGGCTGGTCGACGGAATTGACTGGGAGCGACAGTGAGATGAAGCCACCTCTGCCCCCGACGATGAGCGCGCCCCTGCGCGGTACCCCCAAAAAGGTTTTAAAACCGGGTTTGATCCTGGCCGTGACCGGGGTTTTGGCATTATTGTGCTGTGGCGGTGCGGTGAGCGCCGTCATTTTTGGTGACCTGGCCAATAGTCAGTCGAATTTGTCCAATGCCCTTGGCTGTGGCGGGCCCAATGTGATCAGCGTGAATGGCGAATTCGATCGGGTCGGGCCTTATGGGCCGGATCAGGTACGCAATGCCGCGATAATTGTGAAGACCGGGCAGGAGATGAAGGTACCGCCGCGGGGTTGGGTGATTGCGGTCGCCACCGCGATGCAGGAAAGCACCCTGACCAATCACGGACATCTGGGGCCGCGCAACGACCACGATTCCCTTGGGCTGTTTCAGCAACGACCGAGCCAGGGATGGGGTACCCCCGAACAAATCATGGACCCGAGCTATTCGGCGACGAAGTTTTACGAGAAGCTGCTGAAGGTTGACGGGTGGGAGATACTGCCGCTTACTGTTGCTGCGCAACGGGTTCAGATCAGTGCGTATCCGAACGCGTATGCGAAACACGAACCGCTCGCGACGCAGATCGTAAACTCGCTCACGGATGGGGCAGCGCGGGCCGTCCTCGTCGACGGGCAGTTGAGGTGTGCGGGATTTGGTGAGATCTCGGCGTCGGGATGGACTGCGCCGGTTGGGGCCGAGGTGGTGTCCGCCTTTAGGACCGCGCAAAGGCCGTCACATCACGGGGTGGATTTGGGCGCGGGACGGAATACGCCGATACTGGCGTCGGCGTCAGGTGTGGTGATTGTGAGCCGCTGCGACGTCGGCAACTGCGATCGGGACGGATCGCCGTCAACTCCCGGGTGCGGATGGTTTGTGGAGATTCTGCATGCGGGGCAGGTGATTACGCGGTACTGCCATATGAATTCAAAGCCGAAGGTAAATGTAGGTGACCGGGTGGCCGCAGGAGACATTATCGGGGTTGTCGGGACGACCGGAAACTCATCCGGACCGCATTTGCACTTCGAGGTGCATTTGGATGGGGACCGGAGTTCGCGCGGAGCCGTGGATCCGGTGGTGTTCATGGCGCTGAGGGGGGCACCGCTGGGTAAGGCGGCCGTGTGATGGGGGTGTGTGTGCGCGTGTTGGTGCGGGCGTGATGCGCCGATGACCGAGGCCGATTTTGCGCGATGGGCGGCGCAATGGCGTACACCGCCGGCGCCGATTGTGCCTGTGCCGGCGGTGAATGTGATCGCTAGCGGCGGAACGCTGCGGGGGGCACGGGTGCTGATCGGGGTACCGGGGCATGGATGGCGTGATGGGATGCGCGCCGATGCGGTGGTAAAGCAGGGGGCACGGACGATGGTGCCGGTGTTGGCGGAATCCGAGTGGTACCGGGCTGAACGGGATCGGACCGAGGTGGCGGCGGCGCTGGTACCGATTGAACGGGTTTGGGTCGAGACCATCCACACGGCCGCGCTGGAGACGTCGACGGCGGCATCGGGAGCGCCTGCGCTGGTTTCGTTGGATGGTCCGCCGCACAGGCCGGCGGTTGCGGCGGAGGGCGTTGCGCAGTTGACGGGGCGGAGGATGGTGCATACGGGAGAGGATGGGGAGACGCGCGGCTTGAGGGCCGTGACCGAGGCACACGAGGGAGAGGACGGCATGCCGTGGGTGAGGGTGGTAGCCGAGGCGGATTGGTACGCCTGGGCGGCAACGGGCAAGGCGCCCGCGACTAGGGCGCTGCCGGTGAGCGAGTTGTGGCTGGAATAGAGGTGGGCGTGGGCGTAGGGGATGGGAGTCGTTCGGCGCCGCAGACCCGCCAGCCGTCGTCGTTGATGAGGGTGAAACGCCAACGCTGCTCGCTACTACTTTGCTCGACACCGTTCTTGATGGCGATAATGCTCAGACCTGTTGTGAGGAGAGCCTTGTCGCCTTGATCAACTCGGTCTTGGGCGCCCCATTCGACAACCACCGAAACACCAAAGTCTCGTTCCCGCTGGTCAAGCTCGTCGCGGAGTATGCGAACAGCAGCAAACTTTTCTTGGTCAGAACACGAATAAAGCTCGGCGCCGACCTTGTCCTTCCTCACAAGCGATGCCCGCAAATATTCGCTCAGTACGACCTTCGGGTTGCTTCGATCAATCTTTGTGGCGTCGTGGTAGGCCAGCAACGTCGCACTGACAGCTCCCACGGCTCCCAGAGCCACAGCAACCGCACCAATCGCCAAAACACGCTTCCACCGCATACCACCATTGTGGAACGGCGAGCTGGCCGTGTCGATTATCGGCCGTGCCCGCCCGCGTCGCTGCAACGCCAATGCAAACCTGATCCTGAAGATCTATAGCGGATCGAAGTGAGCGACGCAAGATGGGTCTGGCCTTCTCACGATCTTGTTCTTGCTTTTCGGTTGTATCCACAACCCCAGGATCGCAAACGCGAGTTATCCACAGCCGCGAGCATCGGGACTGCGCGCGCTGGAATCGTGAGATACGCTGCCATCGATCAACGCACAGTAGGACACGGTGACATCTCATAGCCCTATCTCGCCGTGGACGGGGGAGGATTCATGACGTACTCATCGCAAGGAATTGCGGTCGATTTAGCTCAACTTCGCGACATATGTAAGGCCTTTGGGCTTGATACAGAGCAGGGTCTACGCCCAGGCCTTTCCCGAGCTGATCAAAAGATTCATCAGGGCGTACCATTCGGACGGCGATCTCCCTCCGGAGAGGCCGACGCTGCTGCGCGAGCGCTCATCTATGTCTTAAAGCGCTACGCCCATAACAACGTCAGCCATCTTCGCTGCGCAGAACAGATCTCGACGTTCCTGGATAACATCCTCGACGCCTACGCCGATACCGACGCGATATCTGCACTCGGCATCGAATCAGTGATCGAGCGCCTCAACGAGGCATTACCTCCAGTCTCACCGCATCAATCCGCAACCGGGGCACAGCCATGACAGCACCCTTCATCGGCCCGATGCCATATGCGCCCGTGCCGGAACAACCGACTTTCTATGGCCAACGCGTCGACTGGACGGCGTTCGACGTTCCGCGCATATGGGAGATTGTCGCTGCAGAAGATGATCCGCAGGGGTGGGAGCAGGTAGATGGCTTTCGAGGGCTCGCCGAATTGCTCGTTGACCATCATCGCCGTCTCAGGGTGCAGCACTTCAACCTAACACAGGCGTGGCAGTCACCCGCCGCCTTAGGAGTGCTCAACCACCTCGAGAGGTTCGCAGAGTCGTTGCTTTCCGACGCAAATTGCGCTCAAAGCACAGCCTACGCCCTGCACGGCATCATGGAGACGTACGCCGAAGCCCATAACAAGGTCGAGCGCATCCACAGTCAATGGAACAATGTCACTACCGACTGGGTTCCAGAGTGGTGGGACGAGGCAGCCAAAGACCTCAACGCTGAGGCCCAAGCCATCATGGTCAAGACAGACGAAGCCATCCGTGACCACCGCAGACGCATTCTCGCTCCGGAACTATACGATCTCAGCGTCGACCAACATTCCCGAGCGATTGGTATCGGCTCGGGCGGCGACGTGACCTCTGGGGAAGCAGTGCCTGTCCCGCCTGTGCCGGGATATGAACCTTGGCTCGATCGTGCCCCCCATGGTCCAATGTTAACCTCATCACCGAATCATATTTCGCTTGTCCCGGCCATCCCTGGACAACCGGTATCTATGTTGCCGGTACCACCAGGGAATCTTTACGCGCCACACGGCGGCATATATGTCCTTCCAGGTCCAGGTGTGACGCGCAACGGATTTCTCGTGCCAATGCCACAGAGCAGAGACCGTTTCAATCCCTCGTACCGCAACAGCCCGTCGACCGGGAGAGGTTCGCCGATTGTAGGCCCAGGTGGAGTTGTCGGGTCGGTTGGTAATCCCAGTTGGAGGTCGACTGCGTCCAACGTCCTCAGTGGCCGCGAAATGGGTATCCTGCCGCTAAGCCCTATCGCATCGCCATCAGTCATTCAATCCCGAAACGGCAACAGCCTGTATCGGCGTGCCGCTAATACCGTGTGGCCGACAAATGTAGGTGGTCCAGCGGTCATTGACAATAGCCAAAATGAGGACTCTTGCCCTGGTCGAACAAATGCCGACCAAGAGGAAGCATTTAAACAGTGGTTTGCGGAATTGGCCTATCCATGGCGTTTCCAGAGTAGAGGGGCCGATGAACCACACATAATTCTCAGGAAGATCTCCGGATGACACTACAAGGCGTTATTGCCAACGCCATGTGTCTTGCCTTCGTTGCTCTCGGTCATGCGCTTGTGATAGACGAGGTTTCCGACGGTCAGTGGTTTCATCAATACCTGAGAACGCCCGAGGCACACGCGCTATCGAGAGGTAACAACGTCAAGGTAGCTCTCCTCGATTCAGGTGTGGACGCCGATCATGCCGACTTAGCCGACTCTGTGCTACCTGGCACCGATCTTACGTCTACCTCTGGAGGAAATGGGCGCATTGACAGCGACGGACACGGCACGGCAATGGCGGGAATAATCGCGGCGACTGGGCGGGTCTCTGGAATGGCACCGGAAGCCCGGGTTCTGCCTGTGCGCACCACAGTTTCGACGTCTGGCGCGGTATCGGCCCTGGCTCAAGGCATCAGGTGGGCGGTTGCAAACGAGGCCGATGTCGTTTCTATATCGCGCGTCGTTGACGAAGACGACTTGCTGCTGCGACAGGAGGCCGAGGCCGCTATCCGTGCGGATGTTGTGGTTGTGGCCGCCGTCGGCAACCGACCGACCCATCAGCGCGTTCGCTATCCAGCAGCAATCTCTGGGGTAATGGCGGTGGCGGGGGTGGATCGGAATGGGAATCGGTCGAGGATTTCGGTAGCAGGGCCGGAGGTGGATATAGCCGCGCCTAGCGACAATATCTCTAGCACGGACAAGGGCGGTGGGTATCGGGAGGGTACGGGCACGTCGGATGCGGCGGCGATTGTCGCGGGGGCTGTGGCTCTGGTGCGGGCACGTTATCCGAACCTGAAGGCACAGGAGGTGATCCGGCGGTTGACGGCTACGGCGACGGACAGGGGGGCGCCGGGGCGGGATGATGAGTACGGGCATGGGGTGCTCAACATTGTGGCGGCGCTGACAGCGGAGTTGCCTGGGGAGACGGTGTCGCCAGGGGTGAGTGCGACGGCGCGGGTGAGTGCGTCGGTGGCGGTGGCGCGGCCGGAGATGCCCGGTGGGGGGCGGTTTCCGTGGTGGGTGTTGGGGACAATTCCTGCGGCGGTGATTGTTGGGGTTATCTGGCTGCGGCGACGCCGGACTGGACGATACTCGACGGGCGGATGAGGAGGTCTTCGACCAGGAGGATGGCTTGGCGGTACTGGTCGTCTGCTGGGGCGGCGTAGAGCATCCACGGCTTGGTTTCGGGTGGGGGCTGGTATGACGGTGGGCACTCGCCGTGGGTGGCGGTGAGGGTTTGCGTGCCGAGTTTGGCGCCGGTGCGCGTCTCGTAAATGCTGAGCACGTAGGTGGCCTGGTGGAGTGGGATTTCTGGGCGATCGGGATACTTGCAGGTGGCGAGGTTGGGGCCGGTGCGCGTTTGGGTGACGCATCCGACGAGCTGGGTCGCGGACGGTGCGGCCGGCGCGACGGTGTAGGGCTCGAGGGTGAACTCGCTGTCGTTATTGGACTTGCGGAACAGGCGCACCGGGTGGGGCTCCGCGCCGGCGAAAGCATCCGCTGCAGGGAAGTATCGCGGGCTGGAAGCGCACAGCTCAGCCAACTGTTCCACGCGCGCCAGGGCGTCCTCGCTGGCGCGCATGCGCCCATCGCCGATCCCGCGCAGCACGACCGCCCCGACACAGATCAGCACACTGGCGACAACGAGCGAAAAGCAGCCGATGACCAGCCTGCGCTCGTTGGACTCGTCCCTGGCCGGTGCCGGCAACGCCGCAAGCCGTGCCCGCAGGTCCCCCACGAGTTCGTGCCGGCCGCCCAAGGCCGACCGGGCGTGGACCAGCGCCGTGCGGTAGTCCCGCCGCGCCGCATCGAGATCGCCCGTATCGCGATGCCCGTCGCCGAGCAGCGCGAACTGGTGCGCGAGCTCGGCCCGGTCCACCGCCGTCTGCTGCGGCTGCTCCAGCCGGGCGTGCAGGGTCGCCACCTCGGGCGAAGCCGGGCCGAATCCGGCAGCCGCATGCGCGACGGCGAGCGCCGCCGCAGAGCGGGCATCTTCGAGCCGCCCCGCCTCGGCCAGATAACCGGCGACCTCGTCGAGCAGCAGCGCCATCGCGCCGCGCTCCACGTTGTGCTTTTCCGCCCACCCCGACAGGGCCAACGCGTGCGGCATGAGCCGTTCGCACCAGGCCCGCGACTCCGCGGACGCCCACGGTCCGGGCGGGAACGCCTCGGTGAGCATTCGCACCGCCCGCGCCGTCCACCACCGCCGCTCATCGGCGAGCATGCGCTGGCGCGCGAACTCTTGCGCCTGCGGATTCACGTTGAGCGAATCGGGCCCCGTCTCCACCATCGCCGTGGCCGCCAAACCTCGCA
The DNA here is from genome assembly GCF_003426775.1 of Allorhizocola rhizosphaerae. GTDB lineage: Bacteria > Actinomycetota > Actinomycetes > Mycobacteriales > Micromonosporaceae > Allorhizocola > Allorhizocola rhizosphaerae. The sequence goes on along the minus strand of NZ_QJUG01000122.1, from coordinate 7,214 downwards.
GCGAGCCGGCCTTCCCCGCCCCGATCTCATGTGCGGTCTCGATAAGCAGGGACTTTGGCACGTCCACCGGCTCAAGGAAGGCGGCCAATGCCAGGGCCTCAGCCCGGTACCCGCCAAAATCTCGATAAATAATCTTCGCCGGAACCGGTTGCCGCTCGGCGGTCCAGCGCCGGATCCGATCCATCGGAATAAACGCAGCAGCGATCACCGCGCAGAGCGCACCGAGCCCTGCGTAGGGATCGTTGTCGAAGAAAGCCTTGGCCGTCAATCTTTCCAGCGTCACAAGCAGCAGCAACACCAGCAGGGCGCGGTGCAGCAGGGTGGCGCGCCGGGTGGCGGTGGTCCGGCGATCGGCCATGGCGCAAGCCAACCCACCGACCACAGCGCCGGCCACACTCCCGATTGGACCGATCGCAGCGACGCTGACCAGCCATAACGCGACGCCGCAGAGCAGGCCGAGCAGCAGCGATCTTCGCCAGCGGGGTGGCGTCACTCGGGCGACCGGCGCCCCATGACTGACCGCGAGCAGCACAAACGCGCCCAAGCCAAGGATCACACCGCTGAGAAACCCGGCTTCCAATCCAATCAGGAGGGTCAGTGTGACCCAGAGTGCTCCCAATCCCCCGATCACTGCGGCTGGTGCCGCGACGACGAACGGCATGCATCGATCTTCCCGCAAAGCCGCATTTGCCGCCAACCGAACGGCACAATCACTCGGTCGGAGCCGACTTGCCGCGGGCGAGGTCGATCTGCGCGTCGGCCGCGGTCAAGGCCATCGCATCGAGCCGGATCACACCCTCGGTGGGCGGTGGGGCGGTGGAAACCGGGGCGACTTTTCGTTGCGCGTCAACGTAAAACAGCTCGCCGTGTCTATTGTGGATGGTGGTTGCGTGGCGCTCACCGTGCACCCGTTCCTGCACAATCACGGCGCAGGAACCGTGTCCCTCGATGCGCAGCGCCGCCTGGACACGCGCCAGCCCTTGCCCATCCGGCCGGAGACGCTGCAGCTTCTCGCTCATTTCCATTTTGATTTGGTGGGTACCGGGTTGGGCCACCCGAGGCTCGCCGCGCAACCAAGTGTCCAAAACAGACTCCACAACGGCGACGGAAATCGTTGCCCGGCCGGCATCGACCGCCGGACCACCCGCGTCGATCAGACGCAACCAGTCGCCGTGCAGGTCGCCAAACTGCTCGGGTCGGCTCGCCTCAAGCGCCTGCTGCTGAACGGGCGGCAGCTCGCGCGGCACCGCAACCGCATCAGACCGCCGCCGGCCTGCGGCAACGCCCTCCGCGATGAGGTCCTCGTATTCCTTCGGCGTCGGCTCTCTGGCCTCATCTGTCACTTTCACTTCAGGCGTCGGCGTTGTCGCCTGGGCCTGCATCAGGAGCATGAAAGGCGCGGGCTCTCGCCCTTCCTCAGATCCTTCAGGCGACGGCGACAATGGCGACGACGATGGCGACGGGCTCTCCGAGGTTGGCGTTTGCGAGAGTGCCGACAATGTGAAAGAGGAAATCGCACCCGACGCCGCCGCGGCCCGCGTTGCACTGGTCACGGCCCCGCCCGTGCGCCGGGCCTCCTTGGACGCAGGTGCCACCGCCTCAGTGGTCGCGGATGTCGCAGGTGTCCTGGCCGCGGAAGCGACCTCCGACCGAGATGTGCCAAGGCCGACCACCTCCGACCGAGGTGAACCAAGGCCGGCGACCTCCGACCGAGATGCGCCAAGGCCGGCAGCACCGCTCACGGAAGGGGCCGCTCCAACGGCGGCCGCAGCTGTTGGCGCCTTAACGTATGCGGCGGCGCCCCCTGTTTGCTGCTCCGCACTCGGCAGGCCCAGGCCAAGACCCACGTTAGGCCTGGTCAATGCCTCCGCCATCGGCGCGGGAGCCTTGACGGGCTCCATGCCCGTCAGCCTGGGGTTGTCCAATGATGACAGTGCGGCGGTGGCCTCCCGGCTGGCGTGCAAGGCTTTTACCGGCTCAGGCGCAACGGGTACCGCCGCGGAAACACCGGCCAGATCTCCGGGCCGCTTCGGGCTCTCATTGGTAATCACATTCACAGTCACCGCCGACAGCACCTCGGCCACGTGCCCGCCACGCAGAGCACGCTCACCGAACCTGCCGCGCAGCGCGGTCCCACGCGGCGCACCACCGCCAACCATCGCCGCGGCACCCGTGGCCGTGCCGAGGTAGCCGACGCCATAGGCCATCGCGAGATCGCCGCCCTCGGCCTGCGGCGCCTGCGTCGTCGACCCGGCAGCTCCGGCGGCAGCCACCCCATCGACCGTCGTGAGCTGCTCGGCCAACATTGGCACGCCAAAACTGAACTGTCCCAGCTGTGTCTTCACCGCCGCCGCGGTCGACCCGAGCTCATTCAATTCGTTAATTGCCTTGTCGAGTACCCGTTCGACCGCGCACCGCGCCGCCAAGATCACTGGTTCGGCGGCGACGGTCGTGGCCGGGACTCCGGAACCGGCCGAGGACAGCGCGCCCAGCCTCTCCAAATCGGTGAGCATCTGCGTCACATGAACATATATCTCGAGTTTCGCCGCCTCGATGACCCGCGCACCGGCCGCCGCCAGCTCACCGAGCCCCTCGAACGCCTCGACGCCGAGCGATCCCCCGGTCTTTTCCCACAACCGCTGCAGCGCATCACCTTGGCGCGTGCCGGCCCCGCCAAACGCTGTGACCGCACCCGACACGGCCCGGCCCGCGTCCTCGACCAGCGGCCCGACCAGCCTGGCCGCCTCGCGCCACTGGTCACTCAGGCCGCGCAACGCCCGCTCGTCGCCCTCTGGCCAATCCCCACCCACCACTCGCTCGATCGCCGCATTGGCGCCGAGCGACGATCGCGGATGAGGTATCGGTGATGGCAGCGGCACGTATCCTCCCCAACAGGCGATGTCGCGTCGTCAACGTAACCCATCCGCGCCAGAGCCACCAGTTGTCGTACCCTCCGGGTACCGTGTGCCGCATGCCGACGACGATCGACGATGCGAGACGCCTTGCCGAGCGGCTCGCCAACGCGGCGACCCTGCGCAGTGGCAGGCCGTGGCGCGGATTCGTGGAGGAGTTCGGTTCCGGCTGGGCCGTCTGGACGGCTCCTCCGGCCGGCGAGCGGCCCGACATCGGCGGCGGCGCAAAGACCGTGCTGGACAAGGAGACCGGTGGGCTGAGCCGGTGGCCGCCGTGGGCGATCGACGTGCTCGCTGCGGAATATGAGGCCGCGCGGCCGGTGAGCGGGCCACCGCCGCCCGACTACCCGAGCCTGCTCCCGCTCCTTGAGCGCACGGCCTGGATCGAGGCGCCCGATGGCCGTGTGTGGTGGCACGAGAGCTCCGTCGGTGACATGCCTCCCGAGCTTGACCCGGCGTTGGCGGAGTGGCTCCGGGCGCAGCCGTCGCCGGTCTTCGGTGCGCGGCGGCACGCCGAGCTCCTCGTCCTGTCGCGTGCGCTGGGCGACGGCGCCGACCTGGCGCGCAGCTCGATCCGGCGGCAGCTCGACGCGCCGTGCGACACATGCCTCCAGGCCTACATCCACTTTGGACTGCTCGACGAGCGGGCCATCCCGCCCATCGGGCGGACCGCCCTGATCACCGACGTGCCGACTTTCCCCGATGGGCGGGCGTTCGAACCGAAACGCTGGGCGCAGATCGCGTTCGAGCTGCTTTCCCCGGTGATCCCGCCGGTCGAGGCCGCGCGCGGCGTGATCGAGCGTTATCCGCTGGTCGTCTCCGACACACGGGGGCCCGGCCGGGAGTGCTGGGTGCGTCCGTTCCGGCTCGGCATCACCCGCGCCATGACCGACCACATGCCCGCGCTGATCGGCTTCGCCGATCTGATGCGCGCGGTCCTTTACCCCATCGGCACCGTGGACGGCGACGATGGTCTCATCGTGGTCAACGGCCACGGCCAGATTTTCGTGCTCGACCAGGCCGGCGCGTGGTTCTGCGGGCCCGACATCGACACCGCGTTGACGACTCTCAGCGAGGGCCACGCCCCGCTGCGAGTGCAGGCAGATGGCTCATTCTCGACCAGGGGGGATCATGGAGAACACGGCCCTGTTTAGCCGCTTCGAAGACGTGCACGCGCAATACACGCGCCTGCGGGCCGGGGTCGACGCGCTCCGGCGCGACCTTGAGGCGATGGAGGTCACGGTGCGCTCGCCCGATGGCATGGTCACCGTCGTGGTCGGGCCGCAGGGCAACCTCAAACACCTTGTGCTGCAAGACAACGAGCCGCTCGCGGCGCTCATCGTCGAGGCGATGCGCAAGGCGGAAATGCTCGCGGCCGACGCCGTCCGCGAGCGCCTGACCCAGATTCTCCCCGACGGCGGGGGCCTCGACGACGTCCTGCGCCGCCACGACGAGGCCATGGGCTACAGCGATGCCACGCGGTGACACGAGCACCCAAGCAACGCACGCAGAAGAGCACGGGAAGGGCGGTGACCGCCGTGGCGGGGAGTGAGTTCACTGTCGATGTGGCCGGGGCGACCGGCGCGGCGCGGGCGCTGACCGAGGCCGGTGATGCACTGCTCAGCGCGAGCGGCACGGCCGGGGCGCGCATCGAGAGCGCCCACGACTCCCGCCCCTGGGGGCGCGACGAGCTGGGCGACGCGTTCGCCCGCGGTTACGCCGACGCGGCGGCGCAGGTGCTCTCGGCGTGGCGCGACGTGGCCGACCGCACGAGCCGGCTCGGCGAGGAGATCTTCGACGCAACGCAGGCGGCGCTCGAGACCGATCGCATTACCTCCGAGGTAATCGACAATGTTCGCTGAGCCCGCAAGGCTTGGGGCATGACAGCACTGACTGACGGCACGACTGCCCAGGCCAAGCCCGCCGACCGGTTCGTCCGGCTGGCCCTGCGGTGGGACGCGATCGCGTCCGGCCTGACCGGCGTGGCCTTTATCGGTACACCCCAAATGCAAAAAGATCTCTTCGGCTTACCGGCGGCCTTCACGCTTCCGGTTGGTCTCTTCCTGCTGGCCTTCGCTGGGCTCGTCTGGTTTGCCGGTGTGCGCCGGCCGGTCAGCCCCGCCCTGGTGCGCGGCATCATCGCGCTCAATGTGCTGTGGGTGGTGGGGTGCGCGGCGGTGATCGCGTTCGGCCTGCTGCCGCTGACCGGCCTCGGCATCGCCTACGTCGCCCTGCAGGGAATCGTGGTCGGTGCGTTTGCCGAGCTTGAGTGGGTGGGGCTGCGGCGGGTCCGGCGAGCCGGGCACTAACGTGACAACAATGTTGCAGGCCAACGGGCCGCGGCCGTTCGGGGAACTGTTGCGGCAGTGGCGGGAGCGGCGCCGGCTCAGCCAGCTGGAGCTTTCGATCCAGGCTGAGGTGTCCACGCGGCACCTCAGCTTTGTCGAGACCGGACGGTCGGCGCCGAGCCGCGAGATGGTGCTGCAGCTCACCGAGCGCCTGGAGGTGCCGCTGCGGGAGCGCAACCGGCTGCTGCTCGCGGCCGGTTACGCGCCGGTCTATTCCGAGACGCCACTGGACGATCCGCAGATGTCGTCGATCCGGGCGGCGGTGCGCCAGCTGCTGGCCGGCCACGAGCCGTATCCGGCCGTGGTCGTCGACCGCCTATGGAATTTGGTCGATGCCAACGCGAGCCTGTCGCTGTTCACCGATCTGGTCGACCCGCAACTGCTGGCCCCGCCGGCCAACGTCATCCGGGCGAGCCTGCATCCGCGCGGCCTCGCGCCGGCAATCATCAATCATGGCGAGTGGCGCGGCCATCTCCTGCAACGCATCCGGCGCGTGGTGGAGATGACCGGCGACCCCGAGGTGTCCGCGTTGGAGGATGAAATCAAGGGGTACCCGTGCGACCAGCCCGTGCCCGACGTCGAGCTGCCCGGGCCCGGCGAGATCATGGTCCCGCTGCGCCTCCGGGCCGGGGAGACCGAGCTCACCTTCTTCAGCACGATCGCGACGTTCGGCAGCCCGCTCGACGTGACCCTGTCCGAGCTCGCCATCGAATCGTTCTTTCCCGCTGATGCGACCACCGCGCAGGCCCTCGCCTCAGCCGCCCGGCCGCACCACCCAAATGAGTGATCACAATTCGATCGCGTTTGGACATCGGTCGAAAATACGCTGGTGAGAGTGGTTCGGGCGAGTCGAAGCCGCCTGACCGCCGCCCGGATCGCGATCACTGCCAAAAATCAGTTGCCTTCGCCACTGGCGCGAGCTCCGGGTAATCCCGTAGTCTTCTGACAACGCTCAGCCACTTCCCCCGTGGTGGCTGAGCGTTCTTCTATGTGCGCGTGCGGTTTGCGATGCGCCGCACGGATCACCCGTTAGGCTGCGACGTGTGACCGACTTTTCCGAGCTGGACGCACTGTCGACCGAGGAGCTGCGCGAGAAGGCCTTCGCCAAGGCACGAAACAAGCGTGACCTGGGCTTCTTCTGGGATCTGTTCACCCGCCTGCCCACCGCGCCCGAGACCGAGGAGCGCGAGCTGGCCGACATCGGCGCGGCCATCGAGGACACCGTGCAGCTGTGGCGGGAAATGACCGGGCACGAGTACGGGGATCTGGAGCCGCTGATTAGAGCCAAATTCATCGATTATCTGACGAGCGAGTGAGCGACGGATTGTCGTACCCAGGCGTTAGATTCCCCGAGGAAACCTCCCGGAGGGGGCGCTCACGTGGCACACGCCAACGAACGGATCGACCAGGCGGCGGTCCTGCACCGCCATGCTGCGGCGATTGTTCAGGCCGCCGCGCAGGCGCTCGACGATCACGTGCCGCTGCCCCGCACCGATCTGGCCGAGCAGCACCAGCTCGCGGCCAGGCTGAGTGAGGCCGCCGCCCGCCTCGCGCCCGGCTGGCTCGGCGCCGACCTTCCCGCGGAGGCCCCGCTCGGTGAGCATCGGCGGCCCGAGTTCGTCCGGATTGGATCGGGCCGGCCGCTCGACGGCGTGACCTTTCCCGTGATCATCCCGCTGCTGGGCACCGGGCATCTGACGCTCAGCGCCGACTCCCGCGATCCGCGCGTGGCCGGCCTGCTGCGTTGCCTGCTGCTGCGGCTCCTGGCCACCGCGCCGCCCGGCACACTGATCGTGCGGGCGGTCGACGCCGTCGGCGGCGCGCTGTTCGCGCCGTTCGCCGCGCTGGCCGACGCGGGCGTGATGCCGCCCGCCGTCACCGACCGGGCCGGGCTGCTTTCCGTGCTGTCGGAGGCCGAGCACTGGACGAGGCCCGTCCGCCCGGAGGGGCAGCG